>NZ_JBPYDE010000002.1:0-316373 GCF_051847555.1 Psychrobacter sp. 1Y4 | reverse complement strand
CGCTACGATCTTAGAATGAAGCTATTTGCTGGTATCATTAATTCCGAGCTTAAACTATGACTTTTGCAAGAGGTCTATTAATTTTAAACAAAGAATAGCTAAGAGGTGTGATCTAAAAAGTATTTTAGATATTGAGAATTATGTAGGCCCTTAGTTTGACTATGGCAAAAAATCGCTTCAGCTCGTGCTGTTAGCGGTTTTTTAATGTCAGTAATTAAGCTATTATCTTTAAAGGAATAACACGCTAACGTAAGGAACACCATGAATCATCTCACAGTCGGACAACGCGCGCCTTTAAGCAATCTTGCTATTGACGATACCGCACCAATCACGCTTAAGTTCACCCGTCAAAGCTCAATCGAGATGGACATCAGCTGCTTTGCCTTAGACGCAGCGGGTAAACTGATCAATGATGATTACATGGTGTTTTATAATCAGCCAACCTCACCGTGCGGTCAAATCAAGCTCACCCATTACGAGTCGCAGCCAACGGCAAATAAAGGCATCCAAGCCGAGTTTGAAGTGAATTTATCCAAACTGGCTACGAATATAGACAGCTTGTTTTTTGTGTTATCAGCCGACACGCCGCTGAATCAAATTCAATCGTTAGAGATTGGGATTTGGCAACAGTCACAAAAAGCACAGGCAGAGTATCAAGCAGCAGACTTTGCACAGCAGCAAGCCAGTATGTTGATGCAGCTGTATCGTAAGGGTGGCGTTTGGCGAGTATCCAACGTCGCACAAGGCTTTAATGGTGGGCTTGCTGCCATCGTGCAGCATTTCGGTGGCGATGTAGAAGAGGGCAGCCCGCAAGTAATCGAGCCGACCGCCACGCCAGTGCAAGCAAAACCGTCGTTAGAGAAGGTCATGCTAGACAAAGCGCCAAAACTGGTCAATCTGGCCAAAAAAGCCACGGTATCGCTTGAGAAGCGCCAATTGCAGCAATTAACCGCAAAGGTAGCACTGGTGCTAGATGCCTCAGGCTCAATGAACAGACAGTACAAAAAAGGCCGCGTGCAAGAAGTGGTCAACCGCATACTGCCATTGGCAGTGAGCTTCGATGATGACCAAGCGCTAGACTGCTGGGCGTTTGCCCGAGATCCGCAGTATTTGGGCGAGATTGAGCTAAGCAACTATGACGGCTTCATCAACAACGCTCATGGCGGCTGGCGCAAATGGAAGCTTGGCCCACGCATCAATAACGAAGCAGAGGTCATGAAAGCCGTGACAGAGTTTTATCAAAAGGACGGCTTGGACGTGCCTATCTACGTGCTATTTATCAGTGATGGCGGGGTTAATGACAATCGCGGTATCACTAGAGTCATGACGGATGCGGCGAAACTACCGATATTTTGGCAGTTTGTGGGCTTGGGTGGTCGTGGTTATGGCATCCTCAAAAAACTAGATGATATGGAAGGGCGCGTGATTGATAATTGCGACTTTTTTGAACTCGATGATTTAGACGATATCAGCGAAGAAGCCTTGTATGAAAACATGCTAGAAGATTTTCCAAGTTGGCTCAAAGAAGCACGAGAAATAGGATTGATATCGAAATAAGTAAGCCAAAATAATATCATTAAAAATAAAACCGCCCACAAAACTGTGAGCGGTTTTTTTACGCCAAAACAAAACCGAATTAGACACTACGTCCATACGATTTACCAAACACGATAACCTGTCTGCTATAAGCTATACTCGATCCACCATAAAAGAAATACAGCGCTATAGGGATAAATTTTTTGCAGCCTCTGTCTGCGTAGGCACAGCAAGCAAAGAAAAATTTGTTCCAGTAGCGCATTATGATATTTATACTTATTTTATTTAGGACTAAATGTAGCACCGCTATAGCAAAATTAGGCCTTAGACATTTTATTACAAATCAAAGCGATAAGGCTGATAGTATAAATATAAGCGCACTGACTTCTCTAAGAATTGGATTTACACAAGTAAAAAGTAAGTGACGGGGTCGGTGTATAAGATATTTTTAAATCATGTTTTAGTAGATTTAGGAATAATAATGATGATAAATATACATGTAGTCTTTTGGGTCGCCCTGACATTTTTTACCTTTCTTGTGACCATGAGTCATATAAAAGGTCACAAATCAATCGTTGATAGAGACTCGATGCCGAGGGCACTGAGTAGCGATAAGCTCGACATCGAAACCAGCTTTTATAAAGCTGATGCCACCTTACACGATATTATATTTTTCCATGCCTCTGCATCAGGTGCCGCGATCGTTTTATTGGTCCTAATTATCAAAGGTGAGATTTTATTCCCAGGAACGGTTGTCCTCTTTGGCGCGCTATCTTCCATCGCGATATTTACTATTAGCATTGTACTTCTCTTATTTGCCTTTTATTTTTATAGTATCTCGATTTTGAAGCTTGGCGATACGCTGGCTAGAATGCAGTTTAATGGTAAAGGTATCGAAACCAAGTACGCAATTTTGGCCGTCTTTGGATATTTTTTGATATTCCCAATTATTGCGTTAATACTGGTTTAAAGTTTTTTCAACGCATGTTTAATCAAAACCGCTCATGATTTAAGTTATGAGCGGTTTTTGTTGGTCAAATTTATCCAGATATACTTAATGATAGTAAAATGTCGCAAAAATAGACTTGTGTCGTTCTAAACGTTATAGCATGCTTACACAATTATATAGATAGCTGAGCTTTACTTTTTAAGCTGCGTTCTCGCTTTATAAGTTCATAGTGATATCTGTCTTTTATCGTGTATCGAAATCATATTTATGACTGACAATAAAAAATCCTTTTACTATCGACCAAAGACCAATCAATCCAGCAGTCCAACGATACGCTGGACGTTTGTGACGCTTGGCTGGTTGTTTTTTGTGTTGGGTATTATCGGTATCTTATTGCCAGTAATGCCGACCGCGCCTTTTGTACTATTGGCAGCTGCCTGCTGGGCAAGAAGCTCGCGCCGCTTTCACTTTTGGCTGATCAATCACAAGTATTTTGGCAAGTATGTCCGCGATTGGGAAGAAAACCATGCTGTTCCTCGGTATGCTAAATGGCTTGCAACAGTGATGATGGGATTTTCAACGGCAATGTTATTTTATCGGCTGCCAGCAGATATGCTATGGGTTGCATGGGCGGTAGCCCTTGTATGTAGCGGAGTGGCGATATATTTGTTTCGCTTACCCAATGCCAAATAAGCGCAAATCGACGACTAAAAAATATGATTGTATATCCGGTTACATGAAATATAAGATAAAGCTTGCCATATAGGCTTGCACGTCTTATAATACGTCCAAGCTTAAAAGCAGTTCTGCACCAAATCATTACCTCGTAGTATTAGTTATAATCCTTCGTTTTAATATTTATCGTTCAGTAGCTATTTGCAAGCGTTACCGGTCACTAGACCATTAATAAATTTAAAAGTAGGATTATCGACATGTCAGATACTCAAAAAGGTACAGTTAAGTGGTTCAACGAAGCTAAAGGCTTTGGTTTCATCGCTCCAGAAAACGGCGCAGACGTTTTTGCTCATTACAGCGAAATCAGTGGTTCTGGCTTCAAAACTTTGGCTGAAGGCCAAGAAGTTGAGTTCACTGTAACTCAAGGCCAAAAAGGCCCACAAGCACATAACATCGTTGCTATCTAATTTGTCTTTATAGACAGCTAGATGAATAGATGTAGAAAAGCGGACCTTCGGGTTCGTTTTTTTTCGTCTATGATTTGGTATCTAAAGCACTGATAGTAGATGTAGTAATCGTTTTCCTTAAAAGGTTTTAGTCAATCATACTAAATTAGATGATAAATATAAAAAGGCCTCCGACTATAAGTAGTTGGAGGCCTTTTACGTTAGGTAATGAGGTGAACATTCAAGAATGGACAGGCAAACTACTAGATAAAGCTAATGCCAATATTAATAAGGCCACCGCCTAGTATTAACCAGCCAAACATAATTGCACCTAAGATAAGCGGTCTAATGCCAGCTTGCTTGATCGCGCTCAGATGAGTCGTTAAGCCCAGTGCAAACATAGCCATCGTCAGTAACACATCGTCTAATAAGATCATGTTTTGCTCAAAGCTTTTAGACATTGGCAGCCATGTATGTAGTATGACAATAGCAATAAAGATAAAAGCAAACCAAGGTACGCTGACCTGTCTAATACGCGCTATAAACGATAATTTTTTATCGCTGTTTTGACCATCGCCCTTGGTCAAGGCAAATGATAAAACCAGTAAAAATGGCGCGAGCATCATGACACGTATCATCTTGGTGACAACTGCAGTATTACCAACCTCAGTGTTTACTGCATTACCAGCGACAACAACCTGTGCCACTTCATGGACAGTTGAGCCAGTATAGACGCCGTATTGCTCGGCACTAAGCCAAGGCTGTAACCAACCAAGGTGATACAAAAAAGGATAAAGTAGCATGGCTATAGTGCCGAACACGACCACTGTCGCTACTGCAATCGTAACCTTGTGCGCCTCAGCTTTGACCACTGGCTCTGCTGCTATGACCGCCGCTGCTCCGCAAATACTAGCGCCTGAACCAATCAATAAAGTTGTTTTTTTGTCAACCTTTAACCACCTTGTGCCCAGCCAATATGTCAGTAAAAATGTCGATGTCAGTACTAGTGCATCTGTCATAACTGCTGGCATGCCAACGCTTGCAACTTGTGTTATTGTCAGTTTAAAACCATAAAACATAATGGCAAGACGTAAAATCTGACCCTTAGCAAAGACCACGCCAGCATTTAAGCGCTCAGCGAAATTAGGATAAATCGTATTACCAAGGATCATTCCAAGCAAGATAGCTAATGTCAAAGATGACAGACCCACGATATGTCCATTCGACCAAGTATTCAAACTGTTATTAAGCCATAGGCAAAATAAGCTACCGATCAGCACGACAACCAATCCTGCTAAGTGACGGTTGTTTGGAAAATAATGATTCACTGATTGGGCAAAAGCGTGCATAAGGGACGCATCCTATTGTCGATAATCAAAATAAGCATAAGCTTATGAATAGACAGTATAAGATAAGTTGTTTTATAATAAAAACAGATTAATAAGGTATAACCTATCGAAATTTTAGGTTAGTAGAGTATCTTGATAAAAGGCAATAGCGATTGATGAAGAAGACCGTTCAGACTGTACCAAAGATCACTTTGCGGCAACTGGCAGTATTTGTTAGTGTCTATCAGACAGGTAGTACCAGCCTTGCCAGCGAAGCGCTGCATCTATCACAGTCAGCAGTCAGTAGCGCACTGACCGAGCTAGAAGCGCGCTTACAAATGCCTTTATTTGAACGAGTAGGGCGCAGGCTTAATCAACATCCAAATGCGCATCCGGTTTATGTACAGGCGCAAGCACTATTAAGCCAGTCTTTGACACTTGAGCAGTATCATCAGTATCAAGCAGGACAGATTCATATTGGTGCTAGTACGACTATCGGCAATTATGTGTTACCACCACTATTAGCCCAGCTGTATAAAGCACTACCAGACGCTAACGTCGACATGTATATTGCCAACACCCAAGAAGTCATTCATGAAGTTGAACAGTTAAATATTGATATCGCTTTAGTCGAAGGCATGCCGCGTCCGACAGACATAAAAGTCATCGAGCAGCAAGAATGGCGTACAGATACCTTAGTAATATTTGCTAAACACGATAGTAAATGGCTAACCGATTGGGCTGAGTATAGTGCAGCTGAGCAGTGTTATAAATTGACTGTAACGCAGCTGGCAAAATTACCGTTGTTGGTACGTGAGGCAGGCTCGGGCACGCGGCAAATTATCGACGAGCAATTGCTTAAGCATTTACCAGATGTCGAAGTCGTTATGGCGATTCAGCAGTCAGAGGCGATTAAAAATATGGTCAGTGCCGATATTGGGCTTGGCTGTTTGTCGCAGCATGTGATTGAAGCAGAGTTGACAGCGCAAAAATTGGTACAAGTGAAGGTAACGGGTATTGATCTGTCGCGGACTTGGTGGTTGGTCTGGCACAAAGCCCGCCATAAAAGCCCAATCTGGCAAGCATTTATAGATATTATCCAAGGGCAGTACACTTAAGTATAAATGCATTAGGTAGGTAAGATTGTCATGCAGAAATAAGCAAAAAGCGCACCGTAGACAAGTAGCTACGGTGCGCTTTTTTTATTTATTAATGAGCTAACAAGCAATACCTATATCAACTCTATTAGCTGCGTTTTGATACTGGTTTATCAAGCCTGACGACTAAACTGTCACAGGGTACATTTGGCAGAATGTTATCTGCGGTCGCACCGCTTATCCATGCAGCAATACCATGGCGTTCATGACGACCAATGACCAATAGATCGACATCATTTTTATGGCAGTAATTAACGATGCCTTCACTGTTAGAGATGGCAGTCGTCACTTCAGAGTTTACCGCATTTAAATCATTACGCTCCAAAAACTGGGCCAGTTTTGCCCGTGCTTCTTGGCAGCGCTCATCATCAATCTCATCATATAGGCTTGAGGCAGGTACCAATTCATAACCAAAGCCAACCATGGTATCCTTGACGATATGTAATACTGATAGCTTGGAGCCAGGACGGTTATCAACGATGCGTTTGGCTTTTTGAGCAACTATGTCGGCATCAGCCAATAAGTCAGTGACTAGTAAAATATGTTGGTAACTCATGAGGGTCTCCTCGTAGCAAGTAGTTTTAACTATAGCACTACTGATGACTGCTGTTAAGTAGTGAGTTGCACTCTTTATTATATTCTTTAAAGGCACCGTTTAAATTACTTATTAGCCTATTTAACAGCGTTTAATTGGCTGCAATATTTTAAGCAACCGGTCATATGGTTACGATGACCTTACTCAAGTACTGGCTGATTAAGCTTGACCACCAAGCTATCACAAGGCGTGTTAGGCAAGATATTGTCCGCTGTTGCCCCAACCAGCCACGCAGCGATACCATGTCGTTCATGACGTCCGATAATCAATAAATCAACGTTTTTTTCATGACAATAATTGATGATGCCTTTGTCATTGGAGATAGCAGCAGTCACTTCAGAATTGACCGCCTGTAAATTATTACGCTTAAGAAAGAGCGCAAGCTTGGCTCGGGCCTTTTGCCAGTGCTCACCATCATTATCTCCTGATAGGCTAGACGCTGGTACCAGCTCATAGCCAAAACGCACCATATCATCTTCAACGATATGTAAGACCGATAATTTGGCTTTAGGAGAGCCTGCTAGGATACGTTTGGCTTTTTGGGCGACTATATCAGCATCAGATAACAAGTCAGTAACCAATAAAACATGTTGATAGCTCATAATGTGCTCCTATTGATGGATAATTTAATACTAGCAGTACTGGGCATCTTTGTTAAGGGATAAAGCCATATTTTAATTGTGGTTATTGTTACGTTGATGGTGGTTTGGCGTCGACAGACTTGACTTATCAATGCATTAGCCCCATCTATAAGCGCTAAGTTAGTTTTTAAATAATTCACTGACAATCAACGTTTAATCACTAAATATTAAAAATATTTGGCACAATTTTGAGGCTAGACTCTCATATTTACCCAGCTCATTGAGCGCTATCTACATTATATTATAAGCTATAAGGATAACTATGACTGACACACCGTTTACCGCTGACTTAACGTTGCATCCAGCGTTTGAGCTGATTGAGCATCGCCATGTTGAAGCATTGTCAATGGATGTGCTGATCAGTCAGCACATCAAAACTGGCGCGATGCATTATCATTTAGCGCATCCAAGTGATGAAAATGCGTTTTTGGTGGGTTTTCGCACTCAGCCCATGGATTCAAAAGGTGAAGCGCATATCTTAGAGCACGTGGCCTTGTGTGGTTCTGAGAAGTTCCCGGTACGTGATCCGTTCTTTTCGATGATTAAGCGCTCATTAAATACGTTTATGAATGCAATGACCGCGGCTGATTGGACAGCGTACCCGTACGCCACTCAAAATAAAAATGACTATTTTAACTTGCTTGCTGTCTATCTTGATGCGTCGTTTTTTCCCAATATTCATCCGCTTGATTTTGCTCAAGAAGGCATCCGCGTAGAGCTTGACGAAAATGATAAGCCGCAGTTTAAGGGCATTGTCTTTAATGAGATGAAGGGCGCGATGAGCGGTGAGATTGATCAGTTATATCATACGGTCGCGCATCATTTGTTCCCAACGACGACGTATCATTATAATTCAGGCGGCGATCCTGCTGATATTCCAGACTTGACCCATCCTGAACTGGTTGAGTTTCACCGCAGTCATTATCACCCATCAAACAGCGTCATTATGAGCTTTGGTAATATTCCAGTAGCTGAGACGCAAGCGAAAATCCACGACGATGCCTTGAGCCAATTTGAAGCAGGTAAAAAGCATGTGTCACGTCCAGAGCAGCGTTTGTCTGCACCCATTAGCGCTGTCGATACTTATACCGCTGACGAAGCCGGTCCTGATCAGACCCATCACGTGGTGGCGTGGTTACTGCCATCGATTACCGATCCCAAGCAGCGTTTGGCTCTGCGCTTATTAGAAGGCGTGTTGGTCGAACACTCAGGTTCTCCATTACGTGCGTATCTAGACAGTCATCCACTGGGCAAGGCACCAAGTCCGCTATTGGGACTTGATGACAGTCATTACGAGATGGTGTTTTATACCGGTCTACGTGGTTCAAACCCCGAGCATGCCGAAGCGGTAGAGCAGGGTATTATTGATTTGCTGACTGAAGTTGCAAGCAATCCAATCGATGATGACACCATTGAAACCATCTTGCACCAAATCGAGATCGATCAGCGCCATATCGGCGGTGATAGCATTCCTTATGGTCTAAATTTGATGTTAGAAGGCTTTAGCACGGCGATTCATGACGGCAATCCTATTGATGTCTGGGAGGTTGATGAGCATTTACAGTGGCTACGTGAACAGGTAAAAGATAAGCAGTGGCTGCCTAATTTAATTAAACAGCATTTACTCGATAATCAGCATCGTGTCCGTGTCACACTAACGCCAGATAGTGAAAAATCAGCCCGTCTGGCAGCAGCTGAGCAGACCCGTCTTGATACCATCGCTATGGATTTGACCGCTGATGATAAAGATATCTTGCACAAGCAGGCGCTGGATCTAGCAGCGCGTCAAACTGCACCCGATGATGTCAACCTCTTGCCAAAAGTTGGCCTAGAAGACGTACCAGCAGATATCAGCTTTAAACAAGGCACGCAAAAGCCTGTGCGTTTAAGCGGGCAAGACAGTACCTTGTTTGAGTATGAGGCAGGTACCAATGGCCTCTATTATTATCAAGTAATTGTGCCGTTGACTGATGCGATCGGTGAGCATAACCATGATGAATTACCGGTTAATGAAGTGATTAATCACCCACTGCTGCCTATTTATCTAAGTTTATTATCTGAGCTGGGTACGGACTCCTTAAGTGCTCATGAGCTGCAAGCGAAGCAAGCTGCACATTCCTCAGGAGTAACGGCGCGTATTAGTCAACGCACCAATATTGATGATAGCCAATCTATCAGTAGTTATTTTGTCGTCGCAACGCGTGCGCTAAACCGTAAACCTGAAGCGATTGACTTGCTCAAAGAAGTGATGGAGCATAGCGTCTTTACCGAGCATGACCGAATCAAAGAGATCTTGCAGCAGCGTCAAGCCAGCTGGCAATCGAACCTTGCAGGATCAGGCCATGCTTATGCCATGCAAACTGCCAGTCGTGGTATGAGTCGCCAAGCGCAGCTAGAATATGTGCGCAGTGGTCTGCCAGCACTCAATGCGCTGAAAGCGTTTTTGACGCAGGCAAGTACCGATGAGGCGCAGTGGGACAAGTTGGCAAGTAGCTTGATGGACTTGCATCAGCGTTTGATTAGTTTGCCTAAGCACGCGGTTATCATCTGTGAAGCGGAGCAAACCGAACGCTTAAGCAACCTGATTGTCGATAGCTGGCAAGACAGCAGTGCCCAAAAGCTAGCCGAAAAGTTGCAAGGTTCTGATGCTGGCATTGAAGATAATATCCCAAGCGAGTTTGCAGACTTGCAACTTGATCCGGCATTAAATGGCGGACAAGACGCGGTGAGAGCTATAGAAAGCGGTACTACTGCCGATGTTGAAGACTTAGCTTGGCTAGTGCCGACCAACGTCTATCATAATGCTAGCGCTTATACCGCTCCGGCCGCTGACCATCCAGATACGGCAGCGCTTATGGTATTAGCACCTTACTTACGTAATGGGTACTTGCATAGTGCTATTCGCGAGCGCGGCGGTGCTTATGGTGGCGGAGCTGGTTACGATGCCAATGCTTGCGCATTTAAGTTCTTTAGCTACCGTGATCCGCATTGTGCCGAAACCTTTGCGCACTTTGATGCCAGTATTGAGTGGTTGTTAAACGAGCCGCAAACGGCTGAACAGCTAGAAGAAGCCATCTTAGGAATTATCTCAGGGATGGATAAACCAGGCTCGCCAGCAGGTGAAGCGATTAAAGCCTGTTTTGCTGATCTCCATCAGCGTAGTGCAGACTGGCAACGTAAGATGCGTGCAGCGATTTTGGCAGTGACGGTCGAGGATTTACAGCGCGTGGCCAAGCAGTACCTGCAAGGACAAAATCATGTACGTGCGGTACTAGCGCCGTATGATAAAGAAGACAGTGTCAAAGATTTGGGCTTTAAAGTTTGTAAAATTAAAAGCTAGAGCAGTAGAGGTTATAAGGTAGTAAAAGATAGTAAGTCGCATACAAAAAGCCAAGCGTGATGCTTGGCTTTTGTTATCTTGCCTCTGATTCAATAGCGCTTGATACTTTGATCTTTACCAATAAGGTCTTGATGAATAGGAAAGTCAGACAAATTATCGAACTGCTTACGATCTGCAAAATAGCTGGTCAATGTACGGCGTACTGCCTCAAAAGCAATATTGTCCCATGGAATGTCTTCTTCACTAAACAAAGCACAGTCCAAGCTTTCAGAACCAATACCGTAAGCACCATCCTTTAGATCAGTCAAATAAATACTGTAGATTTGGCCAATATCTGGAATGTCATAAATACAGTACAAATGAGGATTAAGGACAACGGCGTCGGCTTCTTCAAAGCTTTCTCTTGCGGCACCTTCAGCCATGGTTTCACCATTTTCCATAAAGCCTGCTGGTATGGTCCACAAGCCATATTGAGGCTCGATAGCACGGCGACATAGCAGTACTCTGTCTTTGTGTACTACTAAAGAGCCACAAATTACCTTTGGGTTTTCGTAGTGAATGTAACCACAGTTTGGGCATACCAGACGCGGTACATTATCAGTCGCTGGTATCTTGCGTTCCGCTTCATGACCACATGCTAGACAATAGCGCATATCAACTGCCTTATTTTGATAAGATAAAAAGAGTGGTAAAAAATGTTTAATTTTTAGAATGTTTTTACTGACGTCATGTTTTTAGCTTTTATAAGTATAGCCAACAGGTATAACTCTAGGTCTAAACATTATTTTGAGTTTAAATGTTGTCGTAAATGTAAACGTTGTTTTAAGATAGCACAAAACAAGGCAATGCTGAATAATGGTAACATGAACACGTCATTTATCTGCAATAGAGCAAATATGACTCCGATGTTACGCCAGTTATTTACCCTTATAAGATATGACGGGCTTGATTAAGAATAGCCAGTCACGTAAAAGTGGGGTAGTAATGACCAGATTGGGCTAATCTAAACTACAAAGAAGGATGTGGCTTAGTATGTCTTGACATTACCAATATCTTGGATAGTGTCTGCCTCTACCGATGTTGTTATAAATCAGGGCAACGACAACCAAGGCGAGCGCACCTACCAGTGTTGGAGTGACCAAAAAATGCCATTTAACACCTCCAAGCATGACAATTAGTGGGTTTGAGCCTGCGGGCGGGTGCGGTACCCGAAACAATAGCATAAGCGCAATGGCAGTACCGACAGCGAGTGCCAAGCTCCACCACTCAATACCAAATATCGTCATAAATGCTAGACCAGTAAAAGTGGTAATAAAATGACCGCCAACAATATTTCTTGGCTGAGCAAATGGGCTTTCTGGATAAGCAAAAATAAGCAAGCAACTGGCGCCAAATGAGCCCAAAATCATAGCAACATTTTGCCAATTACCAATTAGGGCCAGCGCTGCGGTTGCCAATGTACCGCCTAGCCAAGCCAGTCCAATGATAACTAAAGGCAGTCTTTGCGGGCAATCATCTATTCTGCCCTGCATCTTATTTAACGAAAAAATCTTATTCACTAGCGTTTCCTAAATAATATACTGATAAATTTAGCGACTTGATTGATGATAAGTCTTATTATTTTTGAGAATTTTTTATAGATAACTTAGCTTAATGACACTGAACACTGAACACTGATAAAGATATAGGCCAATAATAATGTTAATACCTTCGCAGTCTGCACAATTTGATAAACTGTCAGTCGCTGTCCCCACGTTTATTCGTCACCCTACGCTTAGAACATTGGCTGAGCGAGTACAGCATGAGACTTTAAATGCTGTCACCAGTCCTGCGGTATATCATTCTTACAGTACCTCCCGTAGTGCCCGTATTTTGGACAGTCTATACCAAACGCCAATCGCTGATGCGTCGATATTGGTGGCCATCACTCATGAGCGTCATCCTAAGCTACTCTTGACACGTCGCGCCGCGCACATGAACAGTCACGCAGGGGAGGTCTCCTGTGCTGGTGGTAAGTATGAAGTAGGTGATGGCAACAACGTTGTCACAGCCTTACGTGAAGCTTGCGAGGAGACAGCGCTACCACCAAATAAAGTGCAGCTACTGGGGCAATTACCTATTCAAACCTCTAAAAGCGGCATGAGTGTGCGTCCAATCGTGGCGCTCATTGCTCCAGGTTTGGTATTGGTGCCTGAGATGGGAGAGATATCACGCATCTTTTGGGCAGATTTTGAAACCTTACTTACTCAGCCAACTGTAGAATATGCAGTAGAGTATGCGATACAAGATCAAGTGGCGACGATGCTGACACCCAGCTGGCAAGTAGACGGTGAGACAGTATGGGGGCTAACAGGACGCGTTATCGCAAGTCTACTAGAAACTGGGTTTGATCGGCAGCTTGAATGGTACTACCGCATACAAGATAGTAGACTATAAAAGTTGTCAGCTTATAAGCGCTTACGTATATTTATCTAATAAAAAAGCATTACTTAGGTTTTTTGTGGATTTATTATAGTTACTGTTCGCCTTGTTGATAATGCTTTTAGATATTCTATTTACTACTAATAATATTCGCGACCTATAATCGATATTAAATAAAGTGGTTACAAGGCTGCATGATGCGTGATTGGTACAAATTTTACTTACTTGCTGTTTGTCAGCTGGCACTTTTTATTGATAATAATCATCGTTTTTCTTTAGCCACCAGTTCATATTGTCTTGGCGTTTAGCGCGAAACTGCTCAAGCTTATCAGCGATGCCACTGTTATGCTGGCGGGCTGTATCAAGCGCAAACAAAATAGGCACTGAGGACAATACCCCAAAACGTATCTTTGATCTGGGTAGATCTAGTCCATCGCCGATATCATCACCGACTAAGGTGCGGGTCACACTGGCATTCACCATCTCAACGAAGCGTCCACGTCGATTGTCCTCGCCCATTAACTGACGTGGCAAGTCGTGCAAAGCTTTGGCAAGTGGCTGACCCATCTTAAAGTCAAGCTGTTGAATAGATAAGTAGGTGTATAGCCACTCCCAGCACGCAGACTCATCTTTTGGTAGGCGCTGTAAGTCAACCCCCATCCAATAACTGGCAAGATTCCACAGATGTAAGATACCTTCAGCTTCTTCTTTACTGATACGCGCCCCCAATAACTGCAGTCCGCGCATAATCAATAACGAAAATTGCAAATGGGTAGCGATCATGTCTGTCTGATTGATGGGGACGCCCCAATAGGCCGTATTCCAAGTTCCATCAGGATTATGATGCTGATCAGCATTTGGTATAACACCTTTGGCCGCGTTGCCTTTGCCTTTGAGTAAGTTTTGCCGTACCAAGGTATGAATTTGGCGGACATTGATAGACTGTCGCCAGCCCTCAGATCCAATCGCCAACACCTGATCAATAGGCTTGCGGTTATTGCGCGCGCTAGAATCTAGTTGCGGGTGTTCAGATACAGCCAATATATAAGCATAGGTACGCATTAAGCGTGGCAATGCATCGTGCATCAAAGCGCCAGTCTGGATGAGAGGTAAGGAGAGAGCAGGGATACTATAGCCTGCCATGAGCGCAACATTACGCAGTAGCCAGATGAGCATTAACGGATAACGGCGGTAGGCGACTGCCCCAATCTGTGCAAGCTTGGGATCAAACCAATCAGGGTGGCTACTGAATTGCTCGGTTAATAAGCTAAATGAGGGGTTGGTTGCAAGATTGACGTTTGACTGGTCATCGATGATAAGTTTTTGTAAAGGTTTTGCAAAACGCACACCGTCAGTTGCTAAGGCATCTGCTAGTGGGTCCCCAATGTCGTAGCCTGCTACCATCTCGTCTAATAGATTTTGTGAGACAGTAAAGTCTTTAGGTAGCAGATAACGTCTGATACGGCGCAGAACTTGTAAATCGCTATGATCTGTAATCGCAGTAGTACGCCCATGACGTTGATAGCTCTGTACAGATGCTTTGTCTGATACTAGCGGATCACTAGGCGTAGTAGAGTCATTTATAAAGGAGTTTTTGGGTTTCATAATTATAATGTACCATCATGACGGCTGCTAATGGTAATCAGTGGCCATAACAGCCGTCATAAACCGTTGGCACCTAATGAGTCTTTCTTTATAACAGAAGACTCATAGTCGTGCTGATGGTATCTAAACCGTTGGCTTAAATATCAATGGCGTGTTAAATCTACTGATGTACCGCTAACGCTGTCTTTTAAGCTTAATTTGAGCATGATATAACCGGCAACACCAGATACGATCGAGCCCATAATAATACCTAAACGCTCATCAAATAACGAGGTGTCGCCTGCAAATGCCAGACCTCCAATAAACAAACTCATCGTAAAACCAACGCCGCATAATAAGGCTGCACCATAAATCTGCTTATAATCCATGCCTCTTGGCATCGTCGATATACCAAGTTTAAAGATGAGCCAGCACATGACCATGACACCTACTTGCTTACCGATAAACAGTCCTGCGGCGATACCAAGGGGTACTGAATGGAATAGCTCAGCAAGCCCTGCACCTTTGAGTGAGATGCCTGAATTGGCAAACGCAAACAGTGGCAAAATACCATAAGAAACCGTGTTTTGTAGATCGTGTTCAAGCTCCTCAAGCGGCGAATGTTCAGGGTCCGTACGGTCAAACAATGGAATGAATAACGCTAAAACGACACCTGCTAGCGTTGCATGAATACCAGATTTGAGTACGGCTATCCACATGATAACGCCAATAAGTAAATAGGGCGTGAGACTAGTGATATTTCGGCGATTAAGTAAATATAAAAATGGCAGACACAAGCCTGCGACGGCTAGTGAGCTTAACGATAACTCGCTCGTATAAAATAAAGCAATGATTAAAATAGCACCGATATCATCAAAGATTGCAATAGATACTAAAAATACTTTTAAGGAGTTAGGTACGCGGTTACCAAGCAGACTTAAGATACCAAGAGCAAAGGCAATATCGGTTGCAGCTGGAATAGCCCAGCCTTTCCAAAACTCAGGTTCATTGTAATTAAAAAGTAGATACACAATAGCTGGCACAATCATGCCGCCTATTGCGGCTCCAGCTGGTAGGATAATCTGTTTAACATTGGACAACTCGCCAATAAGCACTTCGCGTTTGAGCTCAAGCCCAACTAAAAAAAAGAAAACTGCCATCAAACCATCATTTATCCAATGATGAGCATCTTTGGCAATTCCAAAATCGCCTATTTGAATGGCAACAGGTGCGTGAATAAAAGATTCGTACCAAACATTGAGAGGACTATTGGCGACGATCATGGCTGCGATAGCCGCCAAAGCTAATACAATACCACCTGAAGCATCGAGGTTAAAAAATGCCCTAACTTTTTGTATTGCCATATCATCCTCATTTGTTAAATACATACTATAAACGTAAACGTCTATCTGATAGCTTTATAATACCGCTGATAGCTCGCTTTAGTTTCTCATAATTTCATCAATATAAACAATAAAATGCGTTAAACAACATATATCAGCTTATCGCATCTTATTATGACAGGCGATATAAAAACGATAATAAGATTGATAACGCTATTACGACCTAATAAATACCTTAAGTCTATCTTCTTTTTTGATGTTTTTTCATTACTAAAAAGTATTCTATGTTTTATGATAGATACTGACAACCGTTATACATAAGATGCAGTTGTCTTAGACAGATTTGCGAGCGTTATCATAAATTATAATGTTACGACATGATAGTGTTTACCGTTAAGTACGCCTATAATCGTGACAAAAAAAACCAACAGACTTTGTTGCGTTTTTGGTTTTTTTACAGTTTTAACTTTATAATAAGTCGCTTTTCAACCAATACCTCAACCCATCCACTATTCTATTTTAATATTTATGTTGATATTAAAGGCCGCTTGGCTAGCGGTCTAGTGTTTTTGGCTGTTTTTATGAGAATTTTATAACAAGGCCATCTCTATGGACGTATCTTTAACCCTAGAAATCATTTTAATGCTCACTGCAGTGGCGGCGCTCGCCGGTTTTATCGATGCTATCGCAGGTGGTGGTGGACTGCTTACTATACCAGCAATGCTACTGGCCAATATACCACCAGTGCTCACTTTAGGCACCAACAAGTTACAGGCTGCCTCAGGCGCCTTAGCGGCCTCCATTACCATGGTTAAAAAGGGGGTGGTCAAACCCCAGCGTATAAAGATCGCCATTATTGCCGCTTTTATCGGTTCAGTTATTGGCACTATCGCTGTACAACTATCACCACCTGATCTGTTAGAAAGGCTGATTCCATTTTTGATCGCCGCTATTGGAATCTATACCTTGTTTGCGCCTAGACTCGGTGAAGTAGAGGCTGCACCGCGTATTTCAGAAAGTAAGTGGCAAAAAGTCGTGGCGCCATTGATTGGATTTTATGATGGTTATATAGGACCAGGTACGGGTATGTTCTTTGCGCTAGGTAATGTCGCTTTGCGAGGTCGGCAGATTATTGAAGCGACTGGAGCTGCCAAGGTATTGAACTTATCTACCAATATTGGCTCACTGATATTTTTTATTTTAGGTGGTAATGTGCTTTGGAAAGTGGGGCTGGCTATGATGGTCGGTCAAACAATAGGCGCCTATTTTGGCTCGCATATGGTGGTCAAAGGCGGTAGTAAGCTGATTCGACCAGTGATTGTATTGGTGTGCTTGGCGATGTTGACTAAATACGTATTCGGTTAGGCTGATAGCCAATAACCGCCAATGCTCTACAGATACTATAAAACAGCTACAAAAACCAAGATATAAAAAAACCCCAAACTAATTAGTCTGGGGTTTTTTATATTTTAGAATATCAAGTTGTCCTACTATTGCGTGTCATTTTTTTACGAGTAATTTATGAGTAGTTATTTGCGACGATCGACATCATCGTACTCACTACCCATCAATCCATCGCTAAAGACCTGCGAAAATTCACGCTCATTATCTTCATCAATATGACCATCAAATACATCTTTTGCACCAGCATGAGGGTCATTATAGATGGCAAGATCCATTTTGTTTTCTGACTTTGCCACAATTGTTGTCACCGCTGCATCACCGCCAACGTTCACTGCAGTACGCAACATGTCTAAGATACGATCCACACCTAAGATCAGACCAATACCTTCAATAGGTAAGCCTACTTGAGCAAATACCATTGATAGCATGATTAGACCTACCCCTGGTACACCTGCTGTGCCAACAGAGGCCAATACTGACATCAAAATAACAGTCAGATATTCGGTAATGCCCAAATCAACCCCATAAATATTGGCAATAAAAATAGTCGCAGTACCTTGCATGATCGCTGTACCATCCATATTGATGGTCGCCCCAAAAGGCACAGTAAACGATGCAACTGAGTTATTGACCCCCATACGCTTGGTCACGGTGCGTAAGGTAATAGGAATGGTGGCGTTTGAGCTTGAGGTACTAAATGCAAAAATCTGTACTTCGCGCATCTTGGCTAAAAAGGTCTTGATTGATAAACCTGAGAATAGCTTGAGTACAATCATCATTGTAATGAAAAAATGGAAAGCAAGAGAGCCTACCAGTACAGCGACATAACCGAGCAATGACCAAATAAGATCCAAACCAAGCTCAGCCATGGCCTTCGTTAAAAGTGCAAATACACCATAAGGGGCAAGGTTCATAATGATGGTGACCATCTTTAAGATGACTTCATTTATAAGCTCTAAGCTTTGCACCAAGCCTTTAGCAGGTTTACCAACCATCAAAATACTAATACCAATCAAAATAGCAAAGAAGATAATAGACAACATATCCCCGTTTGCCATCGCGCTGATGGGATTTGATGGGATGATGTTGGAGAATACATCCAGTAGTGGCGGCGCAGATTTGGCTTCAAAAGCAGCTTCGGTTTCGATATCCATCCCTTTACCGATGCCAAACAAAATACCAAGCCCAATCGCAGTCGCAATCGCTAAGGCTGTCGTCATCATATAAATAAGAAAAGTTTTGGTACCAATACGGCCAAGTAAGCGAATATCACCAATACCGCAAACACCGCAAATAAGTGAGATTAATACTAAAGGTACCACCAGCATTTTTAGCGAGTTGACGAACAGCTTACCAATAATGGCAAAAAAGCCATTGGTCACATAGGTATTAACAAAGCTGCCTTCAGCGTTGAGTCCGGAATAGTTCAAAAATAAACCCAGTATAATACCGAGTACCATGGCAACAATAATCTTGCCTGTCAGTCCCATATTTTTCCACATAACTTATATCCTTGGTATACGTAACTTTTGGCAATAAAACTAATGATTAAATCAGTATGACTAATATCATAGTCATCATTATCAATCACATTAAAAGCCCTGTTACGCCTAAATTCTTTTTAGTCTCGTGTTTCGGTGGACAATATAAAAGAATTGTTAGGGGCACTGCAAGATTTTTTTCTCATCTAAGTCATATTTAATCATTGATATGACTGCCTACAAAAGCTATGTGCCCAAAGAATAGCTGTCATTTATTCTAAACATTTTGTTTTCGTTATGGAAACAAATTTTTTTACTTACTCTCACTCAGCAAATCGCTGATCAGTTTGATATATTCATTATGGGTTGAACATCTCTTAAGTACATAAACCTCACCAATACATTTTCAGACAAGGCTAGGCCTTGTACCATATATGCTTATGTTATTAGTGGTTTAATATAATTGTCCTAACATACAAAAATTTGATAGTGGCGCAGTCAAAAAAAGCAAGACTGCCATAGTTTGACAATCTTGCTTTTAATGTTTTTATTTTTGTAGCTTGCCCAGTTACTTAAAGGACATTAACTACGCTTTCATCATGCCTTATCGTCTTCTTCACGACGTAGCCCGTCTTGCCATTTAGAGCCTTGCGTAGAAACGTTTTCTCCCTCGCTACTCTCATGACCATTGTGGTCATTTAGATGCCCGTCATCTGTGTCTAGTTGAGTATCAATACCTCTACTATGATTGTAACTCATGCGTTCGCTAAGCGTCGACTCAGCGTCACGACTACGATGATCAAGTGCTTCAGCTTCAGGGTTCGCTTCCTCAAAGTCAGTCTGTGCAGTGACTTCCTCGGCCATACTTTGTTCGCCAGCCATTTTGACATCGCCATCTGACTCATAACCATGAGCTGGATTGTCATCGCCAGTAGACTCAGTATCTTTGGTTGTATCATGACTAGCTGATATACCATTTTTAGCTTGAGCTGCGCTTTTGAGTTCAGCATAATCCGTCAGCTGATGTACCGCATTCTCTAAACTATGCGGATTAAAGCGCTCTTGTACATGTAATAGATGCTCATCAAGTACATCGGTAAGTAACGAATCAAAGCGTAGTGCGTTGTATTTAATTAATTGCTCAGCCTCACTTTCAGTAATAACACCACTTTGGCTGGCATGGACTACGTGATCTTCAAAGGTTAAGCCCTCAAAGCTATCATCATGTTCTGCTTTTTTAAACTTTTGCCATAACGGTTCAACTTCGAGCAAGGTTTGATAAGCGTGTTCCATACGTCCAGTAACATCATCAGGATCAGTATTGTAGTACACCATGGTCTTGAGATAATCACGGAATGGGTTGGCTTCATGATCATCCATAAAGGTATCACCCAATTTGGCTTTTAGCTCATCACTAGCGGGCGTAAAGATACGTCCACTTGGGAATGTCACAAAGCTAACCACATTGGCCGCCATCCGATTAGGGAAGTTGGCAAAAAATGCAACAAAGGCTTCTTGAATAGTATATAGGCTATTTTGTAAGGCGACCTCTGCGTGTAAACGTTCTGCTTCTGACTTAGTACCATGCTCGTAAAACTGCAAAATAGCGGTGGCAATAAATAGATGACCATGAATATCAGCCAAGCGTCCCGACAGCATCTCTTTACGCTTTAAGTCTCCAGCGAGTAGGCCTAAGGCCATATCGGCAGTAAGAGCGAAACCAGCGCTCAAACGGTTGATATGCTTGTAGTAGGGGCGAGTGAAACCGTCTGCAAAGCTTGGCGCATTATTGCTACCCCCAACATATCCTGCAACGAAGGCTTTTGCTCCGCGGTTAAAGGTGTAACCTAAATGCTTAAAGAATAAATTATCAAACTGCTTTAGCGCATCTTTTTTATCTTCACTTTGCAATAATTGCAACTCATCGAAAAGATATGGATGACAACGCATAGCGCCTTGACCAAAGATCATAAGCGAGCGTGTCAGAATATTTGCACCCTCAACCGTGATAGAGACTGGAATAGCTTGATAAAGGGAGGCTAAAAAGTTACGCGGTCCCATTTGAATAGCACGACCACCAACGACATCCATACCATCATTGACGACTTCACGCATAGTCTCGGTTGCATAGTATTTCGCCATGGCCGTCATCACCGATGGCGTACCACCTTGGTTAAGACCGCAAGTAACCAGATGTCGAAACGCCTCTAACATATAGGTATTACTGGCTATACGACTGGTGGCATCTTGGACACCTTCAAACTTACCAACCGATATTTTAAATTGCTCACGAACTTTTGAGAAGGCACTGACTGATAAGTAACTCATCTCGCTCGCTGACGTCGAAAGCGCTGGCAAGGAGATGCCGCGCCCAACCCCAAGACATTCCATCAGCATACGCCAGCCGCGACCAGCATTTTCGACGCCGCCGATAATATAATCTAGTGGAATAAAGACATCTGTACCGTCAACCGTACCATTCATAAATGGTGAGCCACTCGGATAATGGCGTGGCCCCACGATGACGCCTTCATGGTTAGCAGGTATTAAAGCACAAGTAATACCGTAGTCGGTCTTACTAGGATCGCCAAGCAAGCCTTCTGGATCATGCATTTTAAATGCCAGTCCCACGACAGTTGCGATAGGCGCAAGCGTAATCCAGCGCTTAGAAAAGTTCATGCGCAGACCAAGCATATGCTCGCCTTCATGGGTACCGTAGCAAACCACCCCTGTATCAGGGATAGCGCCAGCATCAGAGCCCGCCTCAGGCCCTGTCAAGCCAAAGCAAGGCACTTCTTCGCCTATGGCCAGTCCAGGTAGCCAGCGCTGTTTTTGCTCATCGGTACCATAGTGCATGAGCAGCTCACCAGGACCAAGTGAGTTTGGCACCATACAGCTGACCGCAGCCGTTGAAGAGCGTGAAGCGATTTTACTCATTACGCGACTTTGAGCATAAGAGCTAAACTCTAAACCGCCATATTCCTCAGGAATGATCAAACCCAAAAAGCCATTGGCTTTAATAAACTGCCAAGTCTGCGGGGTTAGGTCTTTATAATCTTGAGTAATCTCCCATTCATCAAGCATGGCACATAGCGTCTCAACCTCATTGTCGATGAAGCTTTGTTCGCGTTCTGACAGCTCAGGGTAAGGGTAGTTGGCAAAGGTGTCCCAGTTTGGTGCACCCATAAACAACTCTTTTTCCCACCAGCTAGTACCCGCATCAAGCGCTTCGCGTTCAGTATCACTCATACTTGGCATGGCACCGCTTAAAGCTTTATAAACAGGCTTGGTAATAAGCGCTTGGCGTATGGGAGCAATCAACAACATCAAACACAAAAGCGCTATCGGAACCCCCAATATGAGCGACCATGGGCTTATAAACGCAGTAACTATGACAGTGATAATGGCAACGATACTACCAGTGACACGAGATAAAGACAGTAAAAATATGGCCAGGACAACGGCTAACTGAATGATTACTGCTAAAATAAATAAGCCAATCGCCATGACTGTCTCCTTGGCAAAACGTGGGTGAGAATCGGGAAATAAAAAATATCAAGTAGTATTAGTAATCAGAGTCGATAGTGAGCCAATCGTCATACATCTTATTTATATTATTTCTGAGCTTGTTCTTTTATCCTTGCTTGAGAGCCTGATTAAATCTAATCGTTTATTAAAACAGGCTATAAAGACAATTTTATCTACCAATATGAAATAGTTCTCGTAAACTATCAATAGACAAAATGCTACGCTATGTCGACAATATGTATCAGTCTATCTTCTTTTTTTTAGTTTTTTTAAATAAAACGAAAAAATTTTGTGATGTTTGAATTAAAAGGGAGACAAACAGTTTTCAGCGTAAGATAAGGTGTCGTTACGACCAACGATAATATGGTCTATAAAAGTGATATCAAGTAAATCACAGGCTTTTTTTAGCTCATAAGTTAACAGGTTATCTGCTGTCGATGGCTGTGCATCAGTATGAGGATGGTTATGAGCCACGATTAACTGACTGGTTGCATGGCTTAAGGCATGACGCAGTACGTGCTTGATGCATACTGAACAAGAAGAGATGCCACCAGTGAAGAGTATCTCAAAGTTCAATAGGTTCAGAGCATTATCGAGACAAAGTACGGCAAAGACCTCACGATGCTCGCCGCGTAATTGCGTACTGATATAGTCTTTGACTGCTTGTGAGCGCCCAAGCGCTTGACCAGTCTTGAGCTGACTGTCCAGATAGCGTGTACCCATCTCAAGCGAGGCTAATATTTGTGTATATTTGGCAGGTCCGATACCATGGCAGGCAAGTACCGTCTCTTGCGGTGCCGCTAGAAGCTCAGCGAGGCTACCGAATTGCTCAATCAGATGACGAGCAAGCTCGATAGCGGACTGTGATTGAGTACCAGTACGCAAAAATATTGCCAAAACTTCTGTATCAGTTAAATGCGCTGCACCAAATTTTAGCAGCTTTTCGCGTGGTCTGTCGTCTTCGTGCCAATCTTTTATAGCCACTATTTTTCCTTAAATATGGGTTGATTTTAATTAATTGAAAAAGCAAACAAAATTGGAAGAGAAAACTTTCCCCAATTTATCGCATAATTGTTACTATAAACACAATTTTATCTTCTAACCTTTTATTGATGTTATGCCTATGTCTAATGTTGTGCTTGCTATTACTGGTGGTATTGCTGCTTATAAATCTGCTGTTTTTGCCCGTTTATTGATTAAAGCAGGGTTTGATGTGCGTGTCATTATGACGACAGGCGCGCAAGCCTTTATCACGCCGCTCACTCTACAAGCCTTGACTGGTAACGAGGTACACATCTCATTGCTTGATGAGCGCGCTGAGGCTGGCATGGGTCATATTGAGCTTGCCAAGTGGGCAGACTTAATAGTCATTGCCCCAGCTTCAGCCAATACCTTGGCTCGGTTGGCAATGGGAATGGCTGATGACCTATTGACTACAGTATGCCTTGCAACTACCGCACCAGTATTGGTTGCCCCAGCGATGAATCAGCAAATGTGGGCGCATCCAGCAGTAAGCTTAAATGTGCAGACGCTAGCTGATATGAATTATCATATTATTGAGCCTGCCAGCGGTGAGCAGGCGTGCGGTGATGTAGGGGCAGGGCGCTTGCCTGAGCCTGAGCAATTGTTAGCAGAGGTGCGCTTATTTAGTGCGCAGCAAACCATCCCACAGCATCTATTTGGTAAAACGGTCGTTATTACCGCAGGACCCACTGTTGAAGCAATCGATCCGGTGCGCTACTTATCTAATCATTCTTCAGGAAAAATGGGTTTTGCATTGGCACAGGCTTGCGTAGAGGCGGGCGCACAAGTGACATTAATCGCTGGCGGGAAAGTCGCGCTACCAACGCCGCTTGGAGTCACTCGTATTGATGTATTGTCTGCCGCAGAGATGTTAACGACTGCCCAGCAATGTGTTGCTGGTACGCATCCTGCTTTATTGTCCCTGACTGAAAATGAACAACATTATAGTCATGAGCACTACCATACGCACAGCCATGAACACGAACATGGCGACTGTGACTGCCATGAGCCGGACGATCAGATAGAGCAGCAAAGTATGTCGTTAGGAAGTATAACGTTAAACAGTAATTTGGATACATTGCCCTTAGATAACTTGCGCCATGCTGATATCTTTATTGCCACGGCAGCCGTCGCCGATTATCGTACTGAAGAAGCTGCCCCGCAAAAAATCAAAAAAACCCAAGATGCTATGGCACTAAATTTGGTCAAGAACCCTGACATCTTAGCGACTATTTCACATGCCTATCCTGATATGTTTGTCGTCGGTTTTGCAGCAGAGACGCAAGATGTAGAGCACTATGCACGCGGTAAGCTAGCTGCTAAAGATTTAGACTTGATTGCTTGTAACGATGTGTCACGCTCAGACATTGGTTTTGCCAGCGATGACAATGCGATGCAGGTGTTTTTCTCTCAGCGCTATACTCATGATACGGTGACATTAGAAAAAGCAAGTAAGGATAAGATTGCTGAGCAGCTCGCTACTATTATCGGCGAGACCCTGATGCAACGTCTTAATGGTTAATTACTTAGTTATTAGCATTAAGACGCAAATGATATGTCGGTTAGATCTACTGTGATGGATATAGCTGATAGCGATAGCACCCAAACGTTATTGCTGATTGCGATTTTTGCACTGGCATCACTACTGCATGGCATTAGTGGGCTGGGCGTAACGCTTGTAACGACGACTGCGCTTGCTAGCATGTACCCGCTGCCACATGCCATTGTCTTGGTGATATTCCCGTCGTTATTGCTTAAT
Organism: Psychrobacter sp. 1Y4; assembly: GCF_051847555.1. Lineage (NCBI taxonomy): Bacteria > Pseudomonadati > Pseudomonadota > Gammaproteobacteria > Moraxellales > Moraxellaceae > Psychrobacter > Psychrobacter sp. 1Y4. The sequence continues at coordinate 291,163 of NZ_JBPYDE010000002.1, read as the reverse complement.
GCGATGACTTGGCTGGCTGGTGGCGGTCGTAGTATCTGGCAAAACTTTATTTATTACGGCAGACGCTATTGGCTGCTCGCGTTAACCAGCCTACTTGGTAGTATTTTGGGCGCCAAGCTACTGCTGTGGGTAGATAGTGCTTATATATTATTGATATTAGCAGCTGTCATTGGTTTTTATGTGATAAGTGCACTACTCGGTAAGCAAGTACGTCTGCCTGATACTAAGCCTGTGCTGATTATCATAGGCTTTAGTGCAGGCGTCATTGGCGGCGCCACCAACGCGATGTCGACTATCTTGATGATGTACTTATTGTCAGCGAGTAATGATAAAAACACCATCGCTAAAGTCGGCAACATGTGTTATTTCTTGGGTAAAATTGCCCAAATCATCGTATTGCGTGAGCCTATTATGGCATTAAGCCGTGGTGAATGGCAGCTGATTACTCTGCTGAGTGTTCTGTCTATTGCCGCCCTTTTAGTCGGTATCCGCCTGCGTCGTTACTTACCGCAAGCACGCTTTCGTCAGCTTATTTTATTGATTCTCACGCTACTTGGTATACGTGTAGGCTGGCAGGGAATTACGGCATTTTTGTAGTCTAGTCAGTACCAAATAGAATCGAGCCATCAATAATTACGTGCTACTGGGTTTTAAAATGAGTTGACTATAGGGAGTGCTTTTCAAGTTAACGTAAAATATGACTAGCGATTGAATAAATTTAACATGATAGTAGCGATGACACTGATGACTATCATCGTGACTACTGGAAAATAAACCCGTGTGTTGCCTGAAGTGTGTTTGATATCGCCTGGCAGATTACCTATCCACGAAAACGCGCTTGGAAACAGTAGCCAAATAACGCCGATAATAACCAGCACAATGCCTATAATTATCAATATTTTTGCCATATAAAGCCTCGCAAATGCTCTGATTTTATCTCGTCTTAACTAAATGGTTTTATCTCGTCTATTAATGGGCTGCACATGAGCCAGTCATCTCACCAAAATACAGCTGCTGGGCGACCCGAAAGGTATTACAGTGCGCTTCGACCACATCTTCAACATTTTCTGAATAGCCACCGCCCATGACGATAGCGACTGGAATGTTAGCGGCTTTTGCTTGCTGCAAGACGTACTCATCGCGTGCCCTACAACCATCTTGCGTTAAGCCAAGTTTACCTAGCTTATCGGTCGCGAGCACATCGACTGCAGATTGATAAAAAATCATATCTGGTGCGACGTCGCTAATTAAACGTGGCAGCGTATCCATCAAAATCTGTAAATATTCTGCATCACCCGTATCGTTATCCAGCTCAATATCTAAGTCGGATATTTCTTTACGAAACGGATAGTTCTTAGCGCCGTGCATACTAAACACAAAAACGCGCGGCTCATCCGCCATAATGCTAGCGTTACCATTGCCTTGATGGACATCCAAATCAACGATTAAAATCTTTTGCGCCTGTCCACGGTCTAATAATAAATTACTGGCGATACAAACATCGTTAAAGACGCAAAATCCCTCGCCATGATCGGCAAACGCATGATGGGTGCCGCCTGCGACATTCATCGCTACACCGTATTGCTGGGCATATAACGCACATTCATAAGTGGCATGGGCAATATGGCGACCACGATCTACTAACGCTTCGGTCATCTCAAAACCGATAGGGCGCGCTTCTTTGCGTGGCAGCGTTTGGGTTTTAAGCTTATGCCAATAGTCCTCAGTATGAGTGGTTAATATCTCATTTTCTGTTAGACGCTTCGGTGCAAAAAAGTTATCGGTCGTGATAGTCCCTTCGTTAAGCAGTCGCTCAGGAATCATCGTATATTTTTGCATGGGAAAACGATGCTTGTCGGGTATGGAATAACGGAAGACTTCAGAGTAAGCAATTTTTAGCATAATGTTTAATTGTGTCGGTGTTTAAGAGGGTGATAAGGAGTTTGTGAAAGCATTTTTTATTATCTTTAATAGTTTAGAGGTTATAAAAGATAGGATTATAGTCTCTACTAAATAAAAGTGTTATACATCTCATCTGCATACGAGGCTGATAAAAATTTTCTTGCTTGCTGTGCCTACGCAGACAGAGGCTACGAAAATTTCTATCAGCCTCGCCTTAAGATTTTCAAAGTAAGTTTGTTGTGTTACTTTTTTAAATTGAGCATCTTTATTGAACAAATTGAGTCGGAAGAAAGAAGGTTCTTGAGTCGGATTGCTGACGTAGCTCTATAAGTAACGTTTGCATATCTTCAGCAGGGTCTTGAGTATTGATTAAATCATCAAATATCTCGTAAGCGACCGTAGTCATGGCAATCACGCTTTGTAGCAGATGCTCAATGATATGATCATTAATGCCAACTGCTTCGACATCGATAGCATGTTTGTATCGTATTTCGCCATCATTCACATCCATCTCTAAATTGCCAATCAGCATGTCATAATTAATTTGGGTAATAAGTAACATTGCTGCGTTTTGATGACTCTCTGGCACTAAGAACGGTAAGATCCCATAGACTGCTAGCAGATTGTTTTTCTCCTGCACGCGGAACAGATAGCCACATTCTAGTTGTTTATTGCGCATTCTTAAGGATAAATGGTGCGATTGCTGGCTGTCATTGATTCTTGGCCGATAATGGGTGTAGTGCCATTGTTTGTCATTAAAATACTGCTTAAGATAATCGACAATAGCTATGTCAGTATTACGGCCTTGTTCGGCAGTCTGATTCGGTGTATCTGCTTTAGCATTCTCGCTATCTTTTTTATTATTACTGATGTCGCCGTTCGTGTCTGTTTTAGCAAAGCCTATGCTACTAGCATTTTTATCATTGGTCTTGTTATCACTAGGCTTTTTATTAGCCTTGGCGCTATAAGCTCCAGCTTGTAAAGTATCAGTAGCAGTATCTTTATTAACATTAATATCTTTATTAATATCAGTATCGTTATCAACGCTAAATTCAGCTTTAAGTGACAACGATTGCTGCGACAATTTCACGTCATCAGCAACAGCCTGCGGTGCTGAAGCAGTCAGGAACCGTTTGAGTTTTTGCCATAAGCTGAGTTTATTATGTTGACTCATAGTTGTTGTACTAACTTAATAAATGAATAATATTAAAAGCTGATAAATAAGCTAAAACCTCGAATTAATTTTTGCTGAATACGAAACCATCTTTGATGTTAGGTTGCGCATAAAATGCTTGTAACATGTTATAGATATGAGTGGTAAGCCATGTACTTTCAAGAGCGTCATGCACGACAGGAAGTAGGGCGCTACTTAATTGCGTCATGGCCTCTTCATCAATATATAAGCTCGCTGCTACGCTCGCAATCGTATCCGACTGATGATTAGTGTACCAAGTGTCGACGCTAGCTGAGACAAGGCTGCGCAAGTAAGGCGACAAGCGCAGACGGTTATAGCTTTGTTGGATACTGGCTTCGATATGATCAATACTGCTATGGTCAGGCTCATCGTTTAAGTAGGTTTGTAGCTGGCTAATCGGTTGGTCTTTGATGCGTCCCCAACCTGTTATCAAGAGCCGAGCGACTTCTTCATTTGATAAGTGTGCTTGCGCATTCGCCTCTGCTCGGCGAGTTAAGTCTTTAATATTGCGATGCAAGTACGTCTGTAACTTTTCATCCAGGTTTCTGTTGGTTGCCTTCTCAAATGAGCTGCGTCCAAGCTTCATGAGCTTACCAACACCGCCTGCTTTATCCAGCGTGGTTTCCATAAAGTCGTTGATAGCGTGATATAGTGTTTGCGTCAACAAGTCTGCAAAGGTTTCATTGCCGACTAGCGTATGAATCAAGGCATTACGCTGCTCGTCATGGCTACCTATGTAATTGGCAAGAGTTTCAACCTGAGTATCATCCACTAGCTCAGATAAAGGTACGTTGTCGTTGACTGGATGATAAATGACCGTATGCAAGATATCGCGGATATCGGTGCGCATGACATCGCTCATCGGTTGGCTCAGTAGCCAGTCATTAATCAGGTGCTGCAAATCATCGGCGCTAACGTATTTATGTAGTGGCTGCGCGCCTAACCACTGCCAAGCCTCTAGAGCCATCGGCTCTGCTTGCTGCTGTAACCACTGCTGCATAAAGGCAACTTGAGCATCGATTAAGCTATCCATAGTTAGGCTAGCAGCTGATAAGCTTGCGCTAGGATGAGCAGTTGCAGCACCTGTATGAGGCGTTGGAATTTGAGTGTCTGATGCTTGAGTGTTTAGAGTTTGGTTATCTTTTGAAGTCTGCATAGGTTTTGAGGTCATAGTAATCGACAATTTGTTATACTGTGTGGATATAGTGAGCATAAAGTATTATGCCATGAACCATGTATTCGTTTGTGATGAATATTGCTTAGCGCTTGATAAATAATGAGAGATTTAATGACGGCTGTGGATGCACCCTTACTTGTGCTCAATGAGCTGACGGTTCAGCGCGGTGAAATACCTTTATGTGAAGGGGTCACGCTCAACTTACCTGCGGGAAGCATCTGTCATTTAGTTGGTGCAAACGGTACCGGTAAAACGACGCTACTGATGCAACTGGCGGGATTGTTGCCAGTGATGACGGGCAAGGTTCACTACCAAGGCGTAGCAAATCTGCCTATTCAGCCTTTATATGTCTCGCATCAGTTAGGCATTCATCCCAATCTGACGGTCGCGCAAAATCTGACCTTTCTGCTGAACCTATATGGCATTAGCCCAAGTATCGCTGATATTGACGACGCTCTCGCTTGGGTGGGATTGCAAGGCTTTGAGACGATTAGCTCAAGCCATTTATCTGCTGGGCAAACGCGTCGCATCACCCTTGCAAGACTATATTTGTTGACGCCGGACGTAACACCATTATGGTTACTGGATGAGCCTTTTACCGCACTTGATGTCGATATGGTGGCACGAATGGAAGACAGGTTGCGCGAATTTTCCCATACTGGTGGTGCCATATTGATGACCAGTCATCAAACTGTCGGCGTCGCCAATCAGGTGCTCAATTTGTCAGATTACATGGTATAAGCGCGACAAATATAAGTGAAAGGACGAATAATGACAGACAGTCCATTACAAAATAGTCCATTACGAGATAGTCCAGTGCAAGAGAGCACCATGCAAGAAAACCTAATGCAAGACAGTCCAGTACAAGTAGCGAATAAAAGCTCAAACGTTAGCGCATTAGCTGCGCGTGGTATCAGTTTTAGACAGTTATGGCGGCGCGAATGGCACGTGAAGCAGCAAGGTGCCGTGCAGTGGTTATACCCTTTGGTACTGTTTTTGGTAATTATTACCTTATTTCCGCTAGCCGTAGGTAGCGAGCCTGCGCTGTTGCAGCGTCTTGGGGTCTCAGCTGTGTGGATTGCTGCTCTGTTGTCACTGGTGATGGGCGTTGATGGCTTATTTAAACCTGCTCTCGATAATGGCACGCTCGCGCAGTTGGTCGTCGCCAAAGCGTCGCTACCGTTATGGGTACTTATCCGCTTGGTTATCCATTGGATTTTTAGTAGTGGTATTGTGGCCGTGCTCAGTTTACTTGCCGTGCCATTGTTTCAACTTAGCTGGTTTGAAGCGTGGATATTGATGGCTTCTATTGTGACAGGTAGTCCGATGCTGTTGATGTTGTCAGCGGTCGCCAGTAGCTTGACGCTGTCATTAAAGAATGGCGCGGTGCTAGTGCCTTTGATTGCTTTGCCAATGCAGTTGCCAGTACTGATTTTTGCGACAGGAGCAGTTGACTTATTTGCTACTGGTCTTAATGGTTTGCCGATATTGGCTTTATTATTGGCAGGTAGTATTATCTCGGTACTCGTGATGCCATGGGTGATTGCTATGACCCTAAAAATGGCGTGGCTAAATTGAAAAAACCTTTATATTAACAGCATGTTGAAAACGGGCAACTTTGCTATAATAGCCAATTAAATCCATAACAAGTCACTTGTAGATTCTATCCAGTGTTTAACGCCAGCAGGTTAGCAGATAGTAGCGTTCATGATGTAGTATCTGTATAACCAATATGCTGTGCAAATAGGTTTATTCCCATGCCCAACCTGAATAATGTCTCATCTCCTAGCCTATGGCAGCGCATCTGGCAAGGCTTCTTGACCACTGTGGGTACCAAGCAGTTTTTTCGCATCTTTGCGCCTTGGGTTAAGTGGTTGGCAATATTAGCCAGCATTTTTCTACTGATCGGTAGTGTTTGGGGTCTCGCTTTTGCGCCGCCTGACTATTTACAAGGTAATAGCTACCGCATTATTTTTATTCACGTGCCAGCGGCCAGTATCGCTATTTCTATCTATTTTGCCCTCGCCGTATTAGGGGTTATCTTCCTTGTTTGGAAAATCAAGACGGCCAGTCTGGTGGCGCAGGCGCTTGCTCCATTGGGCTTTTTGCTCTGCGTGATTAGCTTAATCACCGGCTCTATTTGGGCAAAACCTACTTGGGGTACTTACTGGGTTTGGGATGCGCGTTTAACGTCTATGCTGATTTTGGCGTTTTTATATGCAGGCGTGATGGCGTTGTTTGCAGCGTTTGAGCATACCGCTAATCGAGGTAAAGCGGCGGCTATTTTATCCATTGTCGGCGCAGTGAATCTACCTATTATTAAATATTCGGTACAGTGGTGGAATACCTTACATCAAGGCTCAACTTTTACCTTAACCGCCGCACCAAAAATGTCAGCCGATATGTGGATGCCATTGCTACTTATGATTATCGGTAGTTACTTACTAGTCGCGACATTAACGATTTATCGTACTAACACCCTCATTTTGTACCGAGATCAAGGTAAAGCGTGGGTCAAAGAATATATTCGTGGACAAGACAAATAATGGCTAGGAGCTGATTATGCAGCCTTACTTTTATAGCATATCTGAGTTTATCGCCATGGGTAAGCATGGCGTGTTTGTCTGGTCGTGTTGGGCAATTACGGTGGGCGTGATGCTGGCTTTTATTATTTATAGCCGTAAGCAGCGACAAACACTTATCAAACAGCTGACCATTCAGCAAGCGCGTCAAGCTCAGCGTACTACTAAAAACCCCAATTCTGTACCCGAGCAAACGTTATAAAAAATATTTTAATATCATTGCCTTAGCATATACTATTACATTTTTTTAAATGATGAAAACATAAGCTTATTAGTGTTTAAAGGCTTATTGATTTGTTTGAAAAATGCTACCATATAACCATTAGAAAACTACGATTAGAAAAATATTTTAAAAAATTTTTCTAATCGTAGTTTCTTTAATATTTTCTGTTTTATAGATTTAGATGGTATTGCCTATATCTTGTAAGGCAAAGACTCATTAATGAGGTAATAGTATGAATGCAGTTCGTCGCAAAAAACTGATGTGGGTAATGTTTACGTTAGCAGGAGCAGCAATTGCCGTGGTACTGGTCATTTATGCTATTGGCCAGCAGACTGACTATTATTTTGATGCGACCGCTATTGCCGAGGGCGAAGCACCCCAAGATAAGCGTATTCGTGCAGGTGGTATGGTCGTTGCTGGTAGCGTACAGCGGGCGCCAGACAATCCATTAAATGTTGAGTTCGCGATTACAGATTTTGAATCAACGGTTCCGGTCACTTATCAAGGTATCTTGCCGGATTTATTTGCTGAAAATTCAGGCGTGGTCGCCACTGGTAAAATGCAGGGCGAGACTTTTGTGGCCGGTGAAGTGCTAGCCAAGCATGACGAAAACTATATGCCACCTGAGGTTGCCAAGTCTATGAAAGCTAATAACCGCAATGGATTGACACCGACTTCTGAGCAGTACAATCCAGCAGAGCCAATCCACGAGTCCAAAACGTTGCAACAGTAGTCTTAAACATCTACTGACAGCAAAAGCGCCGCTAATATTTTATTAACGGCGCTTTTTTTATATGGGTGTTGATATAAAAGTTAGTCATCCCATACAGGAGTATAATCAGGATGTTCGATTTTACGGCCATCGCTACGAGCCAAGTTGCCAATTTTTTCTAATTCATCGGCGCTAAGCTGGACTTCGATAGCATCCAAGTTACCTTGTAAATGATCAGGATTAGAAGTCTTTGGAATAGCCACACGGTCTTTATCCGATAGTATCCAAGCCAATGATATTTGGGCTGGAGTCACGTTATGCTTGTCTGCAATCTCTTTGATAACGTCATTATTAAACACGTCACCGCGTGCGAGTGGTGAGTAAGCTTCCAATAAAATATGGTGATTATTCAAAAAAGACTGCAAGGTGTTTTGTTTGATAAATGGATGAAACTCGACTTGGTTGACGACAATAGGGACATCAGCATGTTTCTTTGCTTCAATAATATTGGCGATATTAAAGTTAGAGACGCCGATATTGCGTGTTAAGCCTTGTTTTTGCAACTCGCACAATGCAGGAATGGTCTCAGATAACGGTACACGGGAATCTGGCCAGTGTAATAGCAATAGGTCGACATAATCGGTATCGAGATTTTCTAAAGAACGTTTGGCCGCTGCGATTAACTTTTCTGGCTCAAACTTCATATCATCAGGGAAAATCTTCGTGGTCAAAAAGAACTTATCACGAGCCACGCCTGATTGTTTGATACCTTTTCCGACTTCGACTTCATTATCATAAGCTTGCGCAGTATCAATATGCTCATAACCCATTTTTAGTGCTTGACTGACGACATCAATACAGTCTTGTCCTGTTGATTGCCAGGTACCAAGTCCTAATACGGGAATATTGGCTTTGCCTGCGGTACGAATTTTATAAGTTTTGGTACTCATATTATTATCCTTATTATGTGTTATTTGTGGTTTTACAGCTTTTTAAATAATTCATGATACGATCTGAGTTAGCAGCTTCTAAACCTGAGTTAACAATCGTTATATCCTAGTATTAATTATAAAACCTAGCCTGATAGAATGACTAAGCAACCCAGCTACTATAGAAAAAAATAGAAAAAAGTGAAAGAGTAAGTGACGGTTTTCTACAAAGGACAAACAGGCTGTAACGTCATTATATGTTTTAAAAAAGCATTGCAATAGTACAGTACGATATCGATTTTGAAGGTATTTAGTTTCTATTTCTTAATCACTTATTAGTCAATAACAGGAGTTTGTCATGATCAAATTTACTAATGCAAATATCTATCGCAATAGCGAAGCTAATGAGATTTTAGTCAAGGACGGAATCATTGAGCAGATTGGTAGAGGCTTGCCTGCCGCTACGGAGGAGATTGATTTAAAGGGCTGTTTGGTGGTACCGCCTTATGTGGACTCACATCTGCATCTTGATTATGTTTATACGGGTGGCGGCGATGATGCCAAGAACGCCTCAGGAACGCTGTTTGAAGGTATTGCACGCTGGCACGATGTCAAAAAAACGCAGTCTTTTGAAGAAGCTAAAACGCGTATGTTAAAAGGTATTCAAGAAGAAGTCTCCAAAGGGGTGCAATATATTCGTACCCATATTGACGTTTGTGATCCTGATCTGACTGGGCTCAAAGCGATGCTGGAGCTGCGCGAAGAGTTAAAAGACAACTTGACTATTCAAATCGTTGCTTTCCCGCAAGAGGGCATGTATGCCTACAAAGGCGCTGTTGAGCTGATAGAGGAAGCTCTCAAGATGGGCGCGGACTGCGTCGGTGGTATTCCACATTTTGAATGGGCGTACGAGTTTGGGCAAGATTCTGTACGTAAAACGGTTGAGCTTGCGCTCAAGTATGACAAACTCATCGACGTGCATTGTGATGAGACCGATGACCCGATGAGTCGTCACGTGCAATTATTGAATGCTTTGGTCATGATTGAAGGTATCGGTGCGCGTACAGCGGCTAGTCATACTTGCTCATTTGGTTCTGCAGATGATGCTTATGCGTTTCGTATGATGGGACTGTTTGAGCAATCAGGTATGAACTTTATTGCACTGCCGACCGAAAACGCTTATCTGCAAGGTCGCCAAGATACTTATCCAAAACGTCGTGGCCTCACGCGAGTGAAAGAATTCTGGGAGAATGGTATTAACATCTCTTTTGGTCAAGATTCCATCAATGATCCTTGGTATCCAGCGGGCAACGGTAACATGATGAATATCTTGGATAATGGTATTCACTTAGCACAAACCATGTCATTACCGCAGCTTGATGTCTGCCTTGACTTCATTACCTTTAATGGCGCGAAAACCTTGAACATCGAAGAAGAGTACGGTATTGAGGTGGGTAAGGCAGCAAACTTCCTAGTATTGGATGCGACAAGTCCATTTGAAGCGGTGCGCCAACGCGCGGATGTACTGGCCTCAATTCGTAATGGTAAGTACCTGTTTAAGAAACCTGAGCCTAGTTATGATATTGAGCTGGACTTGTTTAGAAGCACTATCTAACGATTAGTACAAAAGCTAAATATAAAATTTAGAACGTAAAAAATGCCCATTACTCATAAGTAGTGGGCATTTTTGTGTTTACGACTTGTCTTATTAGCACTGTTAATTAATTCAAATTAGCAGTATTTAATGGTCTAAAACTTTTAGCCATTAAGCTCTTGATTACTGAGCTGCTTCTGCTTCTACAGGAGCAGTGCTTGCAGTAGTTTCGGTAGCTGGTGCAGTGTTACCACCCCAGATTTTTGGATATTTGTAGCCTGGGAAAGTATTATGAGCATACTTTTTGAAGGCTTCTGAGTTATAAGCGTTGGTGACGTCTTCAACCCATTTTTTACCAGCATCAGCAGATTTGACCGCTGACCAGTTAACATAAGCAAAGCTTGGCTCTTGGAACAACGCTTCGGTTAGCTCAATACCAGCATCTGTTGCATAGTTGCCATTGATAACAGCAAAGTCGACTTCGTCACGGGCACGTGGTAATTGAGCCGCTTCTAGTTCAATGATGTCGATGTCATACTTACTGTTATCAGCGATATCAGTTTTTGAAGCAGTCAATGGATCAATATTGTCTTTTAGTGTGATCCAGCCCAGATCGTCCATCATTACCAAGGCACGGGCAAAGTTACTTGGATCATTCGGTGCAGAGACGCTCATGCCTTTGTAGACATCATCAAGAGTGCTTTTTTTGCCTGAATAGATACCGAGCGGAGCGGTTGGTACTTGGAAAACTTCGACCAAATCAAGGTTATTTTCTTTTTTGAAGGTATCAAGATAAGGCTTATGCTGGAAGATATTGATGTCCAAATCACCTTCAGCCAGTGCAAGGTTAGGGCGTACATAGTCAGTAAAAGGTACTAACTCAACTTCATAACCTTGCTCTTCTAGTGAGGCTTTAACTTGATTACGTACCATATCAGCAAAGTCGCCTTCGGTCGTACCGATGACAATTTTAGTGTGTTCAGGATCGATATTGCTAGCAGCAGTTTGAGCTGTTGAACCCTCAGTAACCGCTTCTTTATTTGCTTCTGGTGCAGATGAGTTATTACAACCGACCAACACTAGGCTCGATACACCAACAGCGGCAAATGCAGTCGCCAACTGACGGCTAATATCTGTTAATTTCATAATATTTCCTCAAATAAATAATAAAGTAACCATTAAAAAAGCAACATTATGGATAGTAATGCTGCCTCTACAAAAAATTGGATGACGGTCAAATTAAACCTAGTCGGCTACAATGTCAAGTATTCTACAAAGTGGTTTAGCGTTTATCCAAGCGAGTCGCCAGCCAATTACCAAAAGCTTGAATTGAGATGACCATGATTGATAGCATAATGACAATAAAAATCATGACTTCTGTTTGATAACGGTAATAACCATAACGAATCGCCAGATCACCAAGGCCGCCCCCACCGATCATACCAGCCGCCGCTGAATAAGAAAGTAGGCTGATACATAAAATAGTGACGGATAACACCAGTCCTGATCGCGCCTCATTAAGCAATACTTTAATGATCGTAAAAGGACGTGCGCCCATCGATTCGGTTGCCTCGATAATACCACGTGGTACTTCACGCAGATTTTGCTCGACCAAACGCGCAAAGTAGAACGAGCCGGCAATTGCTAGAACCAAAGAGGCAGCAATAGGACCAATACCTGTGCCGACAATCGCCTTGGTAAATGGACTCATGGCAATCATCAAAATGACAAAAGGGAAGGCACGCATAAAGTTGGTGATACCGCCTAAGATTGCATACAATCCTTTATTCTGTAAAAACTGCCGATCGCTGGACAAAAATAAGAATATCCCAAATAGCCCGCCAATCGTAACAGCAGCAGCGGTCGAGATACCAAGCATGACAAAGGTATCAAACGATGCTTGCCAAATCTCTTTACGCAGCGCATACAGCTTATCTACTGAGGCGGATAGTTCAGTACCAGTTAACATATCTGTTTATTTTACCTCATTAATCTTCAACGACTAAGCCTTTGCCAATCGGAGTGGTTGCTTGAATCAGACCTTCTTTTACTGCTGCAACTTCAAGCAATTTTCCTTGATGAAGTAGTGCTGCTCGATCACAGAGTCTACGAATCACGCTCATCTCATGAGTGACAATCACGATGGTTACGCCAAGCTGGTCATTGATATCACGCAAACAGGTCAGCAAACTGCGAGTCGTTGCAGGGTCAAGCGCGCTGGTCGGCTCATCAGCGAGCAGTACTTTTGGGCTTGGTGCAATGGCGCGAGCAATACCAACACGTTGCTTTTGACCGCCTGATAGCTGCGCAGGATAATGACCTGCACGATCAGTTAGATCCACAATCTCAAGACAATCCATGACACGTTTGCGTACATCGCGACTAGGATAACCTGACACTGTTAAGTTAAACGCCACATTATCAAAGACGGTGCGATTGGACATCAAGTTAAATTGCTGGAAAATCATACCAATATTGTGACGCGCAACACGTAGGTCACTGGCGGACAACGTCGTCAAGTCAGTACCATCGATAATAACCTGACCTGAATCAGGACGCTCAAGCATATTGATTAATCGTAATAAGGTAGATTTACCAGCACCTGAATAGCCCATCAAACCAAAGATTTCACCTTGTCGAACAGACAGGGACGTCGGTTCAACCGCAGTAAACCAATGCGGCTTACCATCTTTGTCTTTTATGGATCGGTCGCTTAAAAAGCTTTTGGTCACGTCATTTAGGACGATCATATCGCTCATGGAATGCTCGAAGTTTAGTAAATAAGGTAGCGGTGATAATGTCGATATACTATTGCAAGATGACAGCGTCAAATCTATATCAATGGCTATATGATAAGGGGCAGTAATATAGCATATTTCTAGACGTTTTGGATATGAACATTCGAGAACCGCTTATAACGATATGGATATTAGCCTTATGCAGTACTCGACGTATAAAGGATATTCATAGAGTCTTGAGATACAGTAGTGGATAGATACAAACAAGTATTAGGTCGAAAAACAGAATTGTTTAGCTTATGTCAATAACTAGATTGGCCATACCTAATCACGGTTATCGTGATTTTTATGTGGGTTATGCTTGACTGGAATGACAACCAAAAACCTAGTATGTCCATTAATAGTATCAGTAATTATTTGGCCTTGATGAGCCGTGACGATTTGTGATACCAGTGATAAACCTAGACCGGAACCTTTGTTTTTTTGCTGTAAGCGCACAAACGGGCTAAAGATTTCTTCGCGCTTGTCTTTCGGGATACCAGTACCTTCATCAATGACTGCAAGTACTGCATATTTTGGTAAAGGGCGTGCATCTTCAGATTTGACTTTTTTAAGATGTTTCTTAAATAGGCTTTCTTTACGTGGTGTGTTATTGCCATCACTATCAACGTTGCTGTTGCTAGCATTACTGTCTTTGGTTGAATTGCCTTTATGGTCAGCAGTATTTGCCTTTTCAATTACTCGCTTGTGAGTGACAGGTTTGACTAGAGCATCACTTAGCTCGCCAGTCTTTAGATGTTGTTCTTGCGATTCTGGGACGATATTCCAAACGACTTTTTTGATTCTATTGGTTAAATCAGAAGCAAGTTTATAGTGGTCATTACGAAGTGTCTTACTATTACCATTGGGAGCTAGGATATCCGCTGTCTGCTTTTGACCTTGGTTATTATAGTTATTATCAGATATGTCTCTTAACTGATCGGTCTCATTATGATCGTGACTGTTTTTATCGTTTTCTTCATCATGACTAACAAGCGTTTCGCCATTTTTAAAAATAACCGGTGCTGGTATGATGTCAGGCTGTTCTGATGCATCGGATGAGGTCTGTTCAACAGACTGGATAGAGGTAGGGCTGTCTTCTTGATCGTCTTTAGACTGTTCTATTATATCGATAGGTTTATCATAAGTTGGGTGACCATAGTTTAAATGACCATAGTCAGCAAAGCTACTACATACGAGCGAATCTAACAAATATTCGGGTAGGGTATCTGCTTCTGCAAGGGTTTGTGCGCCATATAACAAAACAGTTACTGGAGGAACACCATGCAACATAGCGTTATTTAGTAGGTTGCGAATAAGATGAGTCAACATCGGCGGTTGGCCATCGATTACAATATGTTCGCCAATCAATGTTGCCTCTGGATAATGCTGTCGCTCTTGATTCACTAAGTCATATAAGTCCACACGTTCAACCTGCTGCATCGCATGACCTGCATCGAGTCGACTCACTAACAAGATGCTTTCCACCAAATCGTTAAGCCCTGATAAATCACGATTGATCGCTTGGGCACGTTTATCAAACTTTGCCTTTGTATCGCTTGGCATCGAACCTGCCAACATGTCCATCATCTCTATCTGTAGACGAATACGGGTAATGGGTGTGCGTAGCTCATGTGATGCATGTGCCAATAATAAGTTATTAGCGTCAATCAAATGTTCGATTTTTTGCGCTGCTTGGTTAAACCCACGAGCAAGAAAAGCAATTTCATCATTACCACGACTATTGACACGTACAGTAAAGTCACCGTCACCAAGTTGACTCATCTGCTGACTCATGTGATTGATACGCCATGTCATTGAACGTGCAATCCACCATAGTACGCCTGCCATAATCATAAGTAAGAGTAGGGTGCCGGTGAACAAGTTTAGCGCCGCAGATAAAGCTGGTTTTTTGGGCGATAGTCGTGACTCATACAGCAATGTATAGCCTGTACTACTATAGACCTGAGCTTGTTGAGTAGGAGGCGTTTCTGAAAAAGAGGGGAATATAATGGTTAATAACGAAGGCGTTGCAGGTAGCTCTAAGGGCAGATCACTGTTGTCGGTTTGCATGAGCAGACGACCTTTACTGTCATACAGTCCCATTTTAGCTTGCAGTGATTCATCAAAGATATCAAAGCTTTTTTTGACCACGGCTAACATAAAACGCGATTGCAAACGGTTATTCTTACTAACGGCCGTATTTAGTTCATGCAAAAAAGGATCAATTTGTCCAAGTATTTGAGTTGCCACCACCTCAGAGCGAATACCAGCATTTTTATCATGAACGAGCTGTGTCAATAACACCATAGCGACTGCGAACAAAACAAGTGCCAGCATCACACTAGCAAATAGTTTGGCAAACACGGAGCGAAAACCCAACTGCTGCATTATATGCTCTCTATTAACGAACGCTTATATCAATGACTAACAAATAGCCATCGCGGTTGACGTGATGGCTATTTTTATTTGGTCATTACTTCAATAGTTTATTCAAACCGATTTGACGCATCAGATAAGTCGTTAAACCTGATCAGTTGCAAATTGATAACCAACACCGCGCACAGTAATGATACGTTTTGGCTGACGCGGATTGTCTTCAATTAAGGCACGTAAGCGTGAAATATGTACATCAATTGCGCGGTCAATGTTATCAGAGCTATCATCGTTTGGCATTGCCTGCCACAACTGCTCACGATTGAGCACTTTACCAGAATGAGTCGCAAAGTAGTGTAATAGTTGGAACTGATGAGTGGTTAGACGTACTGGCTGCTCATCAATGGTCACTTCATGGCTATCAGGAAACACACTCAAACGCCCAAAAGTTAAACTATCAGATTGACTGTCAGCTTGATTGGGCTGCTCATGGCGACGAACCACAGCACGTATGCGGGCTAGTAGTTCTCGCGGTTCAAAGGGTTTGGCGATATAGTCATCAGCACCCATCTCTAGACCCAGCACCCGATCCGTTGTATCGCCTTTTGCAGTCAACATAATGATGGGTACTTTATTAGTCATGTTGTTTTTGTTGCCACGTATCTTTTGACAGACCTGCATACCATCCATATCAGGTAGCATCAAATCTAGTACAACCAGATCAATGTCACGCTCTTTAGTATCCAATATATCCAAACCTTCTTGACCTAACCCTGCATGATGAACGTCGTAATAGTTCATTGTCAGGTAATCGCTAATCAATTCAGCCAAATCTGGATCGTCTTCAATTAATAGGATTTGTTTACTCATGAGCTGTCCTTTATTGGTGGTCATTATTCAATAATTGTTGTTTTAGTCGTCGTGGTTATTTTTCTGATTTTTCTAAGATACATAGTACTATATCGTATCCATAGCAACAGAAAAATGAGCAATACAAATGTTACTGGCTCTATTTTGCCTAACTTAGGCCTTACCACACAAGATGCGCTTTGTTAATATTTCTACACAATGTAACTCGCGACATCGCTAATATATTTTATGAAGTCGCTATTTTAGTCAGCCTAAATAGGAATACAACGTAGAAAGCAGATAAAATGAATGATATTTTGTTCTGAAAATTCTAAAGTAAAGCTTGAGCATTGGATGGAACAACGTTATGAAACAATTACCTTTTTGCCTACTGACTCTATGGGCAAATCTGCTAAGCAAATGAGGCTATCATTACTAATACCAGCAACCAGATATTGTTCAGTGCTAGGATCGTACTTGATCACTTCTACTGACAAACGAGTTAAGCGTTGATCTTGTTTGATTATCCAAACGTTAGCAGTGATTGGCATAAGCGACTGATAAGGGGGCTTTTTTAGTGCCGACAGATCAGCATCATGGATACCATATTCAGGCATAATGGTACCGACTTCTATCTGTCCATAATCAACCCGTCCAGAAACGAGCATATCAGGTCTGAGCTTATCACGACTGGCTTCGTTTTTGACGACATGAACATAGACCTGTAGCTTGTCGGGCTGATTACTCACGACTAGTTTCCCAACTTGACCAACAAACTTCTCTGATGCGTTCTTGGCTGTAAAATTCACAGTTTGCCCGACTGACAGTTGCGGTTTCATTTTTAGAGGAAGCGTGGCAATAAACTGCAAGTTTTTATCATCGCTTAAACGTAATAAAGGCGTGCGAGCAGTAACTGGTTGGGCATTTTTTACATGTAATTTATCAATACGTCCAGAAAAGCTTGCTCGTACTACAACAGACTGTGCTGTTAAATTGGTCGGTATGGTTTGCTCTACAGTGGCTGTATCTTGATCGTTGTTAGGTTTTTCACTATCTATACTGCTATCTACCTTGTCATCTGTTACATCACGATGGGTCAAAACCTCCTCTATCGACGCTACATTATTATTCGATTCTTCATCATTACTATCTATGTCTTCTTCTTTTGGCATGTTAGTAGCGGGTTTCACCTTGCTAGTAACACCCTTTTCTTTTTGTTCAATATCTTCAGTAGCTGCAGAAGTTGCACTGACTTTATCAACAGACACTTGACGCTTTACTATTAATAGTGGGGTACCTTCCTCTATCCATTGTCCTTCTGTAACCAATACTTTTTGCACAATGATGTCATGCACTGCGACAAAACGTGACTGCTTAGTAGGTTCGATTACTCCTTGCAAGCCAAGACTTGGCTGATAGCGAGAGGGTTTGATATTCAAAATATAATCAGACGCCATAGTGACACTATCGGCACTAGCGATAATAGGAGAGTCTGCCTGTACATCTTTTTCGTTAAGCGGTTGATTGTCTACAGGTGCTGGAGGCTGGCAAGCAATTATAAGTAAGCTACTTAACAAGAAGGCACAGTTCTTGCAGTTGTTAGAAAGTCTTATACGCATCGTCATTAATCATTATGGTGAACGTCATTTTATTATATAGATAAAGAATGAAAGGTGCGATAACTAGTATCTATCTAGATAGCAGTTATTAACGACATCTATGAGACGGAATCATAGAGTGATGCGGGCAATGTAAGACAAAACAGAGCGATCATATCAATTATCCCAATTGTTGTATGCATGGTCTGAGCCATTAAAAGTTTGAGTGAACTATGACAAAACGGGCTTAAGGTATTTTGTTTATACAATATAGTTACAAAACAGACTTAAATATTGGTCGAAAAATTACTGAGACTACTTAATGAAACTCTTGTTTTGTAAGGGTTTGTCGAACAGTAAGTAGCAACCATGTCAAGAATAAATATCTATTCATAGGAAAGTAATAATGGAAAATAATTTTGAAGGGTTAAAGGTCATGGTCATTGATGACTCAAAAACCATTCGTCGTACCGCTGAGACTTTACTACAAAAAGCTGGCTGTGAAGTCGTCACTGCAATTGATGGTTTCGATGCACTTGCAAAGATTGTTGACAATAATCCTGACATCATTTTTGTCGATATTATGATGCCACGTCTTGACGGTTATCAGACCTGCGCCCTGATAAAAAACAACTCTGACTATGCAAGTACCCCCGTCATTATGCTGTCCTCTAAAGATGGACTGTTTGATAAGGCGCGAGGACGCATTGTGGGTTCTGATGAGTATCTCACCAAGCCATTTAGTAAAGATGAGCTGTTTGAGACTATTAACCAGTACCGCACCTAGCTTATATATCGACTCATTATAAAAGATATCGAACCTAAATATGTAACGACCAATTATAGCCAACAACGAGTGATCGTTTATTCAGATGTTTTGAAAAAAAGGCAATACCTCACTGAACGCATTACTTAATGGCTTTGATAATTTATCCGAATGGATAAAAACGACAATAAAAGGAATAACCATGACAACTGTATTGGTCATAGACGATTCGCCATCTGAAATGGCAAAATTTCGCGACATTCTAACGAAGAACAACTTTCAAATACTAGAAGCCAGTAATGGCGAAAAAGGCTGCTCAATGGCTGCTGAATATTTGCCAGATGTGGTGTTAATGGATGTGGTGATGCCTGAAATGAACGGCTTTCAAGCGACTCGCAAAATTACCCGTGGTAAGACAACGGCTCATATCCCTGTCGTCATCGTAAGCACTAAAAACCAGGAGACTGATCGGGTATGGGGCAAACGTCAGGGGGCTAGAGAGTACCTAGTCAAGCCAGTCGACGAAAATGAGCTTGTACGTATTATCCGTACAGTAACGGAGTAAGTTGTGGCTTCCAAAGGATTTATCGAGCTTCTACGCTTAGCTGATCTTGCCCGTGCCCGTAGTAGTGGTCGTCAAGGCGGGCAGGTGTATGATTGGCGTGGCATAGTCTTTGAAATCGGTGGTCAGCGTCTGGTTGCGCCCATGGGAGAGGTGTCTGAGGTGTTAGCTATGCCTGAATATACCAGTATGCCATTAGTAAAGCCTTGGATGCTTGGCATTGCCAACGTCCGAGGACGCCTGCTACCAATCACTGACTTGGCGCAATTCTTGCAAATTCCTAGTCAGCAGCAGAGAAGCCATCGTAAGGTAATAGTTATCGATCATAGCTCAGTGTTTTCAGGTTTATTGGTTGATAGAGTCATTGGTATCGAACAGTTTACTCGTGATCAATATCGCGCTGAAGCCATTGATAGTGACTCGCCATTTGCAGCTTATAACCATGGCAAGTTCTCCAAAGATAGTCAAGACTGGTATATTTTTATGCCGAGTATGCTAGCACGAGATTTAGACTATATTGATGCTGCGATATAAATCAGTATTTGTAGGTAATCGTAACCACTCAATATCTGCCACTAAGTTTGTAGAACTTAGGCAAGAGCATAAAAGTTATAAAGACTGACATTAAAGATGATATGTCAGCATTAAAGAAGATTTTATTAATAGAAATTTTGCCAATGATCGCTAGAAACTATCATTGGACGATGATCATTAACAACGTCAGTCACGATATGACTTAAACGACTGTTTGAAAGGAACGAGCGCAATGAGTGATGTTATAGAAAACCTTACGACTGGTAGCAATCAACAAACATCAGGCCCTAACAATAATATATGGAAGATTCTATTAGGGATTTTCACCTTAGCAAGTGTGGCTTGTTTGATTCTGCTTATTAATACGCTATCGACAGTAAGTAACTACTTAAGTAACGTCAATCAGTTAGAAGTCAGTGCAGCTAACATTGTAAAAAACGTTAATGATGCCACTTTTTCGCGTGACGCTGATGTAAGCGCTAATGCTTATGACGCCTTACAAAATAATGTGCAACGTTATCAAGTAGCATTGATCTCAGCTCAACAAAACGCCACTGATCATAGAGCGGTCTTTGGTGAGCTTAAGACCGAATGGCAAGCCAATAAAGAGAAGATTGATTACGTCCTCAATCATCGCAACGATGTCAATGCACTACAAGACATAAAAGATAATGTCGCTACGGCTACTAAACAGATGCAAAGCGACTATAGTCAAGTTATAGAACAGGCGGTCGCAGCCAACATACCTGTTGCAGCCATCAGTGATATGCAGACTCAGAGCTTACGCGCTGAGCGTTTGCATACTGAGATGGATAAGCTGACTCGTAGTATTGATGGTACGCCAGCAGAATTTGCAGAGCAAGCAGAACTATTTGCTCAAACGTTAGACGTACAACAGCAAAACTATGGTGAGTCGTTACCTGCCTTACAAAGTATATCTGAAACCTTTAATACTGCTGTTGCCCCTGTGGTACAAGAGCTTGCTTCATTAAATAGTCCTGCTATCGAGTCTCGCGAGAACGCGCGTGCTCTAGGCGAGCTTGCTACTAATACTCAAGCACAGTTGGCTAGTATAGATCGTGATATCTTGACACGTACTGGTGTGATGTGGCCTGCGCTTATATTCTTACTAGGTTTGCTTGGTGTTATATACGCGCTCTCCCAACTATTAAAGCAACAAGGTGGTACTGAGCGAGTATTGATTGAAAAAGAAACCCTACGTCGTCGCCAAGAAGCAGAAACTGAATCTGAGCGTGCACGACAAATTCAAGAAGAAAACGAACGTAACCAGATGGCTATTTTACGTTTGCTTGATGAGCTAGGTGACTTAGCGGAAGGTGATTTGACTGTTAATGCAACGGTGTCTGAAGATTTTACTGGTGCGATTGCTGACTCAGTAAACTTCGCCATTGACCAATTGCGTCAGCTGGTATTGGTTATTAACAGCACCGCTGAAAAAGTCTCTCAATCTTCTGAACAGACCCAGATGAATGCCGTTGAACTTGCCGAAGCTTCTGAGCATCAGGCGCAAGAGATTGCTAGTGTCTCTGCTGCGATTAATGAGATGGCAATATCGATTGATCAAGTATCAACCAATGCGACCGAATCTGCATCAGTTGCACAGCGCTCAGTTGCCATTGCCCATAATGGGGGCGACGTGGTACAGCGCTCTATCGAAGGTATGAACGTAATTCGCGATCAGATTCAAGAAACCTCAAAACGTATCAAACGTCTGGGTGAATCATCACAAGAGATTGGTGATATTGTAAGCCTTATCAATGACATTGCAGATCAGACCAACGTTTTGGCATTGAACGCTGCTATTCAGGCATCCATGGCGGGCGACGCTGGTCGTGGTTTTGCGGTAGTTGCTGATGAAGTTCAGCGTCTAGCAGAGCGTTCAGCAAATGCCACCAAGCAGATTGAAACCTTGGTTAAGACCATTCAGGCAGATACTAGTGAAGCAGTTATGTCAATGGAAACAACGACTTCAGAAGTTGTACGCGGGGCACGTTTAGCAAAAGACGCTGGAGAGGCGCTAGAAGAAGTGCAAAGCGTTTCTAATACGTTGGCTGATTTGATTCAAAACATCTCAAATGCGGCGCAGCAACAGGCAGAGTCTGCCGGTCATATTTCTAATGCGATGAATATTATTCAAGATATTACGTCGCAAACCTCATCAGGAACAATGGCAACTGCGCGTTCAGTTGGTGAGTTGAGCGAAATGGCAGCAGCGCTTCAAGAGTCAGTAACAGGCTTTAAATTATCTGATGATGATGAGCAGTTGCATGATTACGAAGAAGACTTTCAAGATCATACTTCCGCTATGGCGTAGATAAAAAATGTCATTTATTACATCTAACGTGGGTACGGATATACACAAGGTAAATGGCTTAAGATCCAGTAAGTTTAAGCTCAATCATTTGAGACGCAACCATCTAAAAATAAATGAGCCGACCCTTTTTCGCT
Source organism: Psychrobacter sp. 1Y4 (assembly GCF_051847555.1). Lineage (NCBI taxonomy): Bacteria > Pseudomonadati > Pseudomonadota > Gammaproteobacteria > Moraxellales > Moraxellaceae > Psychrobacter > Psychrobacter sp. 1Y4. Next base: position 268,918 of record NZ_JBPYDE010000002.1, on the reverse strand, counting down.
TAAAAGACAGGCCAATTGCAGTTGTTCAGTGGCAACGCTATATAGAACAAGAAATTGGTTTTGTCTTGCCAAGTGAGCAGTCTCAGTGGTTGTTGAATGCGATTGAAACCACTGCCACAGAAAATGAAATGTCTGTAGCAGAGCTTTGGGAAGCTATAAAAAAAGATAACAAACTGAACCAGCAGTTACTTGATACCGTACTTATTCCTGAAAGTCGTTTTTTTCGGCACGAACCTTCAATAGCGTTTATAACATCGCTTGCAAGTCAGTACAGTGCTCGGCTATCGCAAAATATTATTGAAGACTATGCTAACGATAGCATTAGTAGTAACGGTAGTAATACAAGGCTTTTTCGCATATGGAGCGTCGGCTGTGCTACAGGCCAAGAAGTGTGGTCGTTGGCGATGAGTCTAGCTGCAAAAAACACCTCAAATTATGTGTTATTGGGCTCAGATGTTAGTCAAAAAGCGCTCACTAAGGCACGTAAAGGACAATATGATCAGCGACAACGACGACTTATTCCGTCAGTGTATCAGCACTTTACGCAACCATTAGCCGCTACCGACCAAAACGAAAATTCAACATATTGGCAAGTAGTGCCAGAGTTGCATGAACAAGTCAGTTTTATCTGGCACAACATTTTTACTCAGGGTCTAGCGACCTTGCATCTGCAGCAAGTGATTGTATGTCAGAACGTGTTGATATATTTTCGACAGTTTGATCAGCGCGATATTTTGACAAGACTGTCTGCACAGTGTGCGATAGGCGGTTATATCATATTGGCTCCAGGAGAGGCGCTGTTTTGGCGACCTTCAAATATGCGCCGCATTGCCCATCCACAGGTTAATGCATGGCAAAAAATTAGTGCCTAAACGAGTTAGGATAATCCTATGAAAAACCAGCCAAATGAAATGGTGACGCTAGAATGGCTTCTCCCACTTTTTGATCAGCAGTTATCACTAGTGTCTGAGGACTGGCAGTTAGATACTTATCCTGATTTTAAGCGTATAGGAAGAGATTACCACGAGATCAGTGGTGCATTAATAATGGCTAACTTGCCCCAACTGGCTACTTTGGCTACAAAGCTTAGCTTATTAGCCTATAGTAAGAGTGATGGTACACTATTAACTGCTCAGTATTTCCGAGTAGGGCGATTTGCTCATCAATTGTTGCAATATGAGCTGACTCAATATGTTCATACAGGAAGTTACCGAAGTGCGCTTATTGATAGAACGATTGATAAGCTTACACATTTATTACCGCAACAAAATACAATAATAGATAATAGTTTATCGCCAAAGAGCATCTCAGTTGTTGATAAACATCACTTTCCTGCCCAAACAATCGATGTAGCAATACCCAACGCTACAAAGACGAGTGGCTCTTTTTTATCATCCTTATTACCTGAGCAATATAAACAGTTGTTACTGGTATGGCGTCAACAAGTCCAGCAGTTGTTGGCCATCAATAACAATGATGCAACTGTCCTACTGAGCTTAAAAAAGGTTAGTCACTATTTATGGCAAGCTGTCAGCTTACAGCATACAAATAATACCGACGCTCAACAGCGTTTATGGTTTCTAACAGAGCTTTGGTTGAGTAACCTAGCAGACAATTCATTACCACTACCAGCTATCTATGCGCAGCTACTATCCCAGTTAGACGAGGTCTTAGCTAGCCGGTATCAGCAGGCTATCGATGTAAGTAAGCAGCCAAATAACTCATCAAGCAGTAGTATAGATTCTAATCTAATAACTGCTAAAAAAAATGAGAATAAACAAACAGCTCATGAAGATATCGAAGGTTTAATAGCTGATATCTATATACAAATAAGTGGTCTTGAGAATATTGATCAACAGACACATGGTTTGTTAAGTCATTTATCAAAATCGACCGAATCTACATTGCGTTTTTTACCACGTATATTGGTGGAGCTTGAGTCTATAATTTTAGGTCTCAATAACCCACAAGCAGTTATAGCTCCTTTGCAGCAACTCCAAAGACAGCTTGAATGTCGTGGTTGGTCTCGCTACGAAGCACAAGTAACACAAATCTTGCTCGACATTGACAATAACATGATATCAGAGTCGTCATTTGCAGAAGTAAGTGAGCAGATTGAACGTCAGCTTGAAGAGTTATATAGTGCCATTTACAACACTGAACAGTCTATTCATACCAAAATTGGCGATAAAGCGTCTTTTGTGACTTTAGCTGCTTCCGATGATACCGCTATTGATGAGAATGCCCTAAATCCTACCACCTTTACCAATGATAATTTACGCCAGCTACGTATTGCAGTTGAAGACCTAAAACATAATTTTAACGATTATGTGTATCAGCAACAAACCTACCTTTTGCCAACAGCCACTGCTTTTGATGAGATCGGTAATGCTTTTGAAGAGATGGGTTTGACGTCAGTACAGACAGTTAGTGACAAGCTTGCAAAAGTATTTGCTAAATTAGAAACCCACAAAGTAAAAAATATCAGCTGGAATCTAACGCAATCTTTAGCGGAGAGTGTGACAGCGCTTGAGCTATTGCTAGATTATTTAGCCCAGCAAGTATTTGATCGTTCTTTATTGCAGCAAGCCAATGAGCATATAGAGCAGGCGCAAAGATTGGTAGATGCATTGATAGCAGCGCCTGATAAAGTAGTGCCTGCTTTTATAGCAAATGAGACAATGTTATCCGATGTTGTTCGCTATGACGACAGTGGTGAGATCGTGCCTACTGACGAGGCGTTAAATAAAAACGTATTAGATGATGATGCTGGTGTCCAAGTAAGCGCTGCGAAAAAAGTGGATGCTATCAGTCGAGACAGCAAAGAGCTACAAGCTGCACGTACGCAAGTAAAACCTGATAATTTTGATATAGATGAAGAGATTCGCGATATTTTTATCGAAGAAGCAGACGATGTACTTACTGATTTAAAAGACTTTTTACCTATCTGGCAGCAAGATATTCAAGATTTGTCACCATTGACCGAAGTGCGCCGCGGTTTTCATACGTTGAAAGGATCGGGACGTATGGTAGGGGCCTTTACTGTTGGTGAGATGGCATGGGCAATTGAGAATCTATTAAACCGAGTTTTAGATAAGACGTTAGCCGTCACAGAAGACGTGGTCACGTTAGTGACTCAAACAACTGCGCATCTATCAGTGCTGGTCGCAGATTTTGCAGCATTACAAGAGCCTAGTATCGATCCTGCTATTACTATTTTGCAAAGTAACAACCTACTAGCAGGAAAGTCATTATTGGCTGGTTTGGATACATCTGTAGAGTCAGGTTTATTGACATCTGAGTATTCAAAAGAGATTCAGGTCGCGCCAACTGACGCGCAAAACATGGTAGGCCAACATAACACTGCAGCAACTAACTCTACTTCCAAGTCCCAAGACGCTATATTGGACAGCGCTGCCCAAACAAACAATGCCCAAACAAACAATCCTCAAACAAACAAACCAAACATTCCTATCGTGCTTGAACCTTTTATACAACAAGCTCAACAATTACCTGTTGATGCTCAAGATAGTGATCCAGAAATTAAAGAGATCTTTATCGAAGAAGCAGAAGAGGTATTGGATGAAATTACACCAAAATATGAGCAATGGCGTCTAGCGCCTTCTGACTTAACGGGACTAAAAGAAATACGTCGAGGTTTTCATACTTTGAAAGGTTCAGGACGTATGGTTGGCGCTTACTATACAGGTGAGCTTGCTTGGGCTGTCGAAGATATGCTTAATCGTATCTTAGACCATACTATTATAGTGTCTGCAGATATCGTACAACTGGTAGCTGATGTCCTAGCCACTTACCCAGATTTAGTGAAAATATTTGCTAGTAATAGCGAGGGTCACGATGCGGACTACCCAGCGGTAGTACCCTTATGGGTCGCCTGTGCTAATGCGTATAGTAAAAAGCAGGGCGATAAATTTAGTTATGTTAGCCTACGTAAAGTATGGTCCTTAGATAACAAAAACAGTTTAGACAACCAAAATAATATTGGTATGTATGATAGTAAATTCGCTGATGATGATGATAAAAAGCATGGAGACGACAGTAGCGACAACATGCTAGAGACCATTCATTCTATCAATGAGATGATGGCAGACGCACCAGTGGTAATAACACCGCAAAGTGCTGAAGAACAAACTTTTTACAAAATCTTCGTTGAAGAGGCGCATTCACTATTACAGGACATCAATAAGTTTGTCAAAGCTCATGATGGCGCTGAACACATTGAAGTCACTGATGAGATTGTACGCGCCTTCCATACTTTGCGAGCAGCTTCTGGCTCTAGTGCACTCATCTCAATTAGTGAAATTAGTGCAACTATAGAGCATAGCCTAGAGCAACTACAAAATAATGATACACCGATGAGTGATCATCACTTACAAGCGTTAGCGCAATCAGTGAGATTAATTGAAGGGTATCTGGACGCCTATCAGCAAAGTTTGGAGCAAGATTTAACTGATGAGGGTCTACATAATGAAGAAGACCTTATGTCTTTGCAAAAAATACTGAATGAATCCAATGCAGCGCATACATCAGCAGACAATAAACTAAGCGTGGCGAAGCTACTAGAAACAGACGTTGATACCCTATTAAATGCTGAATGGGAGCTGGGTGAAGCATTAAACGATGGCCGTATTGAACATGTCCAAAACTATGTTCAAAAACAAGTTGAACAAATCAATCAGTTGGCAGGCCAGACTAAAGAGTCGCCAAAATTTACCTCGTTATTAGCAGCTTTAAACTCAGCGTATAGCTATCTTAATAGCAATATTGAAGTAGCTTACGACGCAAAAATACAGACAGTATTGTTTGCAGGTCACCGCCAGTTAGTGGGCTTGTTCGATGCTTTGGCAGGTAGCATGTCTTTAAAAGTGGATCAGCAAGTACTAGACGACTTATCTGCAATTGGTACAGCAGATATTGGAAGCAGCTCAAATGTTTCAGATGATAATCTAATAGTATATCAGGAAACAGAAGAGGCCGAGGGTGATGAGTCAACGACGGTAAAAAGCATACAGGCCAATACCTTACAACTTGAAGCAATCGATACCGATATTGAGTTGTTGGAGATATTTTTAGAAGAAGCACAAGAGCTTGATAGTGCTATCGCTCAGTCCTTTAGCAAGTGGCGTGCTGATAGTGGCAATATGGCAGCGTTAAAAGTACTACAGCGTCATCTGCACACCATCAAAGGTGGTGCGCGCATGGCAGGTATCCGTAGTATCGGCGACCTGACGCACGAGGCTGAAAGTATTTATGAAGCGTTTGTTGAACAACGATTGCACCCAACAGCGCAGTGGCTGACCATTATGCAAATGGTACAAGATACTCTGTCTTTACAGATTGATTATGTTGTGCGCTATCAAGAAGCATTTTTTGCTGATGATCTCATTGGACAGTTGCAAGAGTTTGAACGCAGCGCTCAGCTACCAAGAGTTATTACTTTGGTTTTACCAGCGCTCCAAAACCATAATAATGATTCAAATGAGACGCAAGACAGTCATCAAGAGAGCGAGCAAGCTTCTGATACCGCCAGTTTGGATAGCATCATTGCTGAGTCTTGGACAGATGGTCTACCGGATCCTGATATTTTAGAAGTCTTTTTAGAAGAAGCAGATGAGATAGTTGTCAGTAGCAATAAGTATTTGCAGCTGTTTTTAGGCAACGTCAGTGACGTGGCAGCATTGCAAGCACTGCAACGAGATCTGCACACCATTAAAGGCGGCGCACGTATGGTGGCGGCGAATGGTATTGCTGATCTTGCGCATGAGATGGAGACAGTATACGAAGAGTTGGCTATTCTGAGAAAGCCTGCGACCAAAATGATCTCACAGCTGCTAACAGACTGTCATGATTGGTTGGCTGATGCGGTGTTTATCCTAAAACAGCAGGTCAATCCATCAACACCCAACGCATTAATCTTGGCGCTAAAGCAGTTTAGTAAAAACCCTGATGACTTAAAACATATTCCTAATGAAACGTTGCAAGCTCAGCGTAGTACGATTTTAGCAGCCAAAATGCTACAACAGTCAGGTCGTGTAGTCGAAAATTTAAAAGAGATGCCATCTATGGCAGGTAGCTTTGCAGAGCAAGAGCAAAGCACCAGTAGTAACGAGATGATTCGTATCTCTGGTGGTTTGGTTGAACATATGATTAACCTATCGGGTGAGTCTGCAATCAACCGTGCACGTATTGATATGGGTATAAGTAGCTTAACCAATAGTATTGAAGAAATGGGCACTACCGTTCAACGCTTAGCGGATCAGCTACGCCGAATGGAGATTGAGCTTGAAGCGCAAATCTTATCGCAAATTGATGATGATGAATTGGTGAATAACGAGGACTTTGACCCATTAGAGATGGATCAGTACTCTTCATTAAATCAGCTATCTAAATCGCTCACAGAATCAGCTTCTGATTTGATCGAAATCAACAGCACTATGTTAGAAAAGACACGTGATAGTGAGGGTTTGCTGCTGCAACTATCGCGTACCCAAACTGAACTGCAAGATGGGTTAATGAATTCGCGTATGGTGCCATTCACACGTGTGACACCGCGTCTTGAACGTATTGTACGTCAAACTGCTAATGAGCTTAATAAGTCGGTAGAATTGACAATTATCAATGCTGATGACGAAATGGACAGAACCATTCTAGAGCGCATTACCTCGCCATTAGAGCATATGTTGCGTAACGCAGTCGATCACGGTATTGAAAATGTTCAAACTCGTCTAACAGCTGGTAAAAACCGTAGCGGTCATATCACTTTAGAAGTCCTACGTGAAGGCAGTGAAGTTGTCATCAACCTTAGTGATGACGGTCGCGGTATCAATGTTGAGGCAGTCAGAAATAAAGCAATTGCTCAAGGGCTTATTGATGCAAGCGATAACAGTCTGACTGATTTAGACATTATTCAGTATATTTTTAATGCCGGTCTTACGACTACCCAGCAAGTCACCCAAATTTCAGGGCGCGGGGTAGGAATGGATGTAGTTATCAGTGAAATTCGTCAGTTAGGCGGTATGGTAACCGTCACATCTGAGGAAGGTAGAGGATCGCGCTTTACCATACGTTTGCCATTAACAGTGGCGGTATCTGATGCTTTGGTAGTACGTGCAGCGGATCGTTACTACGCCATACCTTTGGTACAGATTGAGCGAGTAATACGAGTGAATCCAGAAAGGCTATATGATTATTATGCATCTGGTGCTACCACTTTACATATCGAAGATGAGGATTACCGAGTCCGTTACCTAAATGAAATCTTATCTGGTAGTAAGCTGAATGAGCTGATGGTCAGTACCAATACTAGCTTACCGCTTATCGTCATTAAAAACCGTGCTGGTCAAAAAATGGCCCTGCAAGTGGACCAAATTGCAGGCTCTCGTATTGAAGTGGTGTTAAAGCCACTTGGTCGTCAGTTATCACATTTGGCAGGTATTTCGGCTGCGACTATTATGGGTGATGGATCGGTTATGTTGATCTTAGACCTTATCGCGCTAATGCGTAATGCATCGACGCAAAACATGGTTCAAATACCAAAGCCTGAACGTAGTGGAGTGGAAACACAAGTGACTGTGCTTGTAGTTGATGACTCTGTGACGGTTCGAAAAGTCACGTCACGTTTACTTGAGCGTCAAGGTATCAATGTAGCTCTTGCAAAAGATGGTGTTGATGCCATTGAGATTTTACAAGAGACCATACCTGACTTGATCTTATTGGATATAGAAATGCCACGTATGGATGGTTTTGAAGTGGCAACACAAGTAAGGTTCGATAAGCGCTTACGAGATATTCCAATCATTATGATAACGTCACGTACTGGTGAAAAACATCGCGAACGCGCATTAGATATTGGGGTAAACGATTATATGGGTAAACCCTTCCAAGAGACTGAACTACTAAATAGAATGCAGATGTTACTTGGTCAAAAGATAAGCTTGAGTCATGATGGATAAAACCTATATGTCCAATGTTATTGATAAAGATAACAAAGACATCAGAGTACTAGTAATTGCAGAACATCAACATCAGCGTTTGGCTTTCACTGATACCGTACGCAGTTTAGGATTTATGCTAATCGATTGCTTATCGCGGCAACAGTTGCAAGATAAGAGTAAGTTATATGGCGTTCAAGTCGATATTTGGTTGATTGATGGCGATTATGACGACAGCATAGCCAGTTTTATTATGGCATCTCAATCTAGTGCAGTGCTGGTAGGGTTTAGCCCAGCACCGTACCTAAATGAGATGCAACATTATGCAAAATGGCAGCGCAAATTAAAGCGTAAACTGGCTAAGCTGCTAAACAAGCCAGCATTGTTAGACAATCCACCGATCGACAACAATCCTGCGCCTTGGCGTTATGTCGTGTTTTTAGGAGCATCTATGGGTGGTCCGCATGCAGTAAAAACGTTCTTAGACAACTTATCGCCTACGCTACCTATCTGTATCTTACTCGCGCACCATTTTAACCAAAATATGATAGAGACCTTACCTCGAATATTAAATCGCCATAACGATTGGCGTTGTCAAGTGATTACGACAACTCAGCGCTTGCGAACAGGACATTGTCTAATCGCACCCATTGATCGACAGATTATATGTGACTCAGATGGTCGAGTCATATTAACAGAACAAACATGGTCAGGAGAGTACAAGCCTGGTATTGGACAGCTGCTCCAAAACACCAGTGATGTTTACGGTAGTGATCTTGTGAGCATTATATTTTCTGGTATGGGCAAGGATGGTGCTCAATACATAGATTTAATTCAAGATAATAACAGTCAGCTATGGGCGCAGAATCCAAGTACAAGTGTTTGTCCTAGTCAGCCACAAGCCATTATTGATTCTGGTCACTGTCAATTTATTGGTAGTCCTGAATTACTTGCCCAAAAACTTACCAATTATATTAGTGAGATGACAGCGGGTATCATTTCACCTTCATTTACTGTGAGCGATGTATGAGCCAAATTATAAAACATTCATTTGAAGCTGTCAGTCTATTGACGACTGATAATGGCATGCTAGAGGTTACTATTATTCCTGCTGCAAATCAGCCAGATTGGATTATTCCAAGCAGTTTGATTCTAAGTGTTGATGACCATAATGAACGTGTATGGGTATATGAGTGGGAACAGACAAAAGTTGCGGTATTTCACTTGTTACCCCATGATCAGCCTATTGATAAAACCATTGTGTTAGAAGGCAATACCAATGCGCATCGATTTGCTTTACAAACAGCAGGGGATTTACATCAAATGAAAGTCAGTATTTCAGAAGTTAAGGATGCTGAGTTGCCCGAACATCATATACAAGTCCCTGTAGACGATAATAATAATATCCCTACCAGTAGTGAGAAAGAGGAGGAGACAGTAAGCGCTCAATTTAAAGAAAATGTCATTACCTCTTATATGTTTCAAGTAGTCACTATCAATGATACCCTTTACTTAATACCAGATTTGGATAAGATTGCTCATCAACTGATCGGTTTAAGTGATGAAGCTCTACTAGATACGCCACGCTCAGCTACCTCAGATTGAAAGACAACTCATAGCTTTTTTTGAAAACGTTGAACTGATTTGCATAAATGGTTGTGCAAAATATATTTTAGAGGTATGGTTTGAACTATTTACTAAAGTGATCTTAATAGGTCAGTAGTGTCAGAATCAAACGGCATGGAATGTTTTATGGATAGTAATAATTCAAACGTAAAAAAATGGTCAGTTAGTAGTCGCATATTCCATTGGATTAGCGCCATTTTACTGCTAGTAACTTGGACAATGATGTTTTTATATAACAATTCTGATAGTAATCTATATATTGGACTACATAAAGCCTTTGGCGTTAGCTTATTGTTTTGGATGATTGCACGAGTGATCAATCGACTGCTTACCAAAGCGCCACCGCCAGTACCAATGCCAAAATGGCAGTTACTGATGTCGCAATTGTCACACTTTGCGCTCTATACACTGTTGATTGCGATGCCGATTGCAGGGCTACTTATGTCTGTCTATGGTGGTCGACCTGTCGACATTTTCGGGCTGTTTCAGATTCCAGTGTTTGTTAATCCAGATCGAGGCCTAGCACGTTTTTATAACGATCTACATACCGACATTATATGGCCGATGATTATTGCCTTTACATTAGTTCATATTGGAGCGGCTTTGCATCATCAATTTATCAAAAAAGACGGACTGATAGCACGCATGAAATAACGACAGATTAAGTTATATACAGATAGTTAAATAAAAAGCCCCCAGTAATTTACTGAGGGCTTTTTTAGTGATAGATGGTTTTGAGATTTAATGCAAATCAAGCATTTATCTATCCGATTTACTTTTTATGTTCAGGCAAACTGATATTCATTTCAAGGACATCAAGTGTATCCTCAGAGCGATGATTGATATTGACGTCGTCAATTTGTACGCCATTAACGTACTTATTGACTACTTCTAATATTTCACGTTTCATCTTTTCGATACGATCAGTGGTCAATCGATTGTTTAACCGATTTTCACTTGCAACAATGACCTTTAAGCGCTCGGTGGCCATATTGGCACTACCTGCATGACTGTTATCATCGGTACCAAACAGACTACTCCAAAATCCTTTCTTTTTACTCATTATTAACCCCCAAACCAGCGCTGTAATAGACTCTTTTTCTTCACGTCGAGATGACGTAATGGACGCTCTTCCCCTAAGAAACGGGCAACGATATCGTCATAGCACTGACCAGCGACCGAATCGGTATAGTGAATTACCGGCTCACCGTGGTTAGACGCTTCAAGCACTGAATGACTTTCAGGAATAACACCAAGTAGTGGTACTTTTAAAATATCATTAGAGATGGTATCAATGTCCATCATCTCATTGGCTGCCGCACGCTCAGCATTGTAGCGCGTGATAATCAAATGCTCACGTATAGAACCTTGGTTTTCTTCTACCTTTTTAGTACGGCTTTGTAAGATACCAATAATACGATCAGAGTCACGTACTGAAGAGATTTCAGGGTTAGTAACAATAATGGCTTCATCAGCATGATACATCGCTAGCTGCGCACCGCGCTCGATACCAGCTGGAGAGTCACAAATAATGTAGTCAAACTGCTTAGATAACTCAGATATAACTTCCGTTACACCTTCATCTGTCAAAGCATCTTTGTCACGTGTCTGACTAGCAGGCAAAATATATAGATTCTCTAATTGCTTGTCTTTGACTAATGCTTGCGATAGACGAGCATTACCGTTGATGACGTCAACGAAGTCATATACGATGCGATTTTCACAGCCCATAATCAAATCTAGATTACGTAAACCCACATCAAAATCAATAACAACCGTCTTATAGCCACGCAATGCTAAACCTGCGGCAAAAGAGGCACTGGTCGTGGTTTTGCCCACGCCGCCTTTACCTGAAGTGATTACAACAATCTTCGCCACAATGGCACACTCCTATAATTCAATGGGATATTCGATAGTTAAAAATCGTTTAATAAACGTGAATATAATGTTGATGCTTACAGCACTGGATATCTATGATTCAGTATTTAATAATAATTATGTATCGTTAAACATAACAAGCATAATACGACTACTATCTGCGAGCGTAAGCCTAGCATAAATCAACAAAAATTTATAGCTTGTCTATAACAAACACTAAAAACCTGTTGAGATAAACCCTATTTTATATAATTGTTTACTAATCTTGTAGATAGTGGCTGACTTACAGATTTATAGTAGGATAGTTTTGTTAAATTACCTTACTTGAATATTAACGAAGTCTTATGTAAGTACTTTTTAACTTTCGCCAAAATAAAAAACAGCCTTAACTATCAAATAGTTTGGCTATTTTTACATAACATAGTTGCATATTAAGTGCTTTCCATGACGGTAAACACCAAGCCTTCCCCTTCTACAAAACGCACTTGTACTGGTTTGTCGATAGTATTTTCAGGCAGGTTGTCACGCAAGCAATAAGTGCCAGCGACAGAGACTAGGGATGGATTAAATACCTGACAAAATATACGCGCGTCTTTGTCGCCCGTAGCTCCCGCAACTAGACGACCTTGGGCGCGCCCGTAAACATGTAAGCTATTATCTGTGATGGCTTCAGCACCACTATTGACACTATTGGTTAGGATTAAATCACCACCAACATGGTTTATACTTTGGCCTGAACGTAGCAGTTGATCGTAAATCATACTGGTGATGTGCTCACTACTGAGCAAGGTCTCAGCCGAAATATCTGCAGTGCTATTATCTTTGTTTACGACTGTATCGTCAGCACTGCTGTCTGCTTTAGCTTGTAAATCTGCTGTTTTTTCAGCGTTGGTTTGGCTCAACTGAGTGACTGATTTTTTACTAGACACAATACGCTCTATGCGTTTGCCATCTGCTGGGAATATCGCCAGTCTTTGAGCCTGCGCTTGCCTATCAAGCAATCCTGTTACGACACCGATAGGCTGTAAACCCCACGACCACAAAAGCTCAATCAAAGCGGACAAATCTTGTTCAACGCTACTGTCGATGATGACAGGAATCTGACTGCTCTTGTTGCTTAACATGTCTGATAAATGTGCTTCAATAGCGGTTAAATCATTGGTTCTCAGTTGCAGGCGTGAAAACGTCAGCATCTTTCCATAAAAGGTTATCGCAGGTTGAGATGTCATATCATCATGCTGGCCTGTATTCGAAGTCGTCATAATGCAAATCCTTAAAAGATACTAATAACGCTGCGATCACGGCGCAGTTGTTACTATAAATAAATCGTTAGTTTGTTCGCTATCAACGAGCAGTGTACTAAGGGTTGCTGGTATTTAACAAGCCCCTAGTCATACAAAAATTGACATAAATAGTTACATAAAAATTGAAATCCGATCATCATAAAGGCCTGTTTTTAGCAGTACCTAGGTCATAGAAGTTATAAATTGAGCATATCTTGATGTTTCCATTGCTGAATTTTGATTTGTGCTTCAAATTCGCTCAAGCTATCATTGATGATACTTGCAAGCAACGCCTCCAGTGCTGCATTATTGATATCAATATTTACAATACTATGGGCAATATTTACCATCAATGCGTCAATATGCTCAGCTTTCAGCAGACGCTCGTTGAGAGAGTAGACGACATTTTCTCCAATATTATGCCCAATATGTTGAAGTTGTGATTCAATGAGGCTACCTGCAATCGGAATCAGACGCAGGTAACGCCGCAGCTCAGGAGTGTTAGCGAGTCCGTCTTGAATGGCATTACCAACCTCGTTTGCTATCATCTGACCACCTTCTGATTTATCAGTAAGCTTTTGAAGCATGGGCGCAAGCTCTTGACGTAACAACGATAACAACATCGCTTCGATCTGCTCGCGATTGCGCTCAATAGTCGATTTAATCAGCGATTTATGAGCGTTAGAGTCAGTAAGCTGTTGCCGAAAGTTATAGATAGTCGTCAAAATGACACGATCAGACAGTTCTTCTAGTAACACATCGATATAAAACTTGATACGGTTGATCCAGGGTTGCGGTAGTACCTGATAACCAAGCTGATGCAAGCGTCGACCGATTATCACAGCTCGAAACAGACGTAGTGCACGTAGCTGCGGGAAGCAGCCAAGTACTTCATACCAATGGACAAATGGAAAGAAAAACCATCGATAATAGACCTTATCTTTAATAGCAATTGCCCAACGTACCAGCAGCTCAATAATCAAAAATATGGTAAAGAACCCACCTATGGTACGTAGCGGATCGTGCAAGCTGGTCTGATACCAGCTAAGTCCATCACTAATCGCCAACCATCCTGCCACATGGCTACTAAAGTTACTCATCAAAATTGCATCGATGCTAATAAATAGTAGGTCAATACTAATAGCGATAAGCATCACAATATCATAAGCCAACTTTAACCGGTTCGGCTGTGGACGCCTAGGAGGCTTTGGTTCTGATAACGAGGTTTTTAGCTGATTGGGCAGCGGCTTGGTATCTGTAACAAAAGGAGTAGTAGAGGCGGACACAATCATACCTTATATCGTCGATGGTTATATTAGAGCAATTTAGTCTTAAGCATTGTTAGGTTCAGAGTTGGAGACAAACTCAGCGAGCATAGTATCGATACGTTCATTTTTTTGTTGCCATACGTCCCCAACCCAATCAAACATCTCAGCTTTAATCGATTCATCTTTTTCGTAACCACCTTTTTGGATAGCAGTGAACAGCGTGTCAGGCATCTCGATATAGCGGACATCGACTCCCAAGCGTTTGATGTTGCCTTTCCACAAATCGCTATAGCTTGGTATGCCATCAGGATAAACGATGGTCATGTCTAAAATACCATCGATATCCTCACCCAAAGCATTAATAGCGAGTGCAAGACCGCCTGCACGAGGCTTGAGTAAATGACTATAAGGCGATTGCTGCTTAGCGTGTTTGGCTTTAGTAAAACGCGTACCCTCTAAGTAGTTTAATAGGGTAAAAGGTTTGCTTTTTAACAAAGCACAAGCACGTTTGGCCTCCTCTATATCCTTACCTTGTAGAGCTGGGTTTTTCGCTACCGCTTCTTTTGAATGCCGGCGCATCATAGGAAAGTCTAAAAAATAAAAGGCTTGTCCAATGACAGGAATATAGATCAGCTCAAACTTGGTAAAAAAACGCGTTAATGGTAAGCGCTTTTCGCTAACATACTGTACGATACTGGTATCGACCCATGATTGATGATTACTAATCAGCAAGTATTTACCCTTCGAATGCACGTCATCAGGTAGGTTAATACGCCAATCTTTATTAGGTAAAATATTATCAATCAAAGCATTATTGCTATTTATCCAATAATTGGTCACTTTAATGACAGTATCATCAGCAATTTTCGCGCCAGTAATGGTTTTGGCAGCGCCCATAAACCATATAGGTATGCTCGCGCCGATACTATTCCCAGTAATAACACCCGTAGCCGTCGCAAGAGAGAGGGCTTTGCCGAGTCTGGGAGCGCGCTCATGCAGTTTTTGAATAGTAGAAGTCAATTGCACGATAAGTCCTTTTTTATTTGTCGTAGTAATCGTTGCTAATGTTATAAGGGCTGCTAATACTATAGAGAAAATACAAGTGGTTTATATAGATATAGCAACGTGAGCCATATAAATTTAAATAAAACGATAAATTTATAGTACTAAGCAGGCACGAGTTTAGCAGAAAGCAATAACAGTGTACGAGTGTTAACATCACTTTCGGTAGCAAATACTACAAATATTTCGTTATATTTACGGTTATAACTATTGGCTAAAATCGAGAATATTTTGAATAATAATATTTTTACTATTTAGAAAAAAGTATATATTGAGGACGTTTTACAGTATTTACTGCCTTTATATAATCGTATCGATAACAGTGTGTGTAAGGTCTCATGCACTTCTTATACATAGATGTGACAAAATATTACACATAGACAGAACTTGCTTGCGATAATAATGACGAGTGTGAATAACACCTAACAAGCTGTTTAATGTTTGGTATCTTGTGAACTTATACGACTGTCAAATATAACTGCTTTTGATTCTTTTCAAAAACGTTATAATCGTTAACTGTACTAAACCCTAATATGTCGCATATCAATCATATTAATAGCGTGTTTTTAGAGGAAAAATTCTAGAATACAACAGAGTACAATGAATAAATTTAACTTAAGAGGGAATATTATGCGTAATAAATTAATGATTGCAGCAGTAGCATCAGGTCTAGCATTGAGCGGTTGTACCACTGATCCAAACACTGGACAACAGCGTTTGAATAAAACGGCTTTGGGTACTTTAGTTGGTGCAGCAGGTGGTGCGACAATCTCAAAGGCTACTGGTGGCGATAAGACTGGTCGTGATGCTGCTATCGGTGCGGCGCTAGGTGCTGGCGTTGGTTACTATATGGAACGTCAAGCAAAGCAGCTTGAGCAACAAATGGCTGGCACGGGCGTCACGGTCGAGCAAAATCCGAATACGGGTAACATTGACTTGGTTATGCCAGGTAATATTACTTTCTCATTTGACGATGCAACATTGAGTTCTTCTTTCAAGCCAACATTAGATAAGCTTGCATCAACAATGAACCAATATAATAAAACGACAGTAAATATTGCAGGCCACACTGATAGCAAAGGTTCGGATGCTTATAACATGCGTCTATCGCGTGACCGCGCTTACTCAGTCGCTAACTATTTGACTGCACGTGGCGTATCTTCCAACCGTATCAATGTGGTTGCATATGGCGAGTCTCGTCCAGTTGCTGATAATGGTACAGATTATGGTCGTCAGCAAAACCGCCGCGTAGAGTTGACTATCAACTCACCACAAAGCATAAACTAAGCACCAAATACGTATTTGTATCGAATAACATTTTATTGAATAACGAAAAAAAAGAGCTGGCACTTTGCTGGCTCTTTTTTTTGCTGTAAATTTATGAAAGGTAGAGAGTAGTTATTGAAAAAATATTAATATTAAATTAAATATTGATAATGATTATCAATAACTTTATACTTCATTAGTATTTATTATGGCTGTAACGCTAACATTTTTATTATGCATAATTAGATGTATGACTAAAAAGAGTCGTCATATAAAGATAAGTGCGCTTACGACTCTAGGGACAAAATGCCTAATAATATTTGGTCAAACTTTAGTATTTGGTCAAAATTGATAAATTCTTTTGCAAAAATTTTTGAGGATGTGTATGACATTTACCACAGTAACGAGCCGCAAGATTTTACCAACTACTTTAGCTACTGCACTTACCGCGATACTAATGGTGTCGGGTTGTACCAAACAGACAGAAGAGGACACTACTGTTACACAGACAGAAGTGCAAAGCGCAGAAACATCTGATGATGGACAGCGCTCAGCTGCCGAGCAAGCTCACATTGATCGACTGGTAAGTAGCTATGCCAATATGGCACATGCTGCCTATAAAGACTCACTAGACACAGCAAAAGCCCTACAAACTGCGGTCGAAACCTACGTAGCAACACCAACTAAAGCTAACCTAGATGCTGCAAAAGCTGCTTATAAAGCGGCGCGTCAGCCCTATTCACAAACCGAAGTGTTCCGTTTTGATGAAGGTTTTGTCACGGCTAATGACGAGCGTGCCATCGGCAGCGTCGATGGGTGGGAAGGTCAAATAAATGCATGGCCACTTGATGAAGCGTTGATTGATTATGTCAGTGATAGCTATGAAGGTGAGTACAATAGCCAGGACAATATTATCAATAGCGATAGTATTACGGTTGGCAGTATTAAACAAGATACCAGCGAAATTACCCCTGAGCTACTAGCAGAAATGAATGAGATCGGTGGTAGTGAAGCCAATGTCACAACAGGCTATCATGCAATTGAGTTTATGCTATGGGGTCAAGACACCAATGGTGTGAGTGCGGGTGCAGGAGAGCGTCCAGTGACTGACTATGCCACTGAAGCTGGGCAATGTACCAGTGGTGATATCGTCAATGATGACGCCAGTATATGTGAACGTCGCGGTAATTTTTTAAAGGCGGCGACTCAGCTATTGGTTGATGACTTAACAGCGATGGAAGCTGAGTGGCAACCTGATAGCGAAAATACTTTACGTAGTGATCTTATAGCGCGTAAAAATGATAATGCTTTACGTCAAATCATGTATCAAATGGGCAGCTTAGCACTGGGTGAGCTGGCTTCTGAGCGCATACAGGTAGCGTTTGTGACTGGGTCAACAGAAGACGAGCACGAATGCTTTAGTGATTTGACTCACTTAAGTTATGCCAATAATGCACGTGGTATCCAAAATGTATTCAGTGGTAGCTATCAAACAGTCACTGGCGAAACCGTTGGGGGTTACGGTATTCATCAGTATCTTATTGATAACGGACACTCAGACGCCGCTGATAAATTGGCCATTGACTTTATCAAAGTAGAAGATGCTTTTAATTTCATCGTTAAAAAAGGCGAAGAAGAAGGCATTAAGGTTGATCAAATGATTGCTACAGCAGGTCAAGTGAGTAAACAAGGTATCTCGGCTGAAGAGCAAAACACGCGTCGTGGCTGGATTGAGAGTAGCATTACTAGCTTACAAGAACTGACTGCTGGTATCGAAAATGCAGCAAAAGCGGTCGGTATCGACAACTTAGATGCCGATGCAGGCTCTCAGTTTTAAGTTGACGCTTATCTGTTTAAATAGATTGGTTTATACTGCTTGTCATGTCTGTTGAGTCATTATAAGTTTGTAAGACAAGTCCTGATAAAAGCGTCAATCAGATATAATATATACGTTGCTGGCAATGGTTGGCAGCGTATTTTTGAGCATTAAAATAAGCCGATAGGCCAGTGTGTACCAGTATATCAGTCAACAGACTGATTAAAACCGTATAGCATCTGATTTTAATGGTTCTACTTGTGAACTAAGGCAACTTCTATGAGCGTCACTTCTGCCAAACCCTCTGCCATCCCTGCTTTAATCCTCCAACGTACTATCTATAAACTTACGCTAACACTCATAGGCGCAGTGGCGATCAGCGCTTGTCAACCGACTGATAGTGTATCTGAAAATAAAAACGAGGTAGCGGATAGCGCAGAGGCACAAGCGGTCACACCTAAGCGTGCTCAAGATATTGAAGCGCTGGCGGGCGTGCCAATGACGCAGCTTGCGACATTTGACCCGCAAGAGATCAAGCAAGGCGGTGATACTGGTATTAGCATTACGAGTAGCGAGAGTTACTCTAAACCGTCCTCCAATCTATCGGCCTCACGTAAGGGTAGCTTTTTTATTGGTAATGCGTTCTTTCGCCAGCCATGGGTCGTCGCCCCTGCCAGTACCGATAGCCGTGATGGTTTGGGCGCGTTATTTAACGTCGCTGCCTGCCAGTCTTGTCACATCAAAGACGGCCGTGGTCATGCGCCGATGAGTAGTGAGGACGATGCCGACAGCTTGCTGATTCGTCTAGCGATGCCTGCGACTACAGCTGAGGAGCGTCAGCAGCTGCAAGACTCGCTGATCGAAAAAGTCGTCCATCCAATGTATGGCGGCCAACTGCAAGATCGCGGTATTCAGGGCGTGCCCGCTGAAGCACGTATTAGTGTGCAGTGGACCGACAAGCCCGTTACTTTTGCTGATGGTCACGTTGAGACCCTGCGCGCGCCAACCTTTGATCTGACACGCCCAGGTTATGGCGCGTTTGATGACGAACTAATGGTGTCGCCGCGCGTTGCTCTACCGATGATAGGGCTTGGGCTGCTGGAGCAAATACCTGACGACGACATTAAAAAACAAGTAGTGGAAAATAACAGTGACGATATCAGCGGTAAGTTTAACTGGGTTATGGATCCACAAACAGGTAAAACTGCATTGGGACGCTTTGGTTGGAAGGCCGGCCAGACTAAGCTTTTAACACAAAACCAAAGCGCCTTTAATGAAGATATGGGGTTGACCTCTAACATTCGTCCTCATGAATCCTGTATGCCAACGCAGACAGCGTGTGTCAACGCGACCACGGGCGCTGATGAGCAGGTCAATGGCAAGCCGCCTGTGGAAGTCAATGATGAAGTGGCCAAGTTTGTCGAATTTTATACGCGCAATCTTGCCGTCCCGCATCGCCGCAATGCCGACGATAAACTAGTACTTGCGGGCAAAAAACGCTTTTATGATATGGGTTGCCAAAGCTGTCATACGCCAAGATATCAGTTGCCAAAAACCGACGATGACCATCTTGAGCAGCATGGACAAGTGATCTATCCTTATACTGATTTGCTGCTGCATGACATGGGCGACGAGCTTGCCGATCGGACGGCCGCTGGTAAGCTGCCGCCAAAAGACACGCAAGTAGAGTTTTTAGCCAATTCCTATGAATGGCGAACGCCAGCTTTATGGGGGATTGGCCTTGCGCAAACGGTCGATCCACAAGCGACGTTTCTACACGATGGCCGCGCTCGTACATTGATGGAAGCTGTACTTTGGCATGGCGGTGAGGCAGAAAAACAAAAGCAAAAAGTACTACAGCTAGATAAGCAAGGACGCGCTGAATTGACAGCGTTCTTACAATCGTTATAAAAAGAGCCGTTATAAAAGCGCGGATCAGCGTTGATCGTTAACGGCTACAATTTTAATGACTGAATATATTGATATTACTGTGATTGCTTTTATCAACTTTTCAGCCATCATGTTCATACAAATACCGAGAAACTTATGAAAATAAACCATGCTTTAGCGATGACGCTCTCTGCTTTGAGTGCTGGGCTACTGATCAGCTGTGTCAAACCTGCAGATGAAAACAAAACGCCAGAGACTGATAGCCAAAAAGTCGTACAAGATAGCGCTACTACGTCTTCTGTAAACGATAAAAATAATAGTATAGAGAAAATTGTCGCTGTCGATATTAGTGCTGAGACAGAAAAAACCTATCTGACTCACGTGGCAAATGATATCGTTATTCCCGCCTATGCTGATGCTGTAGAGCAAAGCGAGCTGATGCATAAACTGGCGCAAAAGCATTGTCAGTCAGGAGCAGTCAGCGGTGATGAGCTACAAGCGCTGCGTGATCAATGGCTGATGTTAGCCCAAGCGTGGGCGCGCGCTGAGATGATCAATTTTGGCCCTGCGACCGCCAGTATGAGCAACTTATATATCAATTATTATCCTGATGAGCGTGGACTGGTACATAGTGGTGTGGCAGATCTTATCGCTGCCAATCCAAACCTAAGCGCTGAGCAGCTCGCTAACGAAAGTGCCATTGTACAAGGAGTGCCAGGGTTGGAAGAGGCACTTTATGCTAACGAGAGTTTGGATGCTGGCCAGTGTGCTTACGTGATAAGCGCAAGTCATGCCTTGAGTACGCGCTTACAAGATATCGGAAACCACTGGCAAAAGAATGCCACTGAGCTGTTGGCAATTGATAAGACGGTAGATAGCGATCAAGGCTTGAACCAATGGTTTAATTCTTTGTTGTCGTTGGTTGAGACCATGAAATCTAACGCCGTTGATCAGCCTTTGGGACTGACGGGTAAAGCCAAAGGTCATCTACCAGCCGCGACAGCGGGTCAAAGCCGCGCCATCATCAATACCAAATTAGCCACGTTAAATGAAGCGCTGACTGATCCTGTCTTAACCGCTATCCTCGGCAGTAATAGCGAAAACGAAGTCGCTGATAATTTATCAACGGCACTTGTAGACGCCACCACTCTGTTGGCACAAATGCCAGAAGATATTGCTACAGCTGATAAGGCCGTGCAGCAAGAATTATATGATCATCTGACTACCATTACCCGTATTATGAAGCGCCAGATGATTCCGACACTCGGTATTCGTGTGGGCTTTAATAGTACTGATGGTGATTAAGCAATGCATAAACGTATTAATGAAACGAAGACTAGCATGTTGGCGCTTGATATTAGCGATCAGTCCAGTCAGAGGTTATTAACGTCATCTGTGCTGACAGCGCTCGCTAGTATCACAGGCACGGCAGCACTGGTCGGCATCCATCATTATTATCGAAAGCGGCACCAGCCCGATGCAAGCTTGCAAGATTACGTGACCGGTGTCCGCGCACAGTGGCAGGCATGGCAGCAAGCGTATCAGCAGTATTATCAAGAGACAACAAATGCTCCTGATTTTACTGCTTTGCATACCACCACCATGGTGGCACGTCCCGTAAGCTGGGTAAGCGGTGTGGCATCTATGCCAAAGAATATTACTGGTGCTAATAGCTCTAACAGGCAGCTTGACAGCGACTTTGGTGTCGTCGGTATCGATGCTGATAGACAGATCGTCTGGCAGACCACCATGCCTGAGCGTGTGCACGATATCGTTGTGCAGCCATCTGTTGATGATTTATGTGGTATGCCGCATGTTACTCAAGATAGCGTGAAAAATCAGCCTCCTTGCCGTGATGTCGTGGTGATGGGTCGTCGCCCTAGTGAGAGGTTTTGGGTGCTAGACACCGCTAGTGGACAAGTCACGAACGCTATCAAAGCGGTAAGCCAGCGGCATTTTTATGGTCATGCTTGCTATAGCTTAGATGGAAAGCTTTTATATGTGACTGAAAATGATACAGTAAGCCTAGATGGTAAAATCGGTATCTATGACGCTGCTGATGGCTATAAGAAAATCGCAGAATATGACGCTTATGGTATCGGCCCTCATGAGCTGATTATGCATCCTGACGGCAACACACTAGTGATCGCCAATGGCGGTATCAAAACCGAGCGCGCGTCTCGAGAAGAGCTAAACCTCGATAGCATGCGCCCTTCGCTTGTGTATCTCAATCGTCATACTGGCGCATTGCTGGAGCAAGTTATCCCAGCGCACAATCAGATGAGTGTGCGTCATCTCGCTATGCATGACGATGGTACAGTGATGATTGGCATTCAGTTTCAAGGGGATAAACATATCAATGTACCACTGGTACTGACGCATAGGCGCGGTGATGCTAATTTTGAACCGCTCATCATGCCTCATGATCAGTGGCAGCGCTTTCACCAGTATATCGCCAGTGTCGCTGTCGATAGCGAGTGTGATTTATTGTGTGTCACCACGCCCATCGGCGGCTGTGCGGCGATTTACGATTTAGATACGCGGCAGCTAATTGATGATGTCAGTTTGCCAGATTGTGCTGGAGCTTCTATGTTAGCCAGTCAAGCCTTTAAAGAGCAAACTTCTAAAAAGAGTGGCAGCGAAAAATCAGGCTTTATCGTTAGTGATGGACAAGGGCAGTTAACGACGTTAGAAATACAAGATACGTTAGCGTCAGGCGCAATCGACACGCGTAAGATTGAAAGAGTTCCGCGTATTATCAAAGACAGTCAGGTGCATCAGATGTCTTTTGACAATCATTTGCAAGCACTGCAACTGGGGTAAGTGCTAAATAAAAAATCATAATAATGGTCGATGGGCATAATCGTCCTTATGTGCTGCGAAAAGCTTATCTTCGTAGCTTTTATTTAGTAGCCCTTATTTTTCAGTGGCGCAACTCTAACGATGACTAAGCAAGGAGATGTGGCATCAGTTTACATACGATTAGACAACATCTTGCGCAGGCCGGCATTGAGCTATACGTGACCAAAAAACGCGTCAAAAATATCAATTTTCGCTTGAAACCCTATGCTTTGATGGTGTCTGTCCCAGTATTTATCAGTACAGCGCAAATTGAGCAAGCTGTTGCCAAGCGCATACCTTGGGCGCTTGCCAATCATGCCCAAGTTTTAGAGCAGCACCAGCGTAAACAAATCCATTCAGCACAATTTTCAACCGCTGACAGCCCTGTTTTGCTTTGGGGTACCGAGCAATCTATCACCCTCAGCCATGATGAAAAACTCGCCTATTATCGGCAACATCTCGCTTCTATCATGCCATCGCTGTTTGAAAAGTGGCAACCAGTGATCGGTGCTTATGCCAATGAAATACGCCTAAAAAAAATGCATACGCGCTGGGGCAGCTGCAATACGCGAGCGCGGCGAATTTGGCTGTCTATATATTTGCCAGCCTATCCGATTGAGTGTACTGAATACGTCATCGTTCATGAGCTGTGTCACTTACATCACGCCAATCATAGCCATGCTTTTTGGCAAACGGTGGCGACAGCGATGCCAGATTATCGGCACTGGCATGATATGCTGGCAGGTAGGACAGGGCAGTTGGATTAGGGATGGTATATTAATAATAGAGTCAATTAACCTGCATAATACTGATATGATAGCCCATAATGGTACAAAGCGTATTACTTAAAACAAGTAAGCAAGGATAAATATCATATGGAAAACGTCAATCAAGCCGAGTTTTGGCAGCAACGTTATAAGACGGGCAGTATACAATGGGATATGGGGCAGGTATCACCGCCGCTCAAAGCTTATGTAGATCAATTGCCTGAATCTGCTAAGCAGCAGGCCATTTTAGTGCCAGGGGCAGGTAATGCTTACGAGGTTGGCTATCTGCACGAGCAAGGCTTTACTAATGTCACGTTGGTGGACTTTGCCCCAGCGCCAATTAATGACTTTGCCGAGCGCTATCCTGACTTTCCGACTGAACATTTAATCTGTGCTGACTTTTTTGAATTGTCTGCTGAGCAGTATCAGTTTGATTGGATACTTGAGCAGACGTTTTTTTGTGCGATAAATTCGTCACGCCGTGATGAATATGTCCAGCAAATGGCAGCGCTACTAAAACCGCAAGGCAAGTTAGTTGGCTTATTATTTAACGTCGATTTTGGACGTCAAGAACCACCTTTTGGCGGTACAAAAGAAGAGTACCAACAACGTTTCGAGAAGCATTTCGATATTGAAATAATGGAAACGAGCTATAATTCACATCCTGCACGGCAGGGCAGTGAATTATTTATTAAGCTGCAAGTAAAGTAAGTTCGCGTTTGATATTATCCCGTGCTTGCAT
This sequence comes from Psychrobacter sp. 1Y4, assembly GCF_051847555.1. Classification (NCBI taxonomy): domain Bacteria; kingdom Pseudomonadati; phylum Pseudomonadota; class Gammaproteobacteria; order Moraxellales; family Moraxellaceae; genus Psychrobacter; species Psychrobacter sp. 1Y4. Next base: position 244,527 of record NZ_JBPYDE010000002.1, on the reverse strand, counting down.
CTCAAGCCGCTCATAGTAATAGTTGGTCAGATAAAGTTTAGGATGCGCCAAGAGTCCGTTTAATACAGCCATTCGTCCCGTACAATAATCCGTCAGCGGAACGTGACTATATTCTTGGCGTACGGCTTTTGTATATTGTTCATACTCAGGCCAAGACGCACCCAAAACACTCAAATCCATATCTAGTAAATAAGCGGCATCACTGATTTTGTTAGGGTTTGCCAACTCATCAAGCTGATGGTTAGCGGTCATCATGATAAGCGCTGAGATATACTGGCATTGTTCAACGCTTAGGTAGTGACTTAACGCTTCTACAGCATGTTCTGCACTTTTTTGTTCGTTATTAGTGCTTGTTGGATTGTATATCACATCATGATAATAAAGCGCTAATGCAATGATATGTGGCTCATAAAGCTTATGCTTAACCTGTTCAAACTGTGCAAACAATTGCTGAAGGTGGCGTAGAGTATGATAAGCACGTGTTGCTTCATTATAGCGAGTAGCGATATCTTGCCAAAGCGCATCAACCTCCGCCGACTTGATATCACTATCAATCGCAGATAAGTGCCTTGCAAAACCAAGACCAAGCGCAGCTTCTGTTTGCGACAAATCGTCCATATTTTACCTTTATGACGGTTAATGAGCTAATACACTATACCGCCCTATTACTCTTTGTCAGCAGCTTCTTCAAACGCTTGTTTAAACACTTTACCGAGCAAGTTAACATCATCGACGCGCGCATAGTTTAGTCGAGTTACAAAGGCGATATGACGATGGGGCCCTTCCTCTGCTAGCGGTACAGCGACTGCATTTTGATTTTCTAGATGCAGCTGATCTAACGCCATTTCTGGTACTAACGTCGTCCCCATATTGGCAAGTGCCATCTGTATCAAGGTATTTAAACTGGCATCGGAAAAGCTCGATTTCATTTGCTCACGATCAAAGTGACAGACCGATAATGTTTGATCAGTCAAGCAATGTCCTTCACCAAGTAGCATCAAATTGGCTGTCGCGAGCTCATCAGCATTGATGGTCTCAAGCTTGGCATGGTTATCATCTTTGGGAAATACAGCAAAAAAGTCCTCACTCCAAAACTCAAAACTATGCAGCCCATCGACGGCATATGGTAGGGCAATAATGGCAGTATCGATATGTCCGTAGCGGACCTGTTCGAGTAGGCGCTCGGTTTGTTGCTCAACGATGGTCATACGAAACTCAGGATAATGCTGTCGCAGTGCGGGCAATACTTTGGGAAGTAAGTATGGCGCAATCGTTGGAATAATCCCGACCGTCATCGGATAAGCAAGTGGCGTCTGATGGCTATGCGCGCGCGTGGTCAGATCACTGACTTCAGAGAACACCCGCTGCGCTCGCGTCAAAATATCTTGTCCAATCGGGGTGATAAGCACTTGCTTGTTATTACGCTCAAAAATCTGCGTATCAAGCTGCTTTTCTAACTCAGCGATACCGAGGCTGAGCGCAGATTGTGAAATGTTACACTCTTCAGCTGCGCGTTTAAAGTGACGGTGTTTCGCAACGGCTAAGGCAAATTCAAGTTGACGTAAAGTAATCATAAAACCTCTCTATTAACGAGCTTGTTAACACAATTTATTATAGTAATTTAACCGAGACAATAATTTGACACAAGGTGGTGATTTACCTATAAAACACTGATGATAAAAATTAGAGATAATAGTTTAACAAGTTTAATAAAACAAAACATCACATTAAAAACTTTTAACTGGATTAACCATAAAATTCGCGTATAGTTTGTCTGGTAGCCAAGAGAGTTAAAGGCTTAGCAGAAATAGTCAAATATATGACCAAAATTTATTTTAAGAACATTCAATCAAAAAAGGAGCCAATCATGGCAGCTATTATCAATCAAGAAATTCCAGAATTCTCAACAGAAGCTTTTGTAAATGGTGAGTTTAAAACAATTACTTCAGAAGACGTAAAAGGCAGCTGGGCGATCTTTATGTTCTACCCACATGACTTTACCTTTGTTTGCCCAACTGAATTAGAAGACATGGCCAACCATTATGAAGAGCTAAAGGGCCTCGGCGTTGAAGTATACGCAGTATCAACTGACACGCATTTCGTACACAAAGCATGGCATGATTCTTCAGAAGCGATTGGTAAAGTACAGTATCCAATGCTAGGCGACGGTACTGGTAAAATTACTCGTGGCTTTAACATCATGATCGAAGAAGACAACGCTGCGCTTCGTGGTACTTTCTTAGTAGATCCAGATGGCCTAATCAAAGTTGCTGAAATTCATGACTTAGGCATTGGCCGTAGCGCAAAAGACATGGTTCGTAAAGTAAAAGCGGCCCAGTATGTGCGTGACAACGACGGTGAAGTATGTCCAGCAGCTTGGGAACAAGGTCAAGCAACGCTAAAACCAAGCCTTGATTTGGTTGGTAAAATCTAAGTAGTCGATTTATTATTTAGATACTTCTATAGGACTGGCTACTAAGTACGTTTAGAGCTAGTAACATAGACAAAGACTCTATCAGCAGATGTTGATAGGGTCTTTTTTTACATCTCGTCTACAGGCTGACACCAGATTTTACCTAATCCTTATTTTAGATTCTTTAAGCTGATAACAAGCTTTAAACGATAAGAAGCGGTGGGTTATTCAAAAGCTCGTTTAATCACGACTACTATAAGAATGAATATGATAATAAAGGAGTAAAATCATGAGTAATCAATCAGAAAATAAAGATTTTCCTCATCAAGAGCAGTCTTTGCCAGGTTCGCAAAAACAACAACACCCAAATCCTGAAGTATTGCCGCGCGACTATCCAAACGGCAAGCTGGCTGGAAAAGTGGCGATTGTGACGGGATCCGATAGCGGTATTGGCCAAGCGGTAGCTATTTTGTTTGCCAAAGAAGGCGCAGACGTGGTGGTAAGCTACCTTTGTGAAGATGAAGATGCCAAAGTGACTAAAAAGCATATTGAGTCTTATGAGCGCCGCTGCCTATTGGTTGCCTCTGACTTGTCAAAGGAGGCTAACTGTAAAGAGCTGATAGACAAAACGCTCACTGAGTTCGGCCGTATCGATATTTTGGTCAATAATGCGGGCCGACAAGTCGAGCAGCAAACGCTAACGGATATCAGCACCGAGCAGCTCAACGAGACAATTCATACCAATTTTTATCCGCATTTTTGGCTGAGTAAATATGCCCTGCCACATATGCAGGTGGGCAGTAGTATCATCAATACTACCTCTATCACCGCCTACCGAGGTAGCGATCATCTCATTGATTATGCAGCGACCAAGGGCGCTATCTTGTCCTTTACCCGTGCGCTCTCCAACAATTTGATGGGTAATGACAAAGGTATTCGAGTTAATGGTGTCGCACCAGGACCGATCTGGACACCGCTTATCGTGGCATCATTCACGCCCAATGAGGTCGAAAAATTTGGTCAAAGCTCGCCGATGGGACGGGCGGGTCAACCGAACGAGGTCGCGCCTGCTTACTTGTACTTAGCAAGTGATGATGCAAGCTATGTGACAGGCCAAGTGATACATGTCAATGGCGGCGAAATCATAGGCGGTTAATAATTATTGATAAATATTCAAAGCGATTCGTTAGTTGTGCTATGAAATAAAACCCCCATCAGTAAAAGTTGATAAGGGTTTTATACTATTAAAAAATGTTTGTATTTTTGCACTAATAAGATATGAAGCGCTAAGCCTGAGATTGTAGTTTATTTTTATCAATTATTTTATAAATCTCATCTTTTAAATATAGCTTTCGTCGCTTCATTTTTTCGATTTCGTCATCTCTACTTGCATGTGTAACCATATCTTTATCAAGCTGATTGATTTGCTGATCAAGCGCTGTGTGTTCATCAAAAATACTGGCAAAATGGCTATCTTTCTGCTTAAGTTCGGCAATAATGTCTCTATTGTCTTGTAACGTATCAGTCTTTCTCATATTGTCATCCTTGTTATAAAACACAACCCTGCAATAAGCATCAGTGTCTTGTCTTAAAGGTTGTCATGATGCATTGCTCTGATTGTAAGTCTTAGGTTTTATTGAACCTAGTTGAGGTTTGATTCAATAGTGATAAAGCTTAATATCAGCAGAAATGTCTTTCGATAAACCAGCATAAAAGCGAATCTGCCACTAGACAAATAGGAACTCTTCCTATTCGCTTCATTTGATTGTAGCGAAAAAATCACGGCTATACCATGGTTATTATTCGTCCATAAGTTTATATTTAATTAATTAAACGTATTTACGATTTGTTTTATAAAACATAAAGTTTGAGTTTACCAGCTTGCTCAAAATCATGAAACCTATGATAATAGGGACATTAAAGGGTATCAGCCTATTGTTTATAAGATATTAAACAAAATTGTTAGTACTAAAAAATTTGTATTCAAACGTACAATAGGCGCATTGCCGTTACATAACCAATAATGATAAGGAACAAATATGATAGATCAAAGCTTATTAGATGCTGTCAAAAGCTATAGTGAAAACATGACTCGTCCGATTACCTTTGTATTGGGTAGTGGTGAGCATGAAAAACGTGACGAGTTGGTTGATTTTTTGACCAAAATTGCTGGTACCACCGATAAGATTAACTTCGATGCACAAATAAACGACGACAGCTTGCCAAGCCCAATCAGCTTTGCGGTTCGTAGTCATATTGATGAGACACCTACCGATACAGGCATTGTATTTAGCGGTATCCCAGGCGGTCACGAATTTACGTCGCTTATCTTAGCAATTCTTCAGGCTGGTGGACATACATTAAAGCTAGATGAAGGCATTCAAAAGCTCATTAAGCGTTTTAATAAACCATTACAGTTCCAAACCTACGTATCGTTGTCTTGCCACAGTTGCCCAGAAGTTGTGCAGGCGTTGAACCAATTCGCACTCTTAAATGATGATATCAGTAACGAGATGATCGATGGCGCGCTGTTCCAAGAGCAGGTTGAGGCGAACAATATCCAAGGCGTACCAGCTGTATTTTTAAACGGTAAGCCATTTGCGAATGGTCTGATTGATACCGCTAAGCTGATCGAAAAGCTACAAGAGCAGTTTCCTGATTTATTAGCAGAAGCGGGTGGTGACGAAGAGCAGTTAGAGCAGCAGGATGTTACTATTATCGGTGCGGGACCTGCTGGGGTAGCGGCAGCGATTTATACTGCGCGCAAAGGTCTTAAAGTGACGATGGTCGCTGACCGTATTGGTGGACAGGTAAAAGACACACAGGATATCGAAAACCTGATTTCTGTACCCTTAACTAACGGCACTGACTTATCGACCAATTTTGTGAAACACCTACATGAATATAATATTACGTCAAAAGAGCATGTCAGTGTTAAAGAGATTGGCGAGACCAAAGACGAAAATTATAGCATCCATCTTAACACGGGTGAGACGTTTGAGACTCGCAGTATTATTCTAGCAACTGGTGCCCAATGGCGTAAGCTTGGCGTACCAGGTGAAGAAGAAAATGTCGGTAAAGGTGTTGCTTACTGTGCGCATTGTGACGGTCCTTTTTTCAAAGGTAAAGATATTTCAGTCATTGGCGGCGGCAACTCAGGTGTGGAAGCGGCGTTAGATCTTGCAGGTATTGTGAAGCATGTAACGGTACTCGAGTTCGCTGATGAATTAAAAGCGGATCAAGTATTGATTAATAAAGCTAAAGAAAAAGACAATATCGAATTTATCACTGGTGCAGCGACGCAAGAGATTAAAGCGACTGATGGCAAAGTGACTTCTATCGTGTATCAAGATCGCAGCTCAGGTGAGACCTATGAGCGTGACTTAGCAGGGGTGTTCGTACAGATTGGCTTAGTGCCAAATACTGGATTTATCAAAGGCTTTGTCGATTTAAACCGTTTTGGTGAGATTGAGATTGATGAGCGTTGCCGCACTGACCGAAAAGGTATCTTTGCTTGTGGAGACGTGACGACTGTACCCTTTAAGCAGATTAATATTGCAATGGGTGAGGGTAGTAAAGCAGCACTGTCAGCGTTTGAATATTTAATCATGCAGTAAGCTGTTCAGCTACAAAGTTAGTTTAAGAAGCCACCTCTTTTGAGGTGGTTTTTTTGTCAGATATAATCAGTTCTTATTTCGAATCAAAGCAATAATCGGTAGCGCAATCACATACATGAGCACCCCATATACGGCGGCAGGTAGGGCGATAGCGGGTAAACCAACCGCTGTTCCCATAATAATAGGGGCTAAAGTAATCGCAGTTGTACTGTTTTGAATGCTGGTCTCTATCGAAATCGTTTTGGTGTCAAACCAGCTAAGTTTTGACACCTTAGACGTTAAAATGCTTAATACAAACAACGCCATAATAATAAGAACTAGCTCAAGTCCCATCGATGTTAACTGTGACTTTAGTAGTTCCCAGTTAGAAGCGATGGCTGCAAAAACAATCAACACAAAAAAGATACTGGCCAAGCTATTTAGAATGCTGCTCCTACGCACCATAAAGCGAGTGAATTTACGGCGAGCGAGCATGCCGAGGGTCACAGGTAGGGTGGTCAATAAAAACATGACAAGACCAATTTTGATAGCACTAATAGAGCCTGCTTGCCCTTTCATAAAATGATTAAAAGCCAGAGTGATCAAGATAGGCAAGGTGACGACTGATAACAAACTGACCACACCAGTGAGCGCAACAGAAAGTGCAACATTACCTTTAGCATAATAAGTAAGCATATTACTGGTCACGCCGCCTGGGCAAAAACTAATCAGCATAATACCAAAGGCAATTTCTGGTGGCGGTGCCATTACTAAGACAACTGCTAAAGCAATTAAAGGGACCAAAACGACTTGATTCATTAAGCCTACAAAAAAGGCTTTGGGATAGGTAATAATAATTTTAAAGTCGCTAGGTTTTAGCCCTGTTCCTAAGGTAAACATGATATAGGCGAGTGCCAGAGGAAGTAGCGCCAATGCGGTATTACTCATGAAACGTTCCTTGTAAAATTAACAGTCATATCAGAATGACTCTTTAAATAGCCCACAATCCTTGTGGCAATAACATTATAAATATACCCTAAAACATACTTACAGATACAATAAAAGCCCATATATTTATATGAGCTTTTAGTTATTTCGCTAAGTTTTGACTGTCAGGATTTATCTCAGTAGTATTACATCGGTTTTGAATTGCATTATCTATCCTAAATTGGATAGATCAGTCGTCTAATAAATCCATACGCTTAGCAGCTTCATAAATACCTGTCGAGCGATTGCCCGTACGGCAGAATATGAGCATTGGCTGCTCGGCTTGATTAAAAAAATCTGCAAATTCTTCGACGTGATTTTGATTGAGATCACTACCTGCAAATGATACTTCTTTATAAGCAAGACCTGCATCGGTAGCAGCCGCTTCAATATCAGCACTGGTTGGCTGGCCTGGCTCTTCGCCATCGGGACGATTATTAATAATGGTCTTAAAGCCATTCTCAGCAATCATAGGGATTTGATCAGGGGTGATTTGTCCAGTAATACTAACTTGATGGCTCATAAGAGCTCCTTTTTTAGAATGATTTATTAAATGTAGTTAGTGTCTGTTTAAGACGTTACTTTCTCAGATACGTTATTTCTTAACAGATACGGTTTTTGAGACCCATTGTTTTAAGCTAAATATATATAAACGTTATAACAAACCTTGCATCAACGCACTTTGGTACAGTAGCTTGGCGCGTGCCCCAGTCCCGCAAAACATCAATATAGGTTTGGGTGCGGTACGATAAAAATCAGCAAATTGCTGCACAGTCATCATACTCAAACGCTCATCATCAAAAGGTAGATGATGATAAGTTAGGTTTGCTTGCTCGGTAGCTGTGGCCAAATCACAGCTATTAGGCTGCGTATCAACCTCAGCATCAGGACGTATATTGAGCACTGAGCGATAGCCAAGCTCGGCGATTTTGATACATTGGCTTGGATAAATTTGTCTATAAATGGTTATATCATTGGTCATAACTGTATTCAATTGAGTTTGTTAAAGTAGGGTTATCAAAGAAGATTGTAGCGTATTAAACCAGTAAAGATATGGAAGCTAATAGAGTCTATTTCAACCAATTTGTCTATACAACAAGATAGCATAATACGTACTCTATCATAACGATATTTTGTGACAGACGACACCAGCAATTGATGCTATGTCGTAAAAACCCAGTCATCGCTCGCTATCTTTTAGTGCATTCTTTTAATGCGTTGACGGCATCTAAAGTGCTTAGATACACCTGCCCTGATAGCTTGGTAATCAGTGAAGTATGACCAATGACATCCATGACTGGCCCTTTTACAAAGCTAAAATGCAGGCGTTTATTTTGCAGCGCTAGCTCATCATTAAGTGTGCTGAGCATTTCTTGCGCAGTCAGGTCAATATGATTGACTGCGGACATGATTAAGATAAGTTCATTCGCGTCTGGGTAGCGCTGCAAAGCGTTTAAAATACGCAGGTGTACTGACTCACTATTACCAAAGAATAGACTCTCATCAATACGCAATAGTAATAAATTATTAAAGGTCACTACATTATGACGGTTGATATTGCGAAAGTGTCCTGTACCGTTTAACTGTCCAACGATGGCAACATGCGGCTTACTCGATTGCCAGATAAGGCTGGCGAACGATACCATCAAACCGATAACCAGTCCAATATTCAATCCGAATATTAGCACGCCTGCAAACGCGGCGATAAAATTTGCTGCATCCAATCGATCTCGCTGCCACGCAGACTTTAACGTGTCAATGTCAATCAGTCCAATAATGGAGGCCATGATAGTTGCACCAAGCAAAGCATAAGGTAGTGGAGCAAGTACATGACCAAAAGCGATCAGTGCGGCAATCATCACTAACACCGTAACCAGACTGGCCACCGGAGTTTTAGCGCCTGAATCAACGTTGATAGCAGTACGTGAAAAGCCACCAGCGACCGCAAAACTTTGAAACAGTCCGCCAGATAGATTGGCAAGTCCAAGTCCAGTCAGCTCGCGGTTGGCATCGAAGTTTTCACCGCGTAGCCGGGCATAAGTGCTAGCAACTGAGCTGCTGGACACAAATATAATAAGCGCCATCAGTCCTGCTGTTGGTAGCAGTCTAAGCGCTTCTTGAACATCTGGCACATGAGGTACCGTAAAGCTTGGCAATCCTTGCGGAATACTACCGATGGTTGCCACTCCTAGCGCATTCCAGTGCAATGCCATACTCAGCAAAATTGCGATACCAAGTAAGATAAGTGGGAACAAGCGCTCCGCCCATTTGGTATAAGACGATGATAGCCATGTGCGCCATACCCATCTGCTCGCATAGCGATTTGTTACCAAAAGCGCGAAGGCGACAGTACCAATAAGTAGCGTCAACGGATGTAGCTGACGGGCATACAACTGCATACTCGACAAATAGCTGATTAAGCTGCTACCAGAGACGGGGATATCGGTTAAATATTTAAGCTGGCTGATAAAAATTAGAACAGCGGCTCCGCTCACGAACCCTGCTGAGACCCCGCGACTGATAAACTGCATGATCCAGCCAAGCTTAAGACGCCCAGCTATCCATAGCAGCGCTCCTATCATAAATGCAAGAAGGCTTGCCATCAGCGCATACTGCTCAGCACCCTTATCGGCATAAGGTAGTAGGCTACTGGCCGTCATGATCGCAGTGATGGCGACGGGACCGACCGCTTGTACATTACTAGAACCAAGCCAGGCATAGACGATGACGGGTACAATCGCTGCATATAGACCATAAACGGGCGGTAACCCTGCCAGTACAGCATAGCCAAGGCTCTGCGGAATGACGAGTACCCCTACGACCAATCCAGCGATGACATCAGTTGGTAAGGTCGTAAGCTGGTATTGACGCAGCCATGTAGGAATCAAGCGAGCAGCGATAGTAGGCATGTCAGTACGTCATCACATCAAAAATCGTTATCACAATGGATAGCATTTTTATACTAAGTTCAAGTGTTTGAATGCAGCACTATATTATTGCTCTGCCTTGGCACAAAAACGTTGATACAGTAACTCTAGTACCGCTAAAGCATCATCGCTTGCGATACTGTAGTAGATTTGCTTGCCCTCACGGCGAGTAGCGACCAGATCATCTTTACGCAATATCCCTAGCTGTTGTGACAGACTTGGCTGCCCGACACCGACCAAGCTTTCAAGCTCGCCGACGCAGTATTCACCTTGAGTTAGCTGACACAATAATAGCAGGCGATCAGGATGTGAGAGCGATTTTAGTAGTTGGCTGGCTTGCATGGATGCTTGCTGCATTTGTTTGGCAAGATCGATAGGGGCAAAGTCTGCTGAATTAGACGATGCATCGTCATCTATACTGTGAGTAGATGTACCCAGTGCTGAAATAGAAGTAGTCAGAATGAGCTCCTTAAATAAGATAGCAATATGTTTTGGATTATTATCTAACAATATATGGTTCATTATCAATGATATCACCAATTATATCAAGTTATCATTATTTACATTATATAAATTGATAAATTGTATGATCATTGTTATATTGTTAGACATAGATAAGTAGTCGGTATGTCAAATATTATATACGATTCAATATCATACTTAAGTGTTATTTAAAGTTTCAAACATTCTTATAGCGAGGTTGGCATGCAAGTTCATTCTTTCTTACATAACGATACTGAAACGTACACACACGTACTCGCTGATGTTGAGCAAAAGTTATGTGCCATCATTGACCCGGTATTAGACTTTGATGCCAAATCTGGCCACACTGCCACCAGCAGCATCGATGAAGTCATTGCGTTTGTCCGCGAGCAAGGCTGGGAGCTGGTCTATGTTATCGAAACGCACGCCCACGCCGATCATATATCAGCGGCCATTCATGTCAAAGAAATGCTTGGCGGTCAGTTAGTGATAGGTCAGCATATCACTGAAGTACAAAAAACCTTTAAACAAATCTTTAACTTTGATACCCGTTTTCGTACCGATGCCAGTCAGTTTGATATCTTGATAGATGATGGTGAGATATTAGAGATTGGGAGCATTACTATTACGGCGATGTATGTGCCAGGTCATACGCGTGCTGACATGGCCTATATCGCTGCTGATAAAGAAAATACCGTGGTGTTTGTCGGTGATACTTTGTTTGCCCCTGATGTAGGTACAGCGCGCTGTGACTTTCCAGGTGGTGATGCTAAAGCACTGTATCAGTCTATCCAAAAACTGTTGGCACTTCCTGAGGATACCATCATGTATCTATGTCACGACTATCCAAGTAAGGGTCGCAAGCATTGTCCAACTACTACAGTTGCAGCGCAAAAAATGGGTAATATCCATGTAAAAGAGGGTATTAATGAGGCAGAATTTGTGCAAATGCGCGAGCGCCGTGATGCCACTCTTGAGATGCCGCGTCTGATCATTCCAGCGGTACAAATCAATATTGATGCTGGTCATTTACCGTCGCCAGAAGACAATGGTATTCGCTATCTAAAGGTACCGATTAACGCATTGGGATAAAGCTACTGGCTAACTTGTTTTTAAAATACTAAGTGATAAAGCTTAAAGAGTCAGAAATGAAGGCAAATGTCGGAAGTACTGAGAGAACGTTACGTATTATAGCTGGGTTGATCATTATTGGGCTGGGAGTGTATTATCAAAGCTTATGGGGTGTGCTTGGGTTAATACCTTTGCTAACAGGATTATTTCGTTTTTGCTCTTTGTACAGAATGCTTGGCATGAACACTTGCAAGCGTTAAGCTACTACTACAAGTCTCAGCATGAATAAATGAAGACATAAGAAATAAAGATCTACAATGCTATCAATAATTGTCTTTGCTATTTGTATTTGTATAGGAGTTCTATAATGAATGAGCAAAATTGCCATCTTGTCTGTCCACATTGTCAAGTGACCAATCGCGTGCCAGCCGCACGGCTTAGTGCTGCACCAAATTGTGGTAAATGCAGTCAACCATTATTAACTGGCAGCCCACATGAGCTAAACGCACAAACGGCTAGTAAAGTCATTCAAAAAAATGATGTGCTGACTATCGTTGATTTTTGGGCGAGTTGGTGTCAGCCTTGTATTATGATGGCACCGCAGTTTAAAGCGGCTGCCAATCAGCTGCCACAAGTAGTCTTTGCTAAAGTCCAAACGGACAAATATGAGCAAGCTGCCGCGCCCTATAATATTCGTAGCTTACCGACGATGGTGGCTTTTAGAGGCGGCAAAGAGATCGCGCGACAGTCGGGCGCGCTGCCAAGCCAGCAGATCGCCCAATGGGTACAAAGCTTACAAACATAACAACTGGTTTAAATTTGTTTTTTGCAAACCAAAAAAGCCAATACGTTGATGGCGTATTGGCTTTTTTTAGTGACTTAAAGACAGTATTTTATCAGTACTGTATGCAAATTATTTTAACTTATTCGCCATAAATTTTGATGCCATTGACGAAGCTACAGCGCTGGATACGAGCAGATTGGACTATCGCATCACGTTCGCCGTAGAGCCGTGAAAGTTTAGCATCGCGGGCTTTGGTATTGTTGCTTTTACCTACACCAAAGCTGATATTAGGCGAGATACCCCAGCGCCCAGCAGAGACACCAACACCTACCCCTGAAGCAGACAACGTTGATTGCTGATTACGAGCCGATTCAACGTAACGGTTTATACGGTTATATTCTTGACTAAGTGCTTGGCAGTCATAATTTTGATAGGTACTTGGTGGCACATATTGCGGGGTAATATTACCAGTTGAGGCGCAGCCAACAAGACCAAAAGCGCCAACTGTTGCCACTAGGGTTGCGGCGGTAAGAATGTTCATAATGGCTCCATAAGGCTAAGTTGTTGTAATTGCTATTATTGTACTCTTAATGAACATACTTTCAATCACTAACATTTAAAGTACGCTGATTATTAAATGATCTTTTATAGGCTCATTTATACGTAAATATTGTGTATTAAATTAATATTACTTCAATATCAAAACAAGTTTGCAGGTTTTGTGAATGCAAGTATTACAATACCGATATACGCAATCGCTGAAATTAAAATCCCTGTCTTTCTTTGAATAGGTGTTGCATGATTGTGAAAGGCTTTTATGCTTGCACTGATGGCAGCAACAAGTAAAATAATTTTGGCAAATACCCATTGTATAGGGGCGTTTGCACTCATTAATTGCATCAACATTAAAGCCCCTGAGAAAATAACTAAAGCATAAACAATATGATTGGCTACTTTTACCATCTTTGGCGCGCGTCTGTTGGCACTTAATACTAGATAGCTTTGATATAAGAACAATACAATTACCAATACTGCCATTAGCATATGCAAGTGTTTCATTGAGTATCGTCTCCTCTAAGGTTACGGCAATTAGACTTATTATTTGTGTCTGATGATTGTTCAAGTAGGGTTTATTATTTGTTTTGTCCAGCACACAATGGGCTGTCTGGACTTTGACCTTGCCATTCTGTTGGCGTATAGGCATGAATAGCCAGTGCATGCACCGAGCCGCCTTGAGAAGTAAGTAGGGGCGCGACTAGACCATAAACCAGTTGATGACGAGCAACCAAACGCTTACTCTCAAAAGCATCGCTTACGATGGTAAGTTTAAAATGGCTTTCTTTGCCTTCAAAATAACCAGCGTGGTTCATTGATTCATTGATTAGCTCAATATACTGCGGTTGTAATGATTTTAGCTCAGCATTTAGCGCATCAGCGGTAGGGGTAGTACTCATAGCAGTCCTTTTTTATATCGTGTCAACGTCTATTACGTATTAGCACCTTTCGGTGATTTATGATCGCTATTATAGCAGACACTACCAATGATACTTTGTCATTCAATAGACATTAAGCTTGTAACGACAGCAGTAAAAAAGCAGAGTGCAAACCATGGTTTGTACTCTGCTTTATACCCCATCCAAAAATACACAATTAACGACGTGTTCTTTGGTAGAGTGGCATGACTTTGGGCATCAATGATTGCAATTGTGCAATGCGATTGCTACTGGTTGGGTGAGTGCTCAAAAATTGCGGTGGCTCGCCTTGGCTGGCACGTTGCATTTTTTGCCATAAGGTAATCGCAGCTTGTGGGTTGTAGCCTGCGCGTGCCATTAGCTCTAAACCGATTTGATCAGCTTCTGCTTCTTGAGTGCGGCTATGCGGACGACTCAGACCGAGATCACCAGCGACGTTTGCAAGCTCGGCCTGTCCTTGCGATAGACCAAAGATGCTCGCGGCGACACCGATGCCTGTTTGAGTTGCATACTCACGTGAGAGGCGCTCGCGAGAATGCTCACGAAGTGCATGAGACATCTCATGACCCATAATTGCAGCGATCTCATCATCAGTTAAATTCAGGCGATCGATAATACCTGAATAGAACATGATTTTACCGCCTGGCATAACAAAGGCGTTAAGCTGATCAGACTTTATCGTATGTACTTCCCATTGCCATTTAGCAGCGTCTGGACGATATGTACCAACTTGACCAATTAAACGATTAGAGATGTTTTTTAGGCGATTCAGTTGTGCCTTGTTAGTGTCGAGCAGACCGCGCTTGCGAGCTTCTTGTAGGTTTTTATTATAACTCTGAGCTGATAGCTGTTGTACCTGTTCACTAGAAACCAATAAGAACTGTTGACGATCAACACCAACGGCACCGCTATTGGTTGTGCTCGTACAACCTGTTAAAGTGAGTGCCGATAACGAAGCTGCCATCACTGTGGTGGTAAGCATTTTTCTCATAATAAATATCCTCATTATAAATAGTAAAAAGTTGATCAAAGCTAATCTAGTAAATAAACAGACTATTATTTAAATTTTCATATTGTTTGTCAGCTTACCTACGCTACCAATAAATTTTACCCGAACTTTTGTTAAACATAAGTATAATAATGTTAATAATGAAAAACAAAGGTGGAAAAAGTAACAAAATAAAGTATCCCTGTAACTAAGGCGATGATGGATGGTCTTATTATTTTTTATTGTGAGTTAATGAAAAATTTTGCTATATCAATAGGTTATATGGATGCTTAACGTTATCTAGTACTGGATTTAATAATATTACTCATAAACTTTAAAAAATATATTGACACGCTCAGGATTTTTGCTAAAATAGCCAGCCTATCAAGACGTAGTCGTTATTAATAACGGTATGGTTTGATATTTAGCGGGATTAGCTCAGTGGTAGAGCATAACCTTGCCAAGGTTGGGGTCGAGAGTTCGAATCTCTTATCCCGCTCCAAATATGGCTCTTTAAGAGCACTAAAGCCTCACTTTATAGTGAGGCTTTTTTTATGTGTAAAATTTTTATTATTTAGTTTTTTGATTTTTTTATCTTATAGTTCCAAATTTATATCATTTATCTAAACAAAATTAACTTATAGATAATCGTTACAAAAGACGGTCAATCTGTCACATTAAGTCAAATTAATAGGCGCATACTTATTACTGTCATTCGAACAAGAGTGACAATCAAATCATAGATAACCATCTAACAATTATATAAATAATAATTATAAGGGATAAGTATGCAGAAATTTCAACATAAAGCATTTAATGAACTATTTGATTTGTCAGGTAAAGTGGCTATCGTCACAGGCGGCGCAAATGGTATTGGTAAAGCAACCGCAATGCGCTTAGCAGAGGCGGGCGCTAATATCGCTATTGCTGATCTAAAGTTAGAAGATGCTAAAGCTGCTATTAAAGATATTGAAGCACTAGGGGTCAAAGGTTTAGCGGTCGAGTGCAATATCCTAAAAGATGATGATTTAGTCGCTATGGTTGATCAAGTAGTGACAGAGTTTGGAGCGGTTAACATCTTAATCAATAACGCTGGCGGTGGCGGCGGTGGTAAAGAAGATCCTACTAAAATCTCAGTAGATGATATCCGCCGCGACTTTGAGCTAAACGTTTTTAGTGGCTGGCGTCTGTGTCAGTTGTGCGTGCCATACATGAAAGAGTCAGGTTATGGTTCCATTGTGTTTACCACTTCCATGTCGAGTGTGAATAAAAGCCCAAATATGAGTGGTTATGCAGGATCAAAAGCCGCTGTCAATCATATGGTGGCAAACTTGGCACATGATTTTGGCCCTGAAGTACGTATTAACGCAGTTGGTCCTGGCGCGACGCGCACGGCTGCGTTAGAGAGTGTATTGACACCTGAGATTGAGAAGAAAATGCTCGCAAATACGCCTATTAAACGCCTAGGTGAAGCCGATGATATCGCCGGTGCTATGTTGTATTTTGCTGCGCCTATATCGACTTGGGTCAGTGGTCAAACTATCTTTGTAAATGGTGGTGGTGTACAAACCTTGGATTAAGATTTGCGCGATTACTGCAAAATCAAAGTATTAAAATAAAAGCATCATCTGACTTTTGACTAGATGATGCTTTTTTTATTCTAACGTTGATACATTATAGTAGAGATTTAAGTATTTCCATCAGTACAAAGACTTAAGCATGTTTATTCAAAGCAAATATAAGCCGCTTCATTGCAAAAAGTCTGCTTGCCATTTTTAAAACCCGCGAGCGCTTGTGCATTGGTGCGGATCGCTTCTACGGCACTCTTGGCTTCTAATACGATGAGCGTTGCCGGCGCACCAACGATGATATCGCTCTTAACCGCTAATAATTTAGCAGCATTTTTGGTAATCATATCAAAGGTATCGGTAAGCTCATCATCCGTAGATAGTTGTGCAATATTGGCATACATGTTAGCCATTCTGATTAATGACGCATCACCATAAGGCGTAAAGGCGTTCAAAATATTATTGCTAGAGATTGTTGTATTAAGTCCCAACGCTGCAAATTGATTCGCATTGACTGTGCCTCTAGGTATCAGGGCTTCATAGTTGCTACCGTTGATATAGATATCAGTAGCTGGTAGTACAATCAAGGTGATGTCTGCTTGTTTGAGCAATCCTGCCATCTCACCGCGCTTCATTTTATCCATAGCTGACAGTTTGGTAACGTGACCGATAGAGACGCGGCCTTGATAGCCACGCTTAATAGTCTCTTCTGCTACTTTTGGAATGCTTGAACCTTGTGGATCTAAATCAAAATCTAAATGAAAGTCGACATTGACATCAAACTGCTCAGCAATGTCAAATATCATCTCGATGTGCTGGTCTGGATTTTCATCCTTATACGGGCAGCCCCCTATTAGATCAGCGCCTTGCTCAAGCGCCTGTTGCAACAGCTCATGAGTTTTGGGTTTAGTGGTTAGGCCCGACTGAGCAAACGCGCAGATCTCAATATCGATAGCAAAAGCGTACCTATCTTGCGCTCTTTTTATCGCCTCAAAGCTACGTAATTCTGTCTTCTCATCAGTCTCTACAAAGGTACGTAGACCTACTGTGCCTTTTTTTATTGCCATCTCAATAACTCTTGAGGCGCGCTCAAATACGTCTTGTTCGGTAAAATCTTCTTTAGCTTTACCTGTCTCTTCAACCGCTTCCTTAAGTGTGCCTTCTTGTACGCTACACCGATCTAAAATGCAGGCTTTATCAAGATGAATGTGACTCTCAAAAAACCCTGAGCACACAAAGTTGCCTTTAGCATCGTAAACGTTTTTGGAAGTTTTAGACTTTTTGTCCGATTCGTTATCAGTGATATAGTCTTCTACAACGTCTATATTAGCAATATGTCCATCTTTTATGTGAATATCGACAGGGTACTGATAATCCATTAGTCTGGCATTTTTTATTGTTAAATCCGTCATTGTTATTATCCTATTTTAGGTAGTATGCGCTTATTATACTTTGCAAGACTGTTTTGATGATTAGATAGAGTAGAGTATCGAAAAAACATCTACCATCCGTTACTGTCTTAGTTCGGTGGGAATTATGTAGATGCGATAGTGAAAGGTGTTATTAGCCATAAAAAAGCCAAGCAATATGCTTGGCTTATATCTACAAGTTGATGAGCAAATTACCTTTTCATAGACAATGCCACGGTCTTATTACCTATCCAATTCACCCATTTCACTGGGAAGAAGCGCAGCTGTAATCTTATTAAGTTTGCCATTACGCCTGGTACGACTAGGAACTCTCGGTTTTCCACACCTTTTAACATGGATTTAACCGCTCTCTCAATCTTTAGCTCACCTGCTAGCTTTTTCATACCGACGCCAGCTTGCGACATGACGCCGACTTCAGATTGCGTCAATGGTGTATCTATCGGCGGCGGCGCAAAGACAGTGATATCGATACCCAATGGCTTCCATTCAAAGCTTATCGACTGCACCATGCCCCAAATAGCAAACTTCGACGCGCTATAAGAGCTGTAGCCATAACTGCCAGTGAAAGATGACATAGAAGCGGTAACCATGACTTGCTTGCCACGTGACAAAAACGGACGTACGGCAGCCAGAACGTTGCGCGTACCAAACAGGTTGATATTTATCACCCGTTCAAACTGCTCTTGGCTCATATCATCAAAAGTCCAAGGCCCTGTAATCCCCACGAAATGCATTAAAATATCTGGTGATAAGCTTTCGGCAGCTGTAGCGATTTGCTTAGTGGTCATATCCGCATCGGTCACATCCAACTGATAGGTTGCAATCGAAGCGTCATTTTTATTCATAGCTTGTAAGGTTGGTAGTACCTCATCGAGCGGTTGTACATCAAAAAGTACTAAATTGGAACCTTGGTTAATCAGTTGCTTGGCAGTTTCAAGTCCGATACCAGATGCCGCGCCAGTGATATAAACCGTCTTATTGGTAAAATAACCCATTAGGCACTTTCCTTTTGCAAGGAGCTATTTCTGGTGGCAGTTGTCTGCGTTGAGCGACTTTTTTTCGATTTTTTATGTAAGGTTCCAAATTTTGCTTCACCGATGAGATGACTGACTTTATGACCAGGGATAAGCCAGTAAGGGGTCGCTTCACTGCTTGAGGCACAGTTAGGAAAGTTAGGGTTTTTAGAGGGACCGGCGATGGTTTTTTCGACGACCATTGAGATATATTGATCATTACTGCCTTCTAGCGTGTTGCCGTTTAGGATCACCTCCATGCCTGTCTGCTGAGCATAACGGCGGATGGCATTCACTTTTGAATTCATTGGCGCATAAGCATCTGCGCCCACGCCATTCTCTGAGGTGACTCTTATCCCATCGAGCACACGTGCGACTAGCGAATGGTTACCCTCGGTATGGCCTGGGGTATGTACTAGTGCCAAGCCTTCGCCCAATTTGATGCTACCAGTAAACTTAATGACTTTATTAGGGTCGACGCCTTCGATACCGTTGGGGCAATACCAATCTGCTTGTACTGGTAGCAAAGCAGTGGTGCTTAGCCATTCTTGTTCATGCACCAAAATCTTGGCATTAGGGAAGTAGGCGACGTTATCTTTGGTGCCTAGCCAGCGGCGTATATCTTGGGTATGTAGATGATCGTAGCTGATGTAATCGACATCTTCTGGAGCTAAACCGACTTCGGCTAATGCGCCAGTCACATCACGGATGATGGGAGCAACCACGCTTTCAAGAGGCGACCAGTTGGGCATCTTGTCCGTTAAGCGTTTAAAAAACGGCGTCTCGCGATCCGCTTCGATATCAGAAGGAGAGAATAACAAGGTCTTTAATTCGTCTAAAAAGTCATAATATTGAATGATAAAAATGCGGTTTAAGATATGAAGATAGGGGAATTTATAAGTGCTTTGCGTATAGACGCCGCTGTAAGCGTACCACGTTGGGTAGGGTACTCTGACCATGTCCGCGCTTTGATAAAATTGAACAGGTGGCTCATCTATAAAGCGTTCTCTAAACGCGCTTGCCTGCTTGCGAGCTACATGTAAGCGCTCTTGAGGTAGGGGACTTTGACGTACATTGTCAAAGTCATTAATCGCTTTCATACCTAGTGCTTGCAAATCCATAATGCATCTCCTTATGATTGATGGATATCTTGACACAATACTAGCAACATTGTTTTGGGGTTTATAGCGACTTTAGAAAACTGTTGAGTCTTATTAAATTAGGCTTGCTTGTGTTTTTTATTAGAATTCATCCCAATAAGGATCGTCACCAAAACGCTCTGCAATAAAATCGATCAAATAGCGACAGCGCTGTGATAAAAAGCGGTTTTTTGGATATACCGCATAGGCGTTTAGTGTGGGCAATTGGTATTGCTTAAGAATAGGTATTAGCTCACCTTTAGCCAGTTTTTGATAAGCGATAAAGGTTGGTATAAAAATAATACCGTGATCTTTCACTGCCAAATCTACTAAGAACTCACCATTAGTCGCTTTGATTTTTGCGTTTATTGTATGGTTATGCTTTTTTCCTTGTGCATCAGTCAGCTGTAGGTTGCTTGTTTTACTAAGGCCATACTGCAAAAACTCATGTTCTTTTAAGTCTTCGAGCGTTTCAGGCGTTCCCATCTTTTCTAAATACTCAGGGCTGGCACAGAGCGCATAACGAATCAGCGCTAAACGTTTTGCCTGATAGCTAGAGTCTTGCAGCTCTCTAATACGAATGGCTAACTCAAAACCCTCTTCAATTAAGTCAACATGTCGATCAGAAAAATCTAAATCAAAGCTTAAATTGGGATGTTGATTGGCGTACTCATCGATCACATCATTTAAATGCATAAGCCCAAATGACAGGGGCGCTGTCATTTTGAGCGTGCCTTCAATGCGTGTAGGTGCACCACTGGTCTGCTCATTAAGTGCGTCAACTTCACTGAGGATATTGTTCGCCTGTCGATAATAATGCTCACCAGCCTCGGTCAAGTTAGACTGCCGTGTGGTCCGACTTATCAACTGGTTGCCCAAGCGAGACTCTAAATCTTTTAGTCGCCTACTTACAGCCGACTTAGCAACATCCAATTGCTCAGCGGCTTTAGTAATACTACCGGCTTCGACAATGCGTACAAACATTGCCATATCTTCTAGCTGTCCCATTTTAGCTGTCCTATTGTTATCTTAACTTATCGCTTTATAAGGGAGATTGTCTGCATAAAACTCTCATAAACACTTTCACAAAATAAAAAAAGCCGGGTTAAAAAACCCAGCTTCATTGTAGTACAGATTGTCTTAAGTGGACGAGCCATTGTTGTTTAAGGTCTACTTACTTAAGATCTGCTTGTTTACTGCCCTCTACCTGAATGACCAGCTTGACATCTTTCATCATACCGCCGTCTGTATAGGTATCGATACCCCATTTGGTTCTGTCGATAGTGGTTTCAAAATCACCACCACAAGCTTCTGCTTCTAACAAAGGACTATCGTAGCAGTTAAATTTAGTGGCTGTTAAAGTCACAGGATGGGTCTCATCAAGTAAGGTTAAGTCACCTTTGACGGCCTTAACTTTATTGCCATCAAACTGCCATTCAGTAGATTTAAAATAAGCCGTTGGATATTCTTTTACATTGAAAAAATCGGCAGACTTTAGATGCCCATCAAAGACTTTGAGGCCTGTGCTTAAGCTGCCCATAGGGATAGTAATACCTATAAAGCCTTTCTGCTCTTCAGGTGCGTACTCAAGAGTACCCGATAGATTATGAAAGCCGCCGCTGTTGGTCGTAGTGCCAAAGTGATCGACATAAAAGCGTACCGCGGTATGTTTGGGATCAAGCTCGTAAGTCGCTGCATGACCCAAAGTGCTAAGCATACCAAGCGCACTGATGGCTGCAAAAGTCATAGCACGATTCGCTTGTTTGATAGATTTTAAAGTCATTATAAATAATCCTTTTTAGATAAGTAAATTAATTACATTTAAGTTTGTACGTATAGGTAAGTAAGGGGTTTAGTAAATATAGTATTTCCTTTGATCGTCAGCATAAAACTGATTGAATCTGAAACTATATTATTAATTACTGCTTATACATAGAAGTAATAAGTTTAGCAAAGAACTACTTTATTTAAAGCCAAACACTATCAAGAGATGTGTAATTCCGTTATTTTTTTGTACTTTTTATAGAGTCTTCAATACTTTCCTAACTAAACTCTGCTATACAAGTGAATAGGTTTTAACCATCTTACATAGGACGTTTTTCGTAAATGATTCACTTATAAAAGTTCTTTTGTGAGCAAGAAGTTGTTAAATGTCTAGGTATTGTTCTGATAAAAAGAACATATATTTGAGATTATTACTGTTTATCTAAGTATAGTCAATGTCTACAATGAGTGCATTAAATAACTGAATCAACAATACTTAAATATATTTATTTTCATAAATATTTTAATTTACACTTTTATGGAGAGTGGCAATGGATAAATTACAAGACATAAGCGCCCCTATCGGTCGTCTGTTTTTATCAATGATTTTTATTTTTTCAGGGTTTAGTAAGATTACAGGTTATGCAGCGACAGCAGGCTATATGGAATCGGTGGGCGTACCAGGTATCTTGCTACCATTAGTGATTGCACTTGAGTTATTGGGCGGTATCGCTATCTTGATTGGCTTTAAAGCACGTCTAATATCGTTGTTGTTTGTTGGATTCAACATCGTTTCTGCACTTCTTTTCCATCAATTTTGGAATGATGAATCACAGATGAACCCATTTATGAAAAACATCGCTATGGCTGGTGGTTTCTTAATGATATTCGCTCATGGTCCAGGTGCTTATTCAGTTGATAAAGGTCATGCACCTAGAACAAGAACGTTACACTAAGCAACACAAAGCTAAGCACTGTCAAATCAATTAACGTACGGTAAATAGGAGGTCTTCATCATTATGAACACATCGACGAATATAGCCCTAGTCATCGGAAGCTTGCGTAAAGAATCAATTAACCGCAAGTTTGCTGAATTTATTGTGTCGCAGATACCAGAAAGTCTCACGGTAGAAGAAGTCAATATTGCAGACTTACCTCTCTATAACCAAGATTATGATGATACAACCATAGACAGCTACGAACGAGTTCGTCAGCAGTTAAAGAATGCTGACGCGGTGTTGATTGTCACACCAGAGCATAATCGCACCATGCCTGCTGCTTTAAAAAACGTCATCGACATCGCCTCTCGTCCTTATAAAGAGAGTGTGTGGGAAGGCAAAAAAGTAGCAGTAGTGACAGCATCACCAGGCACTTATGGGGGTAGAGTTAGCGGTCTCGATGTACGCAAAAGCATGCAGATGCTATCGGCTCAAATGATGATTAGCCCTGAAGTATACCTAGGCCATGCGACTGATAGCCTAAATGAAGATGGTAGTGTCAGTGAGCGCACGCAAAAATTCCTGCAAAAGTTTGTGGATGAGTTTGTCGTGTTTGCTGGAAATACTGGTGCATAACAGCGCCTCTAACAACACTGAATCTAACATTACAGCCTCTAAGAATGATAAGAGTGGCGCTCAAGATGATAAGCCGCCAAGCTTTTGGCAACGTTATCAAGCGCCTGTGTTGCTGACAGTCGTTGGTGGGGCTATCGATACTATTGGCTTTATCACCTTGTTTGGGTTTTTTACCGCTCATGTCACTGGTAACTTGGTGCTGGCAGGTAGCGGTCTGGTGAAAGGCGAAGATGGTCTATGGATTAAGCTTGCGTCTGTACCATTGTTTATTTTGACGGTAGTAGTAACGAAGATATACATAGATAAAAGCAAAAAACAGCAGCTGATACTGAGTCATTTATTATTAGCTGAAGCAGTGTTTTTGACCGCATTTATGGTTGCAGGCTTGTCTTTTCAACCTTTTATCGATGCAGGCGATATTACCGTTGCAATAACTGGCGGTTTGGGTTTGACTGCGTTAGCGATTCGTAATACTGCTAGCAAAACAGTCATCAAGCACATGAGTCCAACGGTACTGATGACTGGCAATACGACGCAACTAGGGATAGGTCTATCGGACTACTTATCCAATAGAACGTCTGAAAATGCTAAAAAGTTGGGACATAGCTCAGCACTGGTCATAAGCTTTGTAATAGGCGCGTTGTTAGGCGCTGTACTATATGTCAAGTTGAGCTATTGGGCCGTTGGTCTGTTTGTACTGCCCGTACTCTATTTATCATTTTTGGCCAAAGATAAAGAATTTTTACAGAATATTGGTTAAGAGCTTTTTGTGTTGTTAAGTCGCTCTGTTAATTTATTATTTGTTAAAGTAGGGCTATTCAATTACGACAGTCTAATCTTCAATGAGTAAACCATCAAAGGTAAAGATTTTTGAAAAAGGTTAAATAGTTTATCGTTAAATCAAAAACGCCACGCTTTTTAGCATGGCGTTTTTTTGTCTTTAAAATCTGATGTTCAAAATGTGAGTTACGGCGTAGCGTTATGAAAGACAGAGTTGTCTTGATACTCAGGATGCTTGTCGATGTAGGATTTGACGTAAGGACAAGTCGGTTTAACTCTTAAACCCTTTGCCGCTGCATCATCTAAGATGTATTTCACTAAGTAACCGGCGATACCCTGACCACCAAGCGCTTCTGGCACTTCAGTATGTTTATACTCGATGCCTTTTTCACCCTGACTGGTAGTAAAAAACTCGTAGTCCTCTAATGCAATTTGATCATCAATATGGATCTCAAAACGTTTTTGTTCAGTATTGTCAATGACCTCATAATCTAGAGGCTGTTTGTTTAATTCATTAGACATGTTTAGCTTTCCTTATTAGTTAATATTATGTGTTTAACGTTTTATAAATTTAACACAATTTAGTTAACATTAATAATATTAACAGCTTATGCTGATTGTTCTGTTATGAATATATTACTCTATTTAGGTTTTTATATTGTTCTTGAAATAAGAATAGTTATTTGCTATTTACCTTGTTTATCTCTCAACCAACAACAATTATAATAGCTCCATTGTTTAGACAAGTTCGTTAATCATAAATTTTCAGACATGTTTAACTACTCAATAAATAAGGATAAATTATGAAAACTATCTATCATGCAGCAGATTCTCGTGGTGATGCAAACCATGGCTGGCTCAAAAGCAAGCACACCTTTAGCTTTGCAAACTACCACAATCCAGAACGTATGGGCTTTGGCGCACTACGCGTAATCAACGATGACCATGTGAGCGCAGGTCAAGGTTTTGGTAAGCATTCGCACCGTGATATGGAAATCATTAGTATTCCATTATCGGGTAAGCTTGGTCATGGCGATAATATTGGTAACAACGGCATCATCGAAACGGGTGAAATCCAAGTCATGTCAGCCGGTACTGGTATCACGCATAGTGAGATGAATGGCGACAATGAAGAAGATGTAAAGTTTCTACAGATCTGGGTCATTCCAAACAAAATGAATGTAGAGCCTCGTTATCAGCAAGTACGCATGGACGATATCATGCAGCATAATGAGTTCACCCAAGTACTGTCACCTAATCCTGACGATGCTGGCGTGTGGATTCATCAAAATGCTTGGTTCAGCATGGGCGATTTTGACAAAGGCGTCACTCAGACCTATCAGCTAAACGATGCCAATAACGGTGTTTATATATTGGTTCTTGAAGGTAAGGTCACTGTAAACGGTCACACTTTGGATACTCGTGATGGCCTTGGTGTTTGGGATACTAAGAACTTCACAATGGATGTAGAAGAAGACGCTAAAGTACTACTAATGGAAGTACCGATGAGTTTATAAGCCACTTTGAGCTTATAAGATACGTCTTTTTAAATGATAATATTTAGAAGATGTTAAGATTATAAAATACGATAATTAAAAGTAGCGTGGTGAGATATTTATAACATCTATGTTTTAGCGCTACTTTTATTTTTACATACCGTATGTCAGGCCGTATCATTTTCATTACATTGACTGTCACATAATAGATAATAAGAGGTGAACCATGAGTATCGAAACCCTAGAACCGCGTTTGGCAGATGTTGGCGGTATTCCAATTGCCCGTCTTTTACCAAATAAAGGCAAAGAGCCTATTGGTCCTTGGTGCTTTTTGGATCATGCAGGCCCTGCCGAATTCGATGAAGATGACTCAGGCATGCAAGTCGGCCGTCATCCGCATACTAATCTGCAAACTTTTAGCTGGATGTTGAATGGCGAAGTGCTGCACAAAGACAGCTTGGGTAACGAGCAAGTTATTACCAAAAACCAAGTCAATGTCATGACTGCAGGGACAGGCCTTAATCGCGGTATCAGCCATACTGAGCAAAGTGTCTTCCCAGATACGGGTGGCTCACCAGATGCGGCACGTGCGCTAAGCATGGTGCAACTATGGATCGCACTACCAACCGACCAAGAGATTGAGCCAAGTTTCCATCATTATCCAGAGCTACCAACGTGGACGGAAGATAGCGTTGAGATGATTCTGACGACCGGTAGCTATAACAGTATCACAGGGGAGCGCTATGAGGCGCCAACCGTACAGTACTCAAAAATGGTCGGTATCGATGTGTACTGGGTCGAAGACGGTGAAGTTACGCTGAACCTAGAGCCAGGCTTTGAGTATGGGATCTTGGTGACCGAAGGCGAGATTGAGTCTGAGGGCAAAGTCTGCCCGCAAGATCAGCTACTACGCTTCCACGATAGCGATGTCGCTAACAATGAGAGCATCAAGCTGGTCGCTAAAAAGGGTACTCGTGTGATGTTTATCGGCGGTGAGCCTTTGAATAATCAAGTACTACTATGGTGGAACTTCGTCGCTGATAATAAAGAAGAGATTGAGCAATCAATTATTGACTGGAACAATGGTCATGAGCGCTTTGGCGATGTTGATTCTGATATGAAGCGGTTGGTAGCGCCAGAATTACCTGAAGGCTTTAAAGGCTAATTTGATAACAAAGACGATTTGTTAAATTATCTTTTTAAAGAAGATTTATAATTAAGTTTTTTTACAAAAAGGAAATAAGGATTTAATCCAGTTTTCTTTATAATAAATGAAATTAATCTAGTGGATGGTTATCAGATATGACTTTTTAATCATACTCATCTAGCGTTTATTTTAATCAATACACATTAATAATTTGGAGAAAATCTATGTCAGACCTAAAAGATCTACAACAATTGGCTGAAAAACGTCGTTCTATCTATGCACTAAGCAATAAGCTGCCAGTGTCTAATGATGAGGTCATTAAACTGGTTGAGCATGCTATTTTGCACACGCCATCAGCGTTTAACTCACAATCAACGCGTATCGTTGTATTATTCGGTGACGATCATCAAAAGCTGTGGGATATCACTGAAGAGACCTTGAAGGTTATAGTTGGCGATAATGAGAAGTTCCAAGGTACGAAAGATAAAATCGCAGGCTTTAAAGCAGGCGCCGGTACGATATTGTTCTTTGAAGACAAAGGCGTGGTCAGAAACATGCAAGAAGCAGCGCCTTTATATGCGGACAAATTCCCAATTTGGGCACACCAAACCAACGCCATGCATCAGTATGTGATTTGGACGGCATTGGCAAGTATCGATGTTGGCGCAAACTTGCAACATTATAATCCAGTAATTGACCAGCAAGTTGCCGATACTTGGAATATCGCTGATGACTGGGAGTTGAATGCACAAATGGTGTTTGGTGCGATCGAGCAGCCAGCTGGCGACAAAGAGTTTAAGCCAGTAGAAGAGCGTATGAAAGTATTTGGTAAATAATACCCAGGCTCAGTAATATAAAAGATGAAGAGCTAAAAAAAGCGCCATCCAGTTAAGGGGTGGCGCTTTTTTAGGTGTAAAAACTATCAATACGTAAGTTGTGGCTACATAGCGCGCTAAACATAAAGCGTTGCGCTGTTAAACGGTGGTTATTAGCTGTTTTTGCCACCCATAAGGCTGTTGGCCACCCAAGCAGGGCCAATCAATAAAAACTGTAAGTCTTCAAAAAACGATGGTTTTTTGCCTTCAATTTTATGACCGATAAACTGTCCAATCCAAGCGACAATAAAAATACCTGCCCAAATCTTAAATCCCCATGGCAGCAAGCTCATCACTGACAGACAAATAAGAATGAAAATTCCCATCGCCATAAATAGTGGCGTAGAGAGTTGCATATAAAATAGTAATACCAAAGCACTAAGTACCAGAGTAAACCAGACTGAGAGCGACATTCCCATCCCTAAAAGGCTGACAAAGATAGTCGGGACGCAAAGCCAATGAATTTTCTTATTGACTAAGTTTTGGTGGCTGACAGAGTACTCACTGAGCCATTGTTCAAGTGTACGTTTGGACATACCTGTACGATTGATACGCGACATACTAACCTCCTTGTTAGTGTTTGAGTGCTTACGAGTAGTTAAGTCATTACTGAACCATCAGTTTTAACACTATCTAAGACAATCTACCATATTATTAGCTAGACCATGCAGTCATAAGGCCTTGTTTTGGTAGCGTTATTCGCCATTTAACTATCTAATATTCTTATTAACTTTAAACTTCTACTGCATCTTGCTCGCTACGATGCCATTCGTACAAGCCGATAAAGGCATTGACTTGATAAACCATGGTTTGAATAGCAAAAATATAGTTGCCAGACATCAAGTTTACGATTAACCAAACGAAGTTGACGATAATCCACAGCCACCAGTTAAACGAATAGCGCAGAACCATAGCAGCCTGTGCGGTAATAGACAGTACAAAGGCTAAGACGTTGATCCAAAAAAAAGAAATAACGCCCAAAAACTTACTATTATCATCTTCTACAACAGCATAACCATAGCTTGCTAGTATGTCGTTGACTGTCGGAAATAGTGCTAAACCAATGACAATAAAGGTGGCGGTGATAAGCCAAACCCATTTACTGGCTGATTTAGGTACCATGTCCCCATCGAGGTCGGTGTGCTTGGACCAATAAAACAATCCATAAACATGGGTAAAAAAGTTAAATAATGGCGCAAGCATCAAGCCCACTGCACCAGACGTTGCTTGTACGACCACCTCACCAGCGGTCGCCGCCATACCAAGACCGTTACCCATGACGTTTTTGCGAAATGACAGCGACACCACACAGATCAAGCCGACAAAAGAGACTCCCAAATAAAACATGTCAAGGGTTGTGTGTTCTGTAGTGAGCCAAAAGCCTGTAGATAGTGCAACCACACCGCAAATGAACCAGATAACAATCCATTGCATGGACCATTTTCCAGTAATGTTATCTAATAGCTGAATGCGCATAACTTGTTTTCCTAAAAATATATCAGGGAGGTACTGACAAAAATGATATTATTATAAATGTGGTATTCGTGAATCTCCGAAACTTCGGATTATGATGAAACTTTAAACTATGATTTTGGTATGTTTTTACCATAAATATACTGATCGATAAATCGTAACGCTTGCTGATAGCGAGCGTCGTAGTCAGGTTCATCGATCAAATATGGTGCTATATCATGCCGTACAAATATATCGATAAGACGCTGCTCAAAACGTCCACGTGCATCAGGGTCTCCCAATGAGCGCATGCCATCGTCAACCCATGGTGTGTTGTTATCTAGCATGATCGTATGGTCTAAGCGAAACTCGTCAATACTGGCAGTGACAAATGGGTGAGTACGACCTTCATACTCTTCACAAAATGCTTGTGTGGTCACAAAATCTGTATCAACAATAGTAACAGGGGCGGTTGCTACAGCAGTAGCATCTCGAATGGCCTGTGCATGATCAAGCGCAATAGGCCCATAATCACTGTATTGTAGACCAATTTCACTACCGCCTAAGTCCGTCCCTACGTACAAGCGTCCCATCTCTAACGCAAAACTCGCCCCATAATAGTTAGCAAGCTTATGGACTAAAGTGGTCTTCCCTGAGCTTTCACCGCCAACGATAGCGACCGTCTTTGTGTAATCACCGCGTGCTTGTGGATGAATCGCTGACCAATGGGCGATGGGATCACAAGCGATAGCATAAGAGTCAAATTCAGGCTGAAGTGGGGTAGTGACCACTGTCATCAGTAATTGCTCATGAATGTCGCTCTGCGCCAATGGATGATTATCCGCGACGAATAAAACCGCTTCTGCGGGTAAGTTGAGCGCAGCGATTAAACGTTGCAGTCTAGCATTGCTGGCTGGGACATCAATCTTGATATCATCAAAGCTATCATGAAGTGGTAGCTCAATCTCATGAGTGGTGTGAATGTGGATAAACGGCAGATCTGCACAAGCCATCTGGAGCCAGCGGGCTTTATCTTGTAGCGTAATAGTGAAGTCTGGATGCGGTGACGGGTGAGCGGTAATGATGATGTGTAACGATTTTGCTTGTCCTGCAGCGTCTAAAATACTACGCATTTGCCCTAAGTGTAGCGGTTCAAAGTGTCCAATCATCAAGCCGTTATCGTACATATTGTTCCCTAAGTTGTTCTCTAAAAGTGACTTATCAAATGTTTTATTGCTCAAATTTTTATCTGTTATTTATCATGGATTATATGACACAGAGCCTTACTTAGCACAGACTATATAAAGCTTTTCGCTCTGATGCAGGTACCTTATTGTAAACTACTGCTTGGTTTTTGTGAGTCTATTTCAATACGTCACTATATCAAACGATAAAATTATCCATTATTGACTAACCATACTTTTATATCAAAAGTAACAGAGCAAACTACCAGTAGAATAAGAGAAAGATAAGCGTAACAAAGGTTATTCTGAAACATTTTGAAATACCTATTTAAAATCAAGTAGTTAGAGGTGGTCATCGATATATTAGGGTAAGTTTAAGTAGCATAAATTCACAAAGCATACCTACATGAATAACAGATGGTAAGTAAATCATTGCTATAATTATCTCAAGTCAAAAAACAACAAATGCGCAAACAAACACTATTAGAATTTTTACTGAAAGTTGAGTTAATAACGGTTTGGTTTTCTAATAATTGTTCAAAGCATGATTTTCACGCATTTTATAATAATAACGCTAATTGAAAGTAAAAAAAGAAGAGGTATGGATTTTGGGTAAATTAGCAAAATTACATCGTTCACAAAATAGCCGTATGATCGCTGGTGTGATGGGAGGTATTGCAGAGTATGTAGGTTGGTCACCAACTTGGGTACGCCTTTTATTTGTAATAATCTCTACGTTGAGTGCAGCAGTACCTGGCATATTAATTTACGTTATCTTATGGGTCGTTATGCCTAAAGCCTCAAATCAGTCTTATCAGTAATATAATTTATAGTCAGTTATACAGCATTATCAAACTTAATAAACGAATAATAATAATAGTAACATGCTACAAAGGTTGCTTATAAAGTGCACAAGCCTTAAGCATAAATCAATAGCAGCCATACAGCTTTCCTCCTGCCCAGATGTTAATTCATCTGGGTATTTTTTTGTTGTCTGGTTTTACGCTACTTGATGATCATGACGTTTATGAATGTCTAGATACCATTTTATTATTCGATATGACTTACTAGCAAGATAAATTTAGTTGCGGTAAATATGGATAAAATATCCGTTTTTTAGTAAGGTGAGCAGGCAAATAGATATGTAGCCAAATGCGCTACACGAACAGTTAGCATAGATGTTTGTTACGTTCGGTCTAACCTTCTTAATTCCATAGTGATTTTCTTATGAATTCTCAACCGATGACTTTTCAAGATTTAATCTTAACCTTACAGAATTATTGGGCTGACAAAGGCTGTGTGGTCTTGCAACCTTATGATATGGAAGTTGGCGCGGGTACCTTTCATACGGCGACTTTTTTGCGCTCACTTGGTCCTGAGCGTTGGAACGCCGCTTATGTGCAGCCATCACGTCGTCCAACTGATGGCCGTTACGGCGATAACCCCAACCGTCTACAGCATTACTATCAGTTTCAAGTAGTGCTAAAACCCAACCCGCCCAATATCCAAGAGTTATATTTAGACTCATTAAGAGCCATTGGTATTGATCCTTTAGTGCATGATGTGCGTTTCGTTGAGGATAATTGGGAATCACCTACGCTTGGCGCTTGGGGGCTTGGTTGGGAGATTTGGCTCAACGGTATGGAGGTGACGCAGTTCACTTATTTTCAGCAAGTCGGCGGTATTGAATGCTTCCCAGTCACAGGCGAGATTACTTATGGTCTTGAACGCTTGGCGATGTATGTACAAGGCGTCGATAGTGTTTATGACTTGGTTTGGACAGATGGTGAGTTTGGCCGTGTCACCTATGGCGATGTCTTTCATCAAAACGAAGTTGAACAATCAACCTATAACTTTGAGCACGCTGATGTGCCAAAGATGGGTGAGTTTTTTGATTTTTATGAAGCGCAAGCGGATAAATTGGTTGCCGAAGGCTTGCCATTACCAGCGTATGAGATGGTGCTAAAAGCCTCACATGCTTTCAATTTGCTCGATGCACGCGGTGCTATTTCGGTTACTGAACGTCAGCGCTTCATTTTACGTGTGCGAACGCTAGCGCGTAAAGTGGCTCTTAGTTATGTCGAAGCGCGTGCCAAGCTTGGTTTTCCATTGGCAGATGACGATCACCGTCAAGCGGCGCTTGATAAGTATTTGCCAAAAGAAGAGCCTGAGACGGCAGCTGAAATAGCGGACAAAAACCAGTCTAACGACAATCATCAAACGACTAATAATAAATAGGAGCATCCCATGAGTACGATATTATTTGAATTGGGGTGTGAAGAGCTGCCTCCAAAAAGCCTAAAACCACTACGTGATGCCATGCAAGCCAGTGTCATCGAACAATTAAACGAATTTAATATTAGCTTTGATAGTATTAAAGCTTTTGCCGCACCGCGTCGTTTGGCACTTCAGATTCAAGGAATTAGCGATAAGCAGCCAGATCGCATGGAACAAAAGCGTGGCCCTGCTATTAAAGCGGCATTTGACGCTGATGGTAACCCGACGCGCGCAGCAATGGGCTTTGCCAAAGGCTTAGGCATCAATGCCAGCGAGCTTGTCACTATCAACACCGATAAAGGCGATTATGTTGGCTACGAGCAGACCATTCATGGTCAGGCAACGACTGAGTTACTGCCTACTATTTTTCAGGCAGCGCTAGATAATTTGCCAATTGCCAAACGCATGCGTACAGGTGCGAGTCGTGATGAGTTCGTGCGTCCAGTACAGTGGACAGTATTAATGCAAGATGATGCTGTCATTGATGCGGTGATTCAGGGACATCAGACCAGCAATCAAACCCGCGGTCACCGCTTCCACAGTCCTGACTATCATAATATTGCTCACGCCAATGATTATGAGGAGCTCCTTACTGACCTAAAAGTTGTGGCCGATTTTGATAAGCGTCAAACAATGATCAAAAACCAAGTCAAAGCATTGGCGGATGAAGTCAATGCTGATGCGATCGTGCCGCAAGACTTGCTTGATGAAGTGACGGCGTTGGTCGATTACCCTATTGCATTACGTGCAAGCTTTGAGCCGCGCTTTTTGCAAGTGCCACAAGAAGCGCTAATCTCCACCATGCAAGCGGATCAAAAGTACTTTTGCTTGACTGATAAAGCAGGTAAGTTGCAACCGTACTTTATTTTTATTACTAATATCGAGTCAAAAGACCCCAATCAAATCATCGAGGGTAATGAGAAAGTGGTGCGACCACGTCTGGCTGATGCCGAGTTTTTCTTCTTACAAGATCAAAAGCAGCCATTGTTTGCACTAACTGAAAGCCTCAAAACCCGTGTGTTTCAAGACAAGCTGGGTACGATTTGGGAAAAGTCTGAGCGTATTGCTAAGCTTGCTGCCTTTATTGCTACCTTGATGCAACAGCAAGATCGTGATATTAGTGTTGATGAAACAGTACGCGCGGCTATGTTGTCCAAGGCGGACTTGGCAAGCTCGCTTGTTGGTGAGTATCCTGAATTGCAAGGTATCGCTGGTACTTATTATGCGCGTTTAAATGATGAGCCAGAAGCCGTCGCTACAAGCCTGCAAGAGCAGTATTTACCTAAATTTAGCGGCGATATATTACCGCAGACGCAGATTGGTATCTGCTTAGCGCTAGCTGATCGCTTAGATACGCTCGTCGGTATCTTTGCAATCGATCAAGCGCCAACTGGTTCAAAAGATCCGTTTAGCCTGCGTCGCTCTGCTATTGGTATCTTGCGGATTTTAATTGAAAAACAGCTACCGATTAATTTGGTAGCATTGGTTGAGCAAGCGATCAAAGGCTACAGCACAAGCGATGGCAGCAAAATCACTAAGATGGGTGATACTTTCACCCAAGTGATGGCGTTCTTAAATTCGCGTTATCGAGCGATGTATACAGAGCAAGGAGTGAGCGTCGATACCATCCAAGCAGTACAAGCGATTAATCCGCATATGCCACTAGATTTTGATCAGCGTATTCGCGCAGTACAAGCGTTTAGCGAGTTGCCTCAAGCTTCGATGTTAGCCGACTCTAATAAACGGGTGGCTAATATTTTAGCCAAGTCAGAAATAACCGTTGCTGACAATGTCGATGAAGCATTACTGAGCGAAGCGGCCGAACAGAATCTGTATCAAGCTGTTCAGCAAGCACAAGAGGCTGTAGAACCGCTACTTGAGCAAGCTGATTATACGCAAATATTGCAAACGCTCGCCAGCTTAGATGGGCCATTGACGCAGTTCTTTGATAACGTGATGGTCAATAGTGACGATGCAGCGCTTAAAAACAACCGCTTAGCCTTGCTCAAACAAGTACGAGCCTTGTTCTTAACCGTGGCTGACATCAGCGAGCTACAACTATAACCTTATGGTTTAAGCTCGCTTAAATTGTTTTTGCAAAGTAGTGCACTAATAATAAAAAACTGACCCTAATGAGTCAGTTTTTTATTCTCTTTAAAAAGCGTTTTTAAAAAGTGCTAAGCGCTTGGTAACAATTAATATGACAGTAAACAAACAGAGCAAAGATTGTGCTTATAGTTTAACTTACAGTACACTTCATACCGTACCTATAGTATATAAATTATCTATCTAAGGAGCATGACCGTGGCTGCTGCTATTATTATAATCATTCTTATTTGGGTCTCAATGTGGGGGTTTTATAAGTTCATGTACCCACGAGCACCCAAAAGTATGATGCCAAAAGAAGGGGATGTGACCACACCGCGCAATTGCGATTTTTGTGGGCACAGCTTGGCTGAATATCGCGGCGTCCTCGAAAGCCAGCCTAATTTGGCCACAGATAGCGATGGGCATACTGTAGCCAATAAAGAACTATTTTTTTGTAATTATGAGCATCAAGCAGACTTTCATGCTGGTAAGCATTATCAGCCAGAAGGGTAGTCTGTCATTTATGAGCTTACAAAATAGACTGTGCATCTTTCATAATTTTTCTAAGCAGTGCTTCAGCTTGTTTAGATGCTTGAGCAGTCTCGTCATCTGATTTTTTATGAGCATGAATTTTTTCATAAAGGTTCAAGCAGCATAGTACGAGTAAGTTTTCTTGACTTAAGTTCGGCGCATCTTTTTTGATATTGAGCAAAAAGTCATTGATATAATATACTGCTGAGCGTAGCTCCGCTTCTTCATTTGCAGGGCAATAAATTTGATAGGTCACACCAGCGATGACAATGTCTACTTTTTTCATTTCTGGTTCCAAAGTCGCAGGTTTTGCGCTTGTATTAGAGGCAGAGCTCCTAGAAGCTGAGTTGTTAGAAGTCAAGTTTGCATTGTCAGCGCGCTGTTTTGATGCTTCATTTTGGTTTTGCTGAGATTGCAGTTTGTCTTTTTGAGTGGCGTTGCTATTGTTATCAGTCATAGAGAATCCTACAAGTTAACGTCGTTAAAATAGTATCATTAGCCCAGACATCATTAATACATGATGCACCGCAGCATTATTAAATTAAAGTATATAAAAAACTATGCTTAGCCTTCCATTTGATCAATACGCGTCAATCGTTTTAGTACGACTTGCGTACGTTCAGCGGCGAGCTGATTTTTTTCTTGTAAGTCATGATTTTGCTTTTTGATATCGCTATTTTGTTGCTTAAGTTCATTGTTGTGCTGTTGTAGCTCATTATTCTTATGCTGCAAATCACTTATCTGTTTATGCAGTTGGTCTTGTTCTTCGCCAATCATATGATGTGCTTCAGCGAGGCTTTGATAGCGTTTATCCAGATCGCCCAACTGTTTTTTGGCATTATCGTTTTCAGATTTAAAGCTGTTTAGCTGGGTTTTAAGCGCTGCTAGTTCTTTTGGGTCGCTATTTGGCTTTTGTTTGAGGCTGCTAAGTTCGCTACTGACGAGCTGATACTGCTTTTTTATATCGAGTATCATTTTTTCTAAGTTTTTGAGTTGATCGTACATAGTCAGTTATTATCCTTAACAAGTAATGTGTGGAGGAATTTTCTTCGTTACGTTTAATAATGCCATAGGTGACCGCATAATATCTATA
Organism: Psychrobacter sp. 1Y4; assembly: GCF_051847555.1. Lineage (NCBI taxonomy): Bacteria > Pseudomonadati > Pseudomonadota > Gammaproteobacteria > Moraxellales > Moraxellaceae > Psychrobacter > Psychrobacter sp. 1Y4. Next base: position 208,395 of record NZ_JBPYDE010000002.1, on the reverse strand, counting down.
TCAACAAAGTAATTGCACGTATTGTGCTCCATTTTTTGCTTTTATTGGCTGTAATCTTATAAATAGTATGAAATTACAGCTATTTTAAATGAATAAGTACCGACTAATTGATAGGACGATAGTTATGAATGACAACATCTCAGGCTGGAATACTTGGTCAAATACCATTGAAGATTGGACTGATGTTAGCATTAGTGAGCTACATGGTTTGATGACAGGCTTGATGACAGCATGCAATGCTCCTAGTGAGCAAGAATGGGCGACTGTCCTTGCAGAGCTAAGTTTTGCACCATTGCCAGACGCGGCGCTAACCTTATTGGCAGAGGAGGGCGAAGATACAGTATTTCAGCTAAAAGACAAAGACGATGCCTATGCATATATGCCACTTGTCCCTGATGACGAACATAGCTTATACGAACGTGTCATTGCTTTGAAACAGTGGGCGAATGGTTTTATGACAGGGTTTGGGGTTACTGATTGTGGTCTGACTGCTGAAGAAAATGAGATGCTTTCAGATTTGGCCAAAATTGGGGCTATCCGCCTTGAAGAAGATGAAGAATATGAGGGCGGTGAAGAGTCTTACCTTTATATTTATGAGTTTGCGCGTATGATACCTGTAAGCTTTGCCACCCGTAAGCGTAAACCTGTCAAAGATATCGCCCTGATTTCTGGACTGGCCATTGATGCTAAAACGACCAAAGAGTTACAAGCAGAAGGTAAGCTGCCGAAACCGATGCCACCAGTGATAGATATCATGAATCAAAACAATCCGTCATAATTGAATCGTTATAATAAGCAGTGTGATAGGAGTGCTGGTTGACAGTAAGCTTATAAGCTATAAGCGATTAAAAAGGAGACTGTGATGATAACAGACAAAGACATGCAACATCTGCGTCGCTGCGTTGAGCTTGCCGCCGAAGCTTTGGAAGCGGGCGATGAGCCATTCGGTAGCGTATTAGTGGATAGCGAGGGTCATGTATTACATGAAGATCGTAACCGTGCCAATACGGTTGATGCGACTTATCACCCTGAGATTGCTGTCGCCAAATGGGCGGCTCAAAACATGGACCCTGATGCGCGTGCAAAAGCAGTGGTCTATACCTCAGGCGAGCACTGTGCTATGTGTTCTGCTGCGCATGCTTGGGCAGGATTGGGGCGTATTGTTTACGTTAGCTCATCGAAACAGTTGGGCGAATGGATGGAGGAGATGGGCATTAAATCTTCTTCTCCTATCAATACCTTGTCGATTCAGGAAGTGGCTCCGAACATACCAGTAGAGGGCCCAGTTACTGATTTAGACAACAAGGTAAAAGAGTTACACCGGCGCTCAATCCAGAAAGACTAATGTTTGTTTTATATCGTAATGAGGATGTTCTATGGCTATGAGTAGTAGTAACGATGATGATAATCAAACCTTGTCTCATGTGACGTATCCTGCGCAAAGTATCGATTGGCTAGAGCGTCTGATAGGCTTTGATACGGTCAGTCGCCATTCCAATTTAGCGTTGATCGAAGATGTACAAGCCTATTGTGAGCAATTGGGCTTATCGGTGGATTTGACTTTTAATGAGGCTAAAAATAAAGCCAATTTATTTGTCACCGTCCCAGCAGGAGCCAACGCTGATGAGGTGAACCGTGGCCTTGTGTTGTCTGGTCATACGGATGTAGTGCCAGTTGATGGACAAGAGTGGGCATCGGAGCCATTCACCGCGACCATTCGTGGTGACAAGCTATATGGGCGCGGTGCTTGTGACATGAAAGGCTTTATTGCCTGTAGCTTAACGGTGCTACCTAAAGCAGTAGAATTATCTAAAGCGGGTAAGCTGAGCCGTCCGCTGCATCTGGCACTATCCTTTGATGAAGAGGTGGGCTGTTTGGGTGCGCCGCTGATTTTAGCGGATATCGAGGCGCGCGGTATCACTCCTGATTATTGTATCGTCGGTGAGCCAACCAATATGACGGTGGTTGTGGCACATAAAGGCATTGCTGTTTATCGCTGCCGCGTCCATGGCAAGTCTGTGCATTCATCATTGACCAAACAGGGCGTCAATGCCATCAGCTATGCCAGTCGTCTAATCGGCTATGTCGATGAGTTGGCGGAAGAGATTAGCCAGCGTGATGACAACGATGACATGTTTGATGTGCCTTTTTCAACCATGTCAGTGGGTACAATAAAAGGCGGCACAGCGACCAATATCGTACCCAATCTGTGCGAGTTCACCTTTGACTATCGTAATCTACCGCATATGACGCAAGAGAATATTGTAGCGCCCATCCAAGCTAAAATTGCCGAGCTAAACGCGCAGATGCAAGCGCGGTCTCCTGAAACCGGTATCGAGCTGATACAGGAAGAGGGCGTACCCGCAATGAACGATAATAATAATGATGAGCTACAAACGCTGATAGCGGCATTAACGGGCGATAATGAGCGCCATAAAGTGGCTTATGCCACCGAAGGCGGGCAGTTTACCAATTCTGGCATTCCGACCATTATTTGTGGCCCCGGCAGCATTGAGCAGGCGCATAAAGCCGATGAGTTCGTGGCATTGAGTGAGATTGCGCGCTGTAATGAGTTTTTACAAAAATTGCTTAAGAGCTGTGCGGTTAGTTAAGGCAGTAAGCAGTTCTTTTTTGTTATGAAGTAGCATAAAATATACCGTCTTTATGGCGGTATTTATTTTTTGCGTCTTTTGCGTTTATGCCATTTATTTTAAATAAAAGAGTAGGGGTTGGTTGATGTCTTGGCATCTGTTTGCGGTATTTTTTGCAAGTACGTTTTTTATTTCAGCGACCCCTGGTCCCAATATGTTATTAGCGTTCCAGTATGGGATGAACTATGGGGTCAAGCGGACAATCTGGACGCTGGCGGGGTTAAGCCTTGGTTTGTTTATACTGCTATTATCGACATTGCTTGGATTGGATGTCATCAGTCGCCAGTCCCCTTGGTTGCTTACGGTTATTAAAGCAGTCGGCGCAGCATATCTTATCTATTTGGGTATCAGCTCGTGGCGCGATGCTAGTGAAGGCAGCTTAATGAGTGATGCTTGTGAGATAGGTGAAGAGGTGGCAGCTGACTATCCCACTACTATGCAACCTATGGCTGATATGCCCAGACCGCGTTCGCTATCTAGTGCAGCCGTTAAGGTATCGCCGAGCAACACGACCTTGTTTCGTACTGGTATTTGGGTATCACTGTCTAATCCAAAAGCCATCTTGTTCTTTGCTGCGTTCTTTCCTAAGTTCCTCAATTTTAGTGCGCCATTGTGGCCACAATATGTGGTATTGACTATAGGATTGTTTTTGAGTGAGACAATCTGGCAGATTGTTTATACCCTAGGTGGTACAAAGCTCGCAAGCTGGCTCGATGTTGGAAATCGCTTAGCGTGGCTTAATCGTGGTTGTGGAGTGATTTTTATATTAATTGCGGCGGCGCTATTGGCCGAAGTGCTTAATAGCTTTATGGTTTAAAATAAGCCGTTTGTCATTTAGAAACTTATCATTGAGTCATAAAAAAAGTCGCTTCCTATCGAATAGGAAGCGACTTTTCTTATTTGTATCTACACAAAATAAATTTAGGCTAAAACAGCCTCAAGCTCACCCTTGACCATATGCGGACTCACAAAATCCGTCACGCGTACGTTGACGATTTTACCGAGTAGCTGATCTATTTGTTCCATATCGTAAGGGAACATAACAGTGCGTGTATTGTCCGCCGTACCGATTAGGCAATCCGGATGACGATCTGCCACTTGTTCAACCAATACGCGAGTCGTCGTGCCGACCATTTCATGAGTTTTAGCAAGCGTTGAGTCAATAATGACTTGCTGAAACTCTGCCAAGCGCTCTTTTTTGGTCGTAAAGCTCACATCGTCAGGCAGCTCTGCTGCTGGCGTACCTGGGCGTTTAGAATAGATAAAGCTATAAGAATGATCGAAATTTAACTCTTTTGCCAAGTTTAATGTATCTTGGAAGTCTTGATCGGTCTCACCAGGGAAGCCAATGATGAAGTCGCTCGACAGATAGATATCAGGACGAATAGCTTTGAGTTTATTAATCTGATTGATATAAACATCGATCGTATGATTGCGTTTCATCGCTGCAAGGATGTTGTTTGAGCCACTTTGTACAGGTAGGTGCAGGTGCGATACCAGCTCTGGTAATTGCGCATAAGCATCAATGATATCATCAGTAAACTCTAGCGGATGGCTTGTGGTATAACGAATACGCTCAACGCCATCGATATGTGATACATAATGCAGCAGCTCAGCGAAACGGCAAATACTGCCATCATCCTTTTCTCCGCGATAACCATTGACGTTTTGACCGAGCAGGTTGATCTCACGAATACCTTGCGCCGCCAAACTGTCAATCTCAGCCAATACATCGTCTAATGGACGTGACAGCTCTTCGCCGCGCGTATAAGGAACCACGCAAAATGAGCAATACTTTGAGCAGCCTTCCATAATAGAAACAAAGGCTTTATAACCCTCTACCTTTGGTTCAGGCAAAAAGTCAAACTTTTCGATACTAGGAAAAGAGATGTCAATGGTGCCAATACGATTTTTGGGAGCGATATTACGTTGCTCGCTCGATTGATCATATAGTTCTGGCAGACGGTGCAGGGTCTGCGGACCAAATATCATATCGACGTAAGGGGCACGTTTTTGGATATTATCGCCTTCTTGTGAGGCCACGCAACCACCGACTCCGATGACCAAGTCTGGACGTTTCTCTTTCAATTTACGCCAGCGACCCAATTCTGAAAACACTTTTTCTTGGGCTTTTTCGCGGATTGAGCAGGTATTCATCAAAAGCACATCAGCTTCATCAATGTCCTGCGTCACTACCATGCCGTGCGAATCGCCCAGCACATCAAGCATTTTATCAGAGTCATAAACGTTCATCTGACAGCCTTGAGTCGTGATAAATACTTTCTTAGTAGCAGTTGAGGCAGTTTCTGGATTTGTCTCTACGAGTGCATTGATAGCAGGCGCAGTGACATCAGTTTTAGCACTAGCGTCAATGATGCGGGGGTCGAATACAGAAACACTCATAAGTTAAAATCCACAATTATCAAAAATTATCAAAACATAGCGGCGATGGGCCACTAATGCGTGGCGTATTTTATCATAACCATCTGCTAATGTGAAAAGTAACCGTAGCGTATTGGATATAATTATCATAAATTATTTATAATACTATCAATTGCTTATCATGATTTTTATAGGTGTTTGACGAATATAGCAGAGTCGGCGCTATATCATCTCTGTGTTACGCGCCACTCTCTTATTTATTAACGAATAGTAAGGGCGCTGGTTGAAGGTCAGATGAATGTAGTATGATAAGTGTGATACTACCAATACAGTACATTGTTCTAGTCTTTACTTATTTTGACTGATCTCTACTCATTTTAATAAGTAGTGAGCCTATCATGGTATGAATGAACAGATAGTCGATGTTAATAAAGAGTATTTGTCAAATATTAGAATGACGTTCATAAAGTTAGTACAGGAAATGAGCACAGATAAGAGAGCTAAAACAGCATAAAGGGTTTTGGCAGTAAATGATGATTAAAATACAAAGAGAGAAAGTATGAGAAAGCAGTCAGCTGCCAATCACATTCAAAATAACAGCCAAGCTAGTGATTTTGCTATGTCTAAACCTAAACGCCATATAACTGTTATGGGCGTGCAAGCCCGATCATTACGTATTGGGGCGCTAAGTCTAGTCACCGCAATGAGTGCAGCTGGGTTGTCACAGGTTGCTTGTGCACAGCCTACAACCTCTTATGGTAATAGTTACCAGCAAGACAACAGTGTGGATTACTTTACATTAGCTGCACAAGCGGCAGACCGCGGGGACGTTAATGCCTTGTTTAATTATGAGCAATTGATGAGTGGCGGATTGTTTGCCATGTATCCGACCTACTGGCGTATGAATCTAGATTTAGAGGCACAAACCTCTGCCGCCGTATCGCAGTTCGTTCGTCAGTATCCTAATACGGTAATGGCTGAAAAATTGGTTGCTGATTTTGCCGAAACAAAAGCCGCTTCAGGTGACCACGCTTCGGTACGTCAAGTTGCTAATTTAGTGACAAATGGCGATCGTAGTGAGCGCTGTGCTGTTGCTCTTGGATTTAATAGTGGCGGTGATACGATGCGTGCGCTGGCAGAAAAGTCAGATGTTTGGTTGAGCACGCTTAAGCAGCCTGCACTGTGTGATCAGCTTGCCACTGAGCTTAATAATAATACGCTTATTAGTAATCAAGACCGCGCCGCTCGTCTCAAACGTATGTTACGTAAAGGCAAGACAGGCGATATTATGGCATTATCATCACGTCTTGGTACGCCGATTCCTTATTCTACGTTAAGCGAGATTCAGCTTAATCCAAGTGCTTATTTTGGTCGCTTTAGCATGCAGCCTAATAACCAAACCAACCAGTATTTATATCTATATGCTATAGGACGACTCGCTGAAAAGTCATACCGTGAAGCTGCTCTGCAGTTAGATTTTGATATCAAACAAGACAATCAGCGTTCAGCCAAATTATTGAATGATGATACACGTCGCTACGCTTACCGTATTCTAGGGGTAGAGCGTATGAACCACACCACTGATGATGGTTTTAGCGCTGAGGCTATCGACTGGTTTCGCAACAGCTTAGACGATGACTTTAACTTTGAAGAAGCTGAAGATTATGCTAAAGCGGCTATTCGTTTTAGTCGTTGGGATGATGTGATCGAATCGATCTCGCAAATGGATGCTGAAACTCAAAAACTGAATCAGTGGCAATATTGGCTAGCACGTGCATACGAACAGTCAAATAACAGCAGCAAGCGCAATACGGCTAAGAAAATGTATCAATATTTGGCCAAAAGTAATGATTATTATGGTTTGATGGCTAAAGACAAAGTCGGACAGCGTTTCGATGCTAGGAGCTTAGGTGGTAGCAACCTGCCAAATGTAAGTACTGCTGATAAAGCTCGTGTTCTACAAGACCAACACTTTGCACGCGCTTTTGCTTTATATAATGCTGACGCTAGCCGTGCCTATGCCAACCGTGAATGGAACTGGGCTGTAAAGCAGGCACGCGATAATCGTGATGATGGCTTAATTATTGCAGCGGCTCGTCAAGCGCATGATATGGGCTGGCTTGATCGTGCTATTTATGCTGCCGACAATACTAATAGGATAAACAGTTTGGCATTATCGCATCCAATGCCGCATCAAGATGCGGTGGTACGTTATAGTCAGTCGGCCGGTATTGATCCAGCATGGGCTTATGGCATTATGCGTCAAGAAAGCCGCTTTGTGACGTCAGCACGTTCTAACGTTGGCGCTAGTGGACTTATGCAAATCATGCCAGGTACAGCAAAATATATCGCACGTAACCTAGGTGAGTCGTATAGTGCCAGCCGTGCCAATAGTGGAGACACTAATATTCGCTATGGCACATGGTATATGAGTGATATCTTGGGTAAGCTGAACTATCAGCCTGTACTGGCAACGGCAGGTTACAATGCTGGTCCTAACAATGCCAAACGCTGGCAACCTACTTATGGTCCGCTTGCCGCAGATCAGTATGTTGAATCGATAGCCTATCCTGAGACTCGTAATTATGTGAAGCATGTAATGGAGAACGCGACTGTTTATAGTAGTTTGTTGGGTCGTACTAAGTCGATTAGTGAACGTATGGGCACAGTGCCAGCAGCGCTTTAGATTTAACAGCGATCTGATTTTTCCTATGTCGGTATTATAAAATTAAAGTTTTTGTAAGTGGTAGTAAGGGCGATGTGAAAGCGCTTTGCTACCTCTGTTATAATTGTCATTCTTTACAAAGTTTTACTAAACGGTTCATTTAAAACTGTTGCTTAAATTATTAGCATTTTACGTTCAGAACTTAGCTGCATTTTACTGTATGATGTTGCCTAAATGCTGCTGTCCATGTTTAATAACTATTGAGTATTTTTTTATTTATGATAAACAATGCCCCCATCCGGCTTGCGCATACGTTCACCAGATTTCAGTTATCTGCTCGAAAGCGTGCGCGCCAGTTTGTGCGGGTATTTGTTTCAATAGCTAAATTACGGCGAAGTGATATAAAAAGAGATGGGTCACAAAGATATTGGTCGAACAAACTTGAAAATAATGTCCCTAATAAAAATCATTATCTAACCTTGAATATTGTAGGTCTAATCCTACTACAAGGCATATTTTTACTACCAGCACAGGCAGCAAATGCTATTCAATCTAATCAAAGAGTACTAATGATTGAGATGACGCCAGCGCTGTGTAATTTGCAACCTTCACGCGCACGCATGCGTCAATGTTTAGAAGGTTATTCCTTGACGGTATCTGGACTGGATATGGGATATGGAGAGCGCTGTGGTCGCGGTAGTGATCCACGTTTAACGCCGTTGCAGCTAAAAGTTGTTAATCGTATTATGCCTGATACGACCGTACGTAGCCAAGCATGGCAGCATCATGGTGCTTGTAGTCCGCTGAGCGCCAGCAGCTATTTTCGCCAAATTACCAACTATGCCGGCGCTTTAAAACTACCTAGCGAGTTGAATACAGGTAATAGTTATACGGTTTCAAAGTCTCGTTTTATTAGTCAAATGACTCGCCTCAATAGTGGAATGTCTTCTGCTAGTGTTGATTTGATCTGTCAAGCTGGTAATCGTCGTCAGTCTGTACTGACTGACATACATGTTTGCTACGATGGTGGCCAGTTTGGTAAATGCAACGAAGTAACAAATAGTTGCGGCAGTAACTTTATTATTTCGGGTGGTAAGTAGCCATAACTATTGATGAGACAAATCAATTAAAGCAGTTCTCTTACTGTACAGCCCTTTCTTATGTGCATGATGGTTTTTGCTGACAAACTTTTGTACGTATAAAATGTAACAATATAGACATCAGTAAGCGCGTCGTTGTCCCTAGACGGTTTACTAAATGAAGTGCTACACTAGCTTTCGGTTTGTGACCGCTACCATTGAGCAAGTCTATATCTCATTGCGCAAGTCCATATCTATTATGCTTGTCTGTATAATGATGACGACATTATCTAATAATTAATTAGGGAGTATTCTATGAAACAGCCTTTACGTATTGCCGTGACTGGTGCCGCTGGTAATATCAGCTATGCGATGCTATTTCGTATTGCATCTGGTGAGATGCTTGGTAAAGATCAACCAGTTATTTTACAATTGCTTGAAATCACACCAGCGCTTGATGCTTTAAAGGGCGTGGTCATGGAATTAGAAGACTGTGCATTCCCATTGTTGGCAGGTATTGTCCAGACTGATGATGCCAATGTTGCATTCAAAGATATCGATTATGCGTTACTAGTAGGTGCACGTCCGCGTGGCCCAGGTATGGAGCGCAAAGACTTGCTAGAAGCCAACGCTGCGATCTTCTCAGCACAAGGTAAAGCATTAAACGAAGTGGCCAGCCGTGATGTAAAAGTATTGGTCGTCGGCAACCCTGCCAACACCAACGCGCTAATCGCCCAGCGTAATGCGCCAGATCTTGATCCACGTAACTTTACTGCCATGACTCGTCTAGATCACAATCGTGCGATGGCACAGTTGGCTGACAAGACAGACAGCACTGTTAATGACATTAAAAACATGACTATCTGGGGCAATCACTCATCAACTCAGTATCCAGATCTAACCGCTTGTACGGTAAATGGTAAGCCAGCATTAGATTTGGTAGATCGCGACTGGTACGAAAATACTTATATTCCAGAAGTACAACAGCGCGGTGCAGCAATCATCAAAGCGCGCGGTGCATCATCTGCGGCCTCTGCTGCCAATGCTGCCATCGCTCATATGCGTACATGGGCACTCGGTACTGATGAAAACGATTGGGTATCAATGGGTGTTTATTCAAACGGCGAATACGGTATCGCTGAGGGTTTGATTTACTCATTCCCATGTACATGTAGCAACGGCGATTGGTCTATCGTAGACGGCGTTGACGTGTCATCAGATTTCTCAAAAGAGAAGATGGCAGCTACAGAACAAGAACTTAGCGAAGAGCGTGATGCGGTTGCACACCTGCTTCCATAGGTCGTAAATTTGCTAAACCCATTGTACAAAGTAATCTAGAAGAAGCCCTCTTATATAGAGGGCTTTTTGGGTTTTAAGCGTACATCAATACAATTGATAACGTTAGATACACGTTGATTAACAGCGAATAAAAAAAAGCTTGCTACAATAAATGCGTTCGTTGAAATAATAAGTACAATCAAACTTGCATTATTTAAGGAGAGACAGTATGTTGGGTGAACCTGAATATAATATGAATGAGCTATTTGCTCAGTTGGGGCTAGATAGCTCGGATGAAGCGATTGATGAGTTTATCGAAAAGAACCAATTAGCAAAAGAAGAAGAGCTAATCGATGCTCATATTTGGAATGATAATCAGCGTATGTTTTTGCAAGAAGAATGGCAAAAAGATGCAGTGTGGGTTGAGACGATTGATGAATTAAACGTACGCTTGCATCCAGACGCTTAGAGTAAAACAACAGATGAATTAAAAAAGCCCACAACTTTACTTACAGCTTGTGGGCTTTTTTCTGCAAACAAGTTGCGCTCTTTAACTTATTTTTTGATGCTCTCGCCATTCAAGTAATTCTTTAACATCTTGATGAATACCTGCTTTAAGGTCTTCTAAACTCTCGTAGCGCCGTTCACCATGCAAAAAATGCAAAAAGCGTACTTGTAAGGTTAGATCGTACAAATCGCCTTCAAACTCTGGAAAATGCACTTCCAAGCGCCAGTTATGTGCTTTATTAATAGAAGGTCTGATACCGATATTTGCAGTACCAAACAAGCTATGCGGACGTAGGCCTACCACACCTGTTTTCTTACCCGTAGCCAGTTTTGCCAAGCCATGGGGTATTATTCTGCCTTTATCATCAAGACTGACCACATCAACAGCAAAAATACCATGAAGTGCAGGCTTTAAACGATCCAGATTTATATTAGCGGTGGGAAAGTCCATCGTTCGACCGATTTTATCTCCGCTGACAACCGATCCTGTCATAGTATAGTCGCGACCAAGTAAAACATTGGCCGAGTCGATATCCCCTGCTAACAATAAGTCACGAACACGTGTGGAGCTAATGCGGGCCGCTTTACTGCTATCATCGGTGACCGTATGTAGATTGGTCACATTTAATCCATAATCTCGTAAAAACTGACTGTCACCAGTACGATCATGACCAAATTTAAAGTCATCACCTAATACCAAAGCTTTGACATTTAGGCGCAGTGCCAACAGATCAGCGAACGCCTGCGCTGATAGCGAACGAAACTCATCATCAAAGCTTGCAACGATTAAAGTGTCGACTCCATGCTCGGCTAATAAGGCTTGCTTTTCTACTAGATTGGTCAAGCGCGCTGGAGCCTTGGCTGGTGCAAAAAACTCGCGCGGTTGGGGTTCAAATATCATGACGGCAGAATGGAGGTTTTGCGTGTTAGCGATGTCACGCACTTGCGCTAACATCGCTTGATGACCTAAATGTACACCGTCGAAGTTGCCAATAGTAAGCACGCAAGGTGCCAAATCTACAGGACTGGTATCTGCAGGCAAAGTGCTTGGTGATGCAATCAGTTGCTCAAGAAAATAGGTGTTCATAAATTTCAGCTATGATAGATAAGACCAAATAAAAAAACAAAAAACACACCTGTACTAAAAAACGATGTGTCTAAAACCAGCTATTATAAAGTAAAATAGTCACACTAACATCTATAGTCTGCTGATAATACAAGTATAGTCAATCTACTATAAAAACGTTACATCGCCTCATTATTTACTATGCCATTAGCTATGGAAACTCTATGACTAACATTACTTTGAATGCTATACCGCCTAATTCATCAATATACAATCTTGACGAGCAGTTTATGGTGCATCTTGCCAATAAACAGGATTTACCAGAGATTTTGGCAATTTATAATCAAAGTATTGCCGGCAAGCAAGCGACAGCAAACTTGACGCCGGTGACTTGTGAAGAGCGTGCAGAGTGGTTTGATGAACATCTAAATAGTCCAACGCGTCCCATTTATGTAGTTAGAGCAGCGGTTATATCAGCAGATGATGATAAGATTGTCACACAAACAAAGTCACCAATCGTTGCATGGGGCAGCTTTAGTGATTTGTATGCTCGTACGGCTTACCATATTAGCACTGAGATTAGCATCTACCTGCATCAAGGCTACCAAGGAAAAGGCTTGGGCAGTTTGCTCGCACGCTGGATGCTGGCGCAAGCGCCAAATCTTGGAATTCAAAATGTCGTCGCGCTTGTCTTTGCCCATAATAAACCAAGCCTAGGACTGTTTCATAAGCTTGGTTTTGAGCAGTGGGGTTATATGCCAAAAGTATGTGATATGCAGGGGTTTATCGCGGATGTCGTAATGCTTGGTAAAACCGTGGTAGTTGAACAAACAAAGGCCGATAACGCATAATTAATAACAGACCCTAAATGTTCTAGCCTAAAATTTTCCATTGGCCATCTATCTTTTGCAGCTCATAGGTCAGTGGTGCAGGCTCACTTTGGTCTTTCAGCATGAGCTCACCGGTGATAGTGGCACGCGTTTTATCATCATTATATGTAGTATCAGTAATAGTGACGCCTTCGACCGTTTGCTGAAAAGCCAACTGCGTATTGGCCAGCTCCTCTTCAAAGTTTGCCATATCTACTTCATAATAAGAGGCAGATTTTTTTGCATCATCATAGTACAAGCTGTTTAGCGCTTTTTTAACAGTATCTTCTGGTGTACCAGCTTCAGTAGGATTGGTGACTAGACTTTTCTGCTTGGCAGAGGAGGTAACTGGATTGATATTATCACTATCAATAGCAGTTTCCTCTTCAACGCTATCTGCTGCTATCTGTTCACTTTCAACAGCATTGTCAGCATTAGTTAATTCTGCTTCAGCTGCCTCATCCTCAGAGGTCTCAACGACAGCTGCGGTGTTTTGAGTATCACTGTCTGCTGTCTCTGTTTTTACATTGTCATTATCGCTACAACCAGTTAAAAGTAGTCCAGTGCTTAGTACGCCGACAGTTAGTATGGTTGGCAAGCGTAACAATGTAGGTCGTGAAGATTGTAATGCTGAATTTTTAGTTGTCATAATAGTCCTCAATAGCCATTTATTCATTAAAGAGCAATTATGGCAACTATCAGCGTCCTTCACTGTCAATTCTCATACTAAGCTTGTTTTGGTTTCGTAAGTTTGTACGCTACTTATTTTTTAACACTTAGTTTTAACCATGTTTTAGCTGACGAGGACGGAAGCCTGTTGCTAACAACACCACGCCATAAACTACCGCACCAACTGCACACATAATGAGCAAAGCTGCTATACGTCGCCATTGAGCATTATCAGTTGGGAAGTAGGGCAGCATGACATAAAGCACGGCAACCATAGCGCTTGTAGAAATCGCAAATTGAGCAAACAGTTTTTTCCAGTGACTGCCAAAACGGAATATCTCACGCTTATGTAAGAAATAATACAACAAGCCTGCGTTTACAAAGGCTGCTCCCGTCGTTGCTAATGCCAAGCCGCCATGCAGCGGCATGTCAAAGAAGTAAAATATGCCGATAAATATGACACTAAATACCATATTGGCAAAAACGGAAACGATACCGATTTTTACCGGTGTTCTGGTATCTTGGCGGGCAAAAAATGCTGGTGCAAAGATTTTAATCAGCATAAAGCCTAAAATACCACCTGCCATACTGCGTAACGCTAGCGCACTCATCTGCGCATCACGTAAGGTAAATTCACCACGTAAGAACAGCGCCTGCATCAACGTATCGGCCAGTATAAACAGAGCTGCTGATGCTGGAACACCAACCAAAATGATTAGCCGCGCTGCCCAATCAATGGTCTTTTTAAAGCTAACATCATCTTTTTGCGCCTCACTTTTTGACAAGCTTGGCAGAATAACCGTACCAATAGCGACACCGATTAGTCCTAGTGGTAGCTCGCTCATACGTTCGGCAGCATATAACCAAGAGACTGAACCACCTATCATGAGAGAAGCGAATACGGTATTGAGCAGTAGGTTAATCTGAGTGACAGAGACGCCAAAGATAGCAGGTAGCATTAATTTTAAAATACGCTTAACACCTTCGTGTTGAAAATCAACTTTAGGTGCAACCAGTAATTTTTGTTGCCATAGCTGTGGCAGCTGTATTAAAAACTGCAACAAACCAGCGATAGCGACTGCATAACCGAGCGCCATAATCGGCGTATCAAACATTGGAGCGAAAATCAGTGCGCCGCCAATCATGCATAAGTTTAATAATACTGGTGCAAAGGCCGGTGCAGCAAAACGTCCGTAACTTTGCAGAATACCGCTGGCAAAAGCGGTCATAGAAATAAATAGTAAGTAAGGGAAGGTAAGACGGAGCAGCTCAGCGGTAATGGCAAATTTATCGGGCTGATCAGCAAAGCCAGGCGCAAATAATGTCACTACCCAAGGCGCGATTAAAATGACAACGACTGTCAGCATGGATAGCACCAGCAACAGCGCCCCTGAGGTACGACTGACTAAAATCTGTACCTGTTGCAGACTGTATTTTTCTTTATATTCGGACAGTACAGGGACGAAAGCTTGGCTAAATGCACCTTCTGCAAACAGACGCCGTAAAAAGTTTGGTATCTTAAAGGCGACCAAAAAGGCATCCATTAGGCCACCTGCGCCAAAGACACCTAAGAGTACGATATCGCGTACTAGACCTAAAATACGAGACAGCATGGTCATGCTACTGACCACCATGGTTGAACGAAATAACCGACTTTTTGCCATGAGAACCTATTTTGCCAAATTGTTTACTGATGGTTGTTTGCTGATGTAGTGTTGTCAAAAAACTGACGGATTATAGCACTTTCATGGCATATCTATAGCATAGATAAATGAATTGAATGTGGAATTGACTGCTGCTGTTATTATGAGTAATCGCTACTTACATAATTTCTCGGCCACCAGCTCACGCAACTTCGCCCATTCAAAATAATCACCAGGATCTGTCTTACGTCCCGGTGCAATATCACTGTGTCCGGTTAGGTGTCGGCGGGTTTTTGGATAGGCGGCGTATATAGCGGCGACTACTGCTGCAAGCGTGTCGTATTGAGCGATGGTGAAGGTCACAAAATCTGACCCTTCAAGCTCGATGCCAATGCTATAATCGTTACATTCAGGTCGGCCAAGGTAGCTTGATCTACCCGCATGCCACGCGCGTTCATCGAAATTTACAAATTGAGTAATAGAGCCATCACGTTCGATAAATAGGTGCGCTGAAACTTCTGCGCCTTCAATCGTCTGAAAATAAGGATGTGCGTCCCAGTCTAATTGATTGGTAAATAGCGCTTTTACATAATGTACGCCGTCAGTACCACAGGTGCCAAACTCATTCGGTGGTAGGCTAATATTATGGATGACGATAGTATCAATAGTCGTATTGTCAGGTCGTTTATTATAATTCGGTGATGCAACCCACGTCGCGTCGGATAATAGGCCGTCTTTGATAGTCATTGACGATGGGGTAGCTGAACTGAGCATAATGTTCTCTTTATCTTATATAGTGGTATTAATAAGTTTTCGTAAAGTAGCAACAAACATAATTTATATGCTTAAGAACCAAATAATTAAATAGTTTAGCTCAAGGATAGTTTTTGAAATATTTAAGTCAACAACCTAGCAGAACTTGTTGACCAGACCTTAGCAGCGCTACCAGCCTATCAATATTAACGTGCGAGATTTTACCTTATGTCTATAAAGCCGTCTTCTATATCTGTAGATTGTACCTTAAGCGCAATTAGCCTGCGAGCTTGCAGTCATCGAGCACGTTTGTCACTTGTTATTGCTGGGCTACTACTCTCTGCAAATGCGCAGGCCTTTTTACCAACGCCATTGTCAGTAGTGACGACAGGTGAGCTAGCGCCTAATATAAATTCTGCGTCTCAAGTAAAAGCGGTGAATTTGGATAGTGATAAGAGTGTGCAAAACAATCAAGCTCATTCACTACAAGCCGAACAACTATTAGCCACATGGCGTAAGCAGGTGCAAGCAGACAATCTTGCTGAGCATACAACATGGCGACGGTTATTATATTTTTTGGATGATAAAAAGTCGTTCTTTAATAGAGATGCGCCCAAAAGCTTAATCGATAGTCCAGAATTCTTTATTAGTGCGAATGGGCAACAGGATGCCAGTGCTGAGCTTGATGCGATGCTTGTGGCATTTGCCAATCAAATCGCAACCTCTCAAACCACACAGTCTACCAATAACTCAAACTCAGCCATTTGTCGTTTTCCAGCGCGCACGCACTGGCTTACTGAGACTTTGGGCATTGATAGTTCGAGCTTGCAAGCTGACTGCCCTGAGCTTAAAGAGTGGATGACCATGCTGAACCCCAAGCAGCTGTCGATTATGTTTGCTGAGGAGTATTTGGACAATCCTATCTCCGCTTTTGCTCACACCTTGCTGCGTATTGACTCGCCAGCAAGCGCGGCAAATCCTAGCCAAATTCATCATGCTTACGCGCTCAATGACACCGTCGATGGCAATCCTGATGATGCTTTTGCTGTTTATGCTATCAAGGCTACCAGTGGCGGCTATGATAATAGGATTGAGATTGACCCTTATCCAGAGAAGCTGGCCAAGTATCTCAAAGACGATGAGCGTGACGCTTGGACGTATCAGTTGGATTTGACACCCGCAGAAGTGCAGCAAATTATATTGCATGTATGGGAAACCAAGGATTTAGATATTCCTTATTATTTCACCACAGATAACTGTGCTTCTGAGATTTTACGGTTGATTGATGTCGTGCGCCCTGAGCAGGATTTGCTCAGTCAATTGCCCTATGTCGTTATTCCTTCCGACGTGATTCAACTGCTAAATAAAGAAGCCATATTAGCAAATGCCCGTTACACACCAGCTGACAGTACCGTACGTCAAGCTGAGCTGAATAAAGCCAAAGCAGCAGCGCTTGGTTATCAGAAACTGTCTAAAGATGACGCTCTTGATATTAAATCAGCAGAGCGCAATTTGGCATCAAGTATATCTGCTGGTGATGCTGACCCAAAAACGATTATAGATCACGGTATTGTCGCCTCAGATAATAACCCTATCGACAGGCATCCTTTGCAAGTGGCTCAAATTGGTATTGGGCAGCGCGGTGACAACAGCTATGTTGATGTTGGGTTACGTCTAGGCTTTCATGACACCCTTGATCGGGCGTCAGGATTTTCACAGTTCTTTAATTTAGAAGCGCTCGCCACTACGCTGCGCTTTTATGATACTGATAGCAGTAAGGACAATGAACCTGACAGTGTGGTGTTAGAAAACTTTACCGTGCTGCGCGGACGCTCTTTTAATCCGGTCAATACTGCCAAGCAAGGCAAGACTTGGGGCGCAAGTGTCGAAGCAACGCGTGTGAACGATGGCTCGCAAGCCGAGGGTCGGGATCATCTAGTTGGGAGCGTTGGCTATGAAACTGGCTGGTCGTGGGCGTTCGGCACACCTAGTGCTGGTACTGGTGAGATGCCGCCACAGTTATGCTATGCCCTATTATCAGGGAAAGGGCAAGCAGGGCGCGGGATTAATAAAGGTTTTCGCGTAGGCGCAGGCGTAAATGCTGGCTGCCGTTATCAGATTAACAATCAGTTACGCGCGCAGGCTGAATTGCAATTGCCATATTGGTATCATGGCAGCAGCGATGACTCTAACACTCGCGGTCATTATTGGCAGCCGATCTCAAGCTTAGGTCTGCAATACGATATCGATAAAAAACAAGCATTACGCATCAATGCCAACTACGACTGGCAAGATCGCGTCGATGCCAATGACGATGTGCAATTGTCATACAGACGCTATTTTTAAGGATATAAAATGAGTACGCAAAATTTACTGATTATCGGACAAGGTGATATCGGACTGCCAGTCACCAATAAACTTGCTGAGGACGGTTTATCGGTCACGGGTCTTGCCCGCAGTAAACGCGAACATTATGATTTAGATAGTAATGCAAAGTTTATGCAAGCTGATGCGTTGACACTTAGCGCTGAGCAGCTCCAAGACTTTACTCATATGGCAGTTATCGTCACTCCCGATGAATATTCGACCAGCGGTTATCACGATAGTTACTTGGCGATTAATCAACATTTAGCAGAGCTTGCGGACACGCTAACCAACCTTGTGCGCGTGGTTTTTATTTCCTCAACGGGTATTTATGGGCAGGATAGTGGCGAATGGATTGATGAAGATACTGCGCCTGTTACTCCTGAGCGCGCAGCTTCCAAAGTGATACTCCAAGCAGAACAAGCGCTGCAACAAGGTTTTGGTCATAAAACCATTGTCATTCGTCCGAGCGGAATTTACGGACGTGAGCGTCTCATGCGCCTACGTAAAGCCCGCGAGCCACAGAAAAAGCCCGTGGCAGCCGCGCACTGGAGCAATCGTATTATGGATCGTGATTTGGTCAATATTATCGCCAATGTACTGATTACAGATGCGCCGAAGCCCCTTTATATCGCCACTGACTATGCGCCAGTCACAACTTTTGAGCTAGGCGTTTGGTTAAGTGAGCAGATAGGAGAGACGCCTCCTGCTATTGATAATAAAAAAACAGCGGTTACGGGGAAACGCTTACATAGCAACATTCCGTTAGCTTGGCTCAATTATCCTGACTGGCAAGCAGGTTATCGTGATATTTTGAGTCATCAAGAGTAATGCCAAATCCAAAAAGTATGATTAGCGGTGTCAAACTCGTTTAGTCTACAATATGTAGTACTTACACTTGTTTTCCTTGCTACTCTAACTTTTGTGAAAGGCATAAGATGACAGTTTGATTTAATTAGAATTGATTTTATGTTTTATAGTTTATGGAGATTTCATGACCCAGCCTTCTACTTCTGATAATCGCTTATCCAGTGCTGAACGTGCAGTAATAAGCGATAAACTGGCAGAAGGCAATGCTGATCTGTCGTCTACATTGGCTGATAGTAAGCAGCCTGCGATCGTGCACCCTAACTTTGATCCGAGCCAATCGCCACTTGATCCTGCACGGCCTTTAAGTGATATCCCAGAGCCTGCTCGACGCCTAAATGGTCAATTGCGACGGCTCTATGGAAATTCTGCGCGGTTTTATCAGCCTAATGAAGACAGCTTATCGAAATGGGAGCTGGTTGCGTCAGAGGCATTGGTTGAGCATTTGTCATTATTAAATGCGGCAAAGCTTGTCGAGTTTCCTGATAATTTTTATCAAAATCATAGCGAGCAGCCGTTATTATCGCCACTAAGTGACATGACTCTATTAGATATGTCGGATATTCAGCAGGCAATTCGCGCTCATCCAAAACTGAATCGTTATGGTTTTGCGCTTGCTGATAGCCCAGTAAAAATTAATAAAAATGACGGTGGCTCTAACAACAATGTCTCTAATAACGATTTTAATAAAAAAGATACCAAAGCGTCTTCTGCCTCGTTACGTGCTTTGACCAAACGTTATAATCCTGATGAGTTACTCAACAGCCTTTATGCTGATGACTGGCAAGTGATTTTGCAGCCGCAGCAGTTTGAGACAGGCGAGGGCAGTTTGGCTACAGATATTATGGCGTGTAGCGTCGCTCTTCATGCTTTAAAGCAATGTAGTACGCGCAAAACTATCAATCATAGCTATAGCGCGGCGCAAATCTGTCAGCATGTCCGTAGCTATTTGCTTAGCCAGCTTGATCTTGAACCAGCACAGCGTTATCAGTATCGTCAAGTGCGACTATTTGCAGGACATATTATTGTTGCGGCTTATCATTTAGGCTGGGACATACAAGTGAGCCATGATGGTCAATGCTATTTTAATCTCTCATCGCGTAATGGCCTACTGACTCGTTATCCGAATATGCAAGATTACGACATCAATGGTTGGTCAAGCTGACCAATAATGCGTACAATAATGCAAATTTTTTGCCCTTTATTTTGCTGATAGGAATGCCATAATGCTCAATGCCTCAATGACTAATGCTCAACCTGCCCAAAACGTTTCTTTCTCATCGCATCAATTTATTCAGCTCGCTTTAGACAATCAAGTTTTAAAGTTTGGTGAGTTTGTGCTTAAGTCTGGTCGTATCAGCCCATATTTTTTTAATGCTGGCTTGCTAGCGACAGGTGAGATGTTATCGTTACTAGCGCGCGGTTATGCAGATGCTTTGGCTGAACAGATGGCAGCTAGCAATAACGGTGCAGAGCAGCAAGAGCTGGTTATTTTTGGCGCGGCTTATAAAGGTATTCCATTTGTGGCCGCAACCGCGCAAGCGTTATGGCTGCATCATGGCATCAATGCTAAATGGGGTTATAATCGTAAAGAAGCCAAAACTCATGGCGAAGGTGGTAACTTAGTGGGTGCTGATGTCAGTGGCAAAGCTGTCTGGGTGCTTGACGATGTTATTACTGCGGGTACAGCGATGCGCGAAGTGGTCGAGATTTTAGAGCAATCGGGTGCAAGTGTGGCGGGTATTATTGTTGCTCTTGATCGCAAAGAAAAAGGCCAAAATGATCATTCTGCTATACAAGAGCTTACCGCGACGCTAGAAGTGCCTGTACATGCTCTCGTTAATATTGATGATTTAATTAGTTATTTAGCAGACGACCATGGTGCACAAAGCGGCCAGTATAAAGACGCGACCCAACTTGCAAAGATGCAGCATTACCGCGAGCAGTACGGCGTATAGTTTGTTGTTAGGATGCTGTTCTTGAGCTGTATTCAAGCGTTAGTATATTGCAGGTACTTATAAATAAGGGTTTATAAATACCTGCCTATAGATTAAGTGTCTGTCAATTTTAATAACTGCCTATTTATAATATAACGTAAGTGAGCCTTATCATGAGCCAAGAAAATCAAAAAAAATCTCTAAAAATACTCGTTATCATGGATCCTATCGAGCAGGTTAACTATAAAAAAGATACCAGTTTGGCAATGATGTGGGCCGCTCAAGACCGCGGTCATACGCTTGGTTATTGTCAGATTCATGATCTATGGTTGGATCGTGGGCAGTTGATGGTCGATACACAGCCAGTAACGGTAAAGCGTGATCCTGAAAACTTCTATACGTTAGGTGATAAAGCGACAGGTCCGGTCAGTGACTATAACGTGATTTTGATGCGTAAGGATCCACCGTTCGACATGCGCTTTATTTATGCAACCTACCTGCTCGATCATGCCAAAGCGGCAGGCGTGTTAGTGGTCAATGACCCGCAAGCGATTCGCGACTGTAATGAGAAGCTGTTTGCGACTTGGTTTAGCGAGTATATGAGCCCAACGATTGTGACCAGTAAACAGGCCCACATTCGCAAGTTTATCGCTGAGCAACAAGACGTAATCGTCAAGCCATTAGATGGGATGGGCGGAACTGGTATCTTTCGTCTGACCGCCGACAGTGCCAATATCGGCGTAACGCTGGAGATCTTGACTGAACTTGAGACCTTGCCAATTATGGCACAGCGTTATCTACCTGAGATTATTGAGGGTGATAAGCGTGTGTTGATCGTCGATGGGGTAGTGGTTGATTATAGTTTGGCACGTATTCCAGTCAAGGGCGAGACCCGTGGTAATCTAGCTGCAGGTGGTAGCGGTGTGGCCATGCCGCTCACCGATATTGAACGTCAAGTGGCAGAAGTAGTCGCTCCTATTGTCAAAGAAAAAGGTCTCATGTTCGTTGGTTTAGACTTAATCGGTGGCCGGATTACAGAAATTAATGTCACCAGTCCCACTTGCGTCCGTGAGATTGATGATCAGTGTGGTACGGACATTGCGACAGACTTTATGATAGCGATAGAAGCTCGTTGTTAAGGATTGTATTTTGAAGATGAGCGGTTATTAATTTTTTGATATCTCTCATTTTTATTGTTTGGCATTAAAGTGTTTCAACTCATTATTTAAGCGATAAAGTGCTATATAAATGAGCATAAATTCCTCTATACTATGCGGTCTTTAGTGTATGAGCTTTTATAGTGAATTATTATTATTAATATATGAGTGGCTACTACTTAATATTTGTTTCAGTAAAGATAAGAAAGGCAGGCGTTAATGAAAACACCGCACATAATGATGATGGCCGCTGGTACGGGTGGCCATGTATTCCCAGCTCTGGCAGTTGCTGAGGAATTGACCCAACGCGGTGCCGTCATTCACTGGCTAGGTACGCCAAACGGTATGGAAAATGGTTTGGTCAAACCAGCTGGCTATGATTTTCATCCTATTGCGATGCAGGGATTGCGTGGTAAAGGTATCACGCGCCTAGCCAAGTTACCTTTTACCTTACTATCAGCGACGATGGCTACAGTCAAAATTATTCGTAGCAATCAGATTGATATGGTGGTGGGTTTTGGCGGTTATGTCACAGCACCCGGCGGTATTGCAGCACGTATGACCAATACGCCACTAATTATTCATGAGCAAAATGCCATCGCTGGTATGAGCAATCGTTATTTGGCGAAGATTGCAACTAAGGTACTACAAGCGTTTGATCATACCTTTGCTGATAGTACACAAGATGCAAAGCTTGAAAGCGTTGGTAATCCAGTACGTAATGCGATTTCGGGTGTCGCTGAACCGATTAAGCGCTACGATATCAGTGATCGTTCACCTTTAAAGCTATTAGTCGTTGGTGGCTCATTGGGCGCGCAAGTGTTAAACGATACCGTACCTAAGGCACTTGCGTTAATAGGCCGTCCTTTTGAGGTACAGCATCAGTGCGGTCGTAATAATGAGCAAGCGACAAAAATAGCTTATGATAGCGAGGATTTAAGCGCTCATAAGTTCACTGTACAGCCATTTATTGACGATATGGCAGCGGCGTACAACTGGGCAGATATTATCGTTTGTCGAGCAGGCGCGTTGACAGTTACCGAAATTCAAAATGTCGGTATTGCCGCGATTTTTGTACCGCTACCTCATGCAGTTGATGACCATCAGACTGCTAATGCACGCACCTTGACGTCACACGATGCTGCGATTTTATTACCGCAGTCTGAGCTAACAGCGCAGCGTCTGAGTAATGAGCTTGCAGCGCTTGATCGCCACACTTGCTTGGAGATGGCAAAAAAAGGCCATGCCCTTGCCAATCGTAGCGCCACTAGCCAAGTTGCTGATATTGTTTGGCAAGCCTTGTAGCCTATATCTTCAGAAGCTACTGTTTCCATAACTGGTTGTTTCTACAACTAATTCAATAAATTTACTGGCCTTTAATAAAGAGAACCTTTTATGTCTACCTCCGCGAAAGCTCTACCCAAGCGTTTGATTGAAATACCAGAAATGCGCCGTATCCAGCATTTGCATTTTATTGGTATTGGTGGCTCGGGAATGTGCGGAATCGCTGAGGTTATGAATAATCAAGGCTACCAAGTTAGTGGCTCTGATATTGCTGATAGCGTGGTAACTCGGCGTCTACAGCAGATTGGTATTGAGATATCAATTGGTCATGATTCCAAGAATATCGCGAATGCAGATGTCATCGTTGTATCCTCAGCAATTGATCGTAGCAATCCTGAAGTAAAAGCGGCGTTAGAGGCGCGTCTACCAGTGGTACGCCGCGCTGATATGCTTGGCGAATTAATGCGTTATCGTCATGGTATTGCCGTTGCGGGCGCGCATGGCAAGACTACAACGACTAGTTTGCTGACTACTATGATGGCAGAAGGGCAGCTCGATCCGACCTATGTGATCGGCGGTAAGCTAAATGCATCTGGTAAAAATGCTGCGCTTGGTAGCAGTCGCTATCTAGTTGCCGAAGCGGATGAGTCTGATGCATCGTTCTTGTCATTGCATCCAATGGCAGCGATTGTCACCAATATCGATCAAGATCATATGGAAACTTATGAAAACAGCTTTGATAAATTAAAAGCCGCTTATATTCAGTTTTTACAAAACATGCCGTTTTATGGCTTGGCTGTGGTATGTGGTGACGATCCAGAGCTATATGCAATGATTGATGATATTGGCCGTCCAGTACTAACTTTCGGACTTGAGCCGTTCAATGATGTGCAAGCGATTGACGTGGTTAGTGAAGGCACTAAGACTCACTTTACGGTACTGCGCCGTGACCGCGAGCCACTACGTTTAACGTTAAATATCCCAGGTATTCATAACGTCTATAATGCCCTTGCTGCTATCACCATGGCAACTGATGAAGGGGTAAATGATGATGCTATTGAGCGTGCTTTACAAAAATTTGAAGGTGTCGGACGCCGCTTTGAGCAGCATGCTTCTGTCAGTGTTGATGAAGGTGATGTCTTACTCATTGATGATTATGGGCATCATCCAAAAGAAGTCGATGCCACGATTAAAGCGGCGCGCCAAAGCTTCCCAGCTCGTCGTTTAGTGATGCTGTTTCAGCCGCATCGTTATAGCCGTACGCGTGATTGCTTTGACGATTTCGTTGAAGTGCTCTCAAATGTTGATGAATTGCTATTATTAGATGTATATTCAGCAGGCGAAAGTCCTATTGCGGGTGCTGATACTAAGGCCTTGGCACGTAGTATTCGTCTTCGCGGCGCCGTTGAACCTACGATTGTTGATAAAGACAATCTTGCGCCCGTTATGCAGCGTCTTCTAGAAGCTAATGACATGCTCTTGACCCAAGGCGCTGGTAACATTGGTCAAATTGCAATCGATTTAGCTGCAAATGATTTATATCTTAAATAAGTTTTAAAAGATTTTTGGAAATCGTACTCATGACTATTAATGACAATCAACACACAAATCTTCTCAATAGTGTCAACGATGGTGCTGATAATGAAACACTTATCACCAATCCAGAGTCAGCTTTAGCAGCAGCTGCTCAAGCAGAGAAAGATGGTATAGAAAATAACCAGCCAAGCCAAGCCTCATCATTGAGTGTTGCGACGAGCAAAGTCAAAGATGCCAGTGAGTTTGGTAAAGTCGCTGTCATTTATGGCGGTAGTAGCAATGAGCGCAGCGTATCATTAGACAGTGGCGCAGCAGTCTTGCAAGCATTACAAAACCAAGGTGTTGATGCCATACACTTTGATCCTAAGCATCAAGATATTACCGAGCTACGTGATTATGATCGAGTGTTTAACGTGTTGCATGGTCGCGGCGGCGAAGATGGATTGTTACAAGGCGTGTTGCAATGGTTTGATATCCCGCAGACAGGTTCAGGAATTTTAGCATCGGCACTTGGCATGGATAAAGTACGTACCAAGCAATTGTGGCAGGGCTGCGGCTTATCGACAGCGCCATTCTCATTACTAACGGCTAATACTGACTGGCAGCAAGTCGTCAACATGCTAGGGCTACCTTTGATTATTAAGCCCGTTCATGAAGGTTCAAGTATTGGCATGACGAAAGTCAATAACCTTGACGAGTTGCCTGCAGCATACGCAACGGCAGTACAGTGCGGTGATGCAGTAATGGCGGAACGCTGGATTACTGGACGCGAGTTTACGATTGTTGTTATCGATGACGAAGCTTATCCAGTGATACGTCTTGAGCCTGCCGACATTACCAATTTTTATGACTTCGAAGCAAAATACAACCGTAACGATACCAGTTATTATATTCCGTGTGGTTTGAGCGATGCTGACGAAAAGCATTTGCAAGCGTTGAGCCTTGCAGCATTCCGCGCGGTTGATGCAAAAGGTTGGGGACGTATTGATGCGATGCAAGATGAGGCGGGCAACTTTTGGCTACTTGAGATCAATACTGTCCCGGGTATGACCAGTCATAGTTTAGTGCCCATGGCGGCTAAGGCTTACGGCATGGATTTTGATATGTTGTGCTGGCATATATTGGCACAGACACTTTAATAGATAAAAGGATAAGTAGAGACTGATTGTCATCGCTTATTTTACATAAAGTGAATTTTATTACGGTTTATCAAACTAAATAGGTAATTTTTCTAGTACTATATTGAACAAAACGGATATAATGCCACTTCATATTGTATCACTAGCCCTGCTATATCCCAGCTTCATGTAAACTTGTGTAAAATCACTGGCTACAGCATGGGTTAGGCTATTGTTTACCATCAAAATACGTTAAGATTGTTATGATTGGCTTATGTTGATGATATTCAGCTCATTTTAAGCATTTTCTGTTATACAGAATGATAAAGCTATGATAAAAGGTGTTTATTGGAATAACAGTTATTCAATCAAATATTTATTAAGTTAACAACATATAAAAAGTATAGGGGCAAATGCGGCTATGGCTCAAACTGTCAATGGAACAACTGACTTGATGAGTAATGACGTCCGTCGCCCAGGATCTAGCTTACAAATACCTTTATGGGTAAAGTACATTTTTACGACTCTGGTAATAGGGTTATTGTTGTTAATACTATTAATGGGTGGTAAAGCTTTACGTGATGCACCGCCAGCGGCTATTCATGTTGATACACAAGACTTATCTACTGCTCAGCATCAAGTACTGCAACAGACCATGAACCAGCAGAAAGTAAGCAGTTTTTTTACAACTGATTTACAAGCGTTACGAGATATTGCCATGAGTCTTGCTTGGGTTGATGAAATTAGTGTGACTCGAGATTGGCAACAAGGTATTGTCATTACTGCACTACCTAAACAAGCAATAGCCAATTTTGGTACGGAACGACTGGTTGATGCAAAAGGTGCAGTATTCGTGCCAGCTGATAGTGAAGCGTTGATTCAGCCGCAGTTTGCTACATTGCAAGGTGAAGTAGACCAAGCACCTGTGATTATGCAACAAATGCAACAAATCAATGATTGGTATGTTCCGCTTGATATGCGAGTAGAGGATATTATTTTAACACCTCGAATGACGTGGCTGGTACGTTTTGATAACGGTCTACGGGTCATTGTTGATAACGAAAATACTGCTCAAAAACTGCTCAATTTGAGTCAACTTTTGAACAATCAATTGGCTGATCGTCGCGACAATATACAATCGATAGATTTACGTTATAAAAATGGTTTTACAATAGCGTGGAAAGTAAAAGAGTCGTCGGCAGAGTCTCCGACGAGCTAGTCTGTAACATAGGGTTTATGCTTTGTGGTCTGGTTATATGAGTAGGATAGTTGCACAATTTTTGTACTATAAATGATAGAGTGAATCAAATAGTACTGTTCTAATGATTCAATAGAGACAGCAGATAGTCTTCTATTTAGTGATAATTTGTTTGGTAACATGAAAAATACTGAAAATCTGGTTGTTGTCCATCTAAGTGCCACTGCAGTTTATGTGGTGATTGGTAGCGTTGTCTCTGCAAAAGACATACGTATCATGGGTGTTGGACAAGTCAAAAATAGTGATTTTTATCAAGGCCAAATCAAGCATCGCGAACGTTTACAGGGTGCAATCAAACAAGCCATTCAAGATGCTGAAGATATGGCAAATTGCCGTGTGCATAGTGTATGGCTAACACTTGCGACGCCTGAGTTATCTAGTAAAAATAGTATCGGTAACGTTGCAGTTGAAGAAGAAGTAGTACGTGCTAGGGATATGGTACAAGCATTATCTAATGCCAAATCTCAAGACTTACCCTCTGATTATTATTTAATGCATTGTTGTCAGCAAGGTATTTACATTGATGAGCAGGATACTATGGTTGATGATGCGATTGAGATGATCGCAAAAAACATCACGGTTATGTATCACATGATGATGATGCCAGTCTCTAGCCGTCAAAATATTCAAAAGCTATTACAAGGTTGTGATGTTGGTATCGATCATATTGTTTTTGATGCAGTAACAAGTGCTGAATATAGCCTAATGAGTGAAGAGCGCCAGCAAGGTGTCTGTCTAGTAGATATAGGCGCGAGTACCACTAGTATTTGTGTATATAAAGAAAATAAACTTATTTTTACTCACTGTATAGCCAGTGGTAGTCATGAAGTAACCATGGATATCTCAGCCGATATCGGTATTTCTATGATAGAAGCTGAAAAGCTCAAAAAATCACATGGCACAGTAGATATAAATAGTATGGATCCAAGCTCGTTCTTTATCTTTAAACCGCAAGGTTCAGGTGACGAAGTTAATGTTAGTCTTTATAATCTAGCGCGCATTATTGAGGCACGTTATGTACAGATATTTACTGAAGTCGTACGACAACTTCATGAAGCCGAGTTATTAGGATATATTGATCGAGGTATTGTGCTTAACGGTGGTGGTAGTACTATTAAAGGTATGATACCTTTTGCTAAAAGGCTATTAAAAATGCCTGTAGTGTTATCCAACACTCATCCTGCTATTAGTGCTTATAACCATTTCGATAATGAGGAATCGTTTAAGCAGTTAAGTATGCAGGTAAATAATCGTGCTTATCAAACGGCATTTGGTACTTTGCTCTATAGTCAAAGTGAGCAATTTCGTCATAGTGAGCAAAGTGAACCCGATGCCATTAAAAGAGGTCGTATAAAAGGGACCTTCAAAAATGTCGGTCAACGTTTTACTAGTGTTCTGAAAAAAATACTTTGAGATTTTGAGGTGATACACAAAAATCTTAAGTATTTTTAACCCATATTTGTCATGGACGATTGAAAGTAGGCGTTTGATATACGTGTTTTGAGACTATCGTAGTACTGTATGATTATATTATCAGCGTAACATGTTTTAATAGAGGTTTAACACACATTGATTGAACCTCATCTTTATTATTTTATTTGTATGTATTTATATATAGTAAGTCGATAGTACTTTATACGAGTGCGTTGTCACGTATCGACCATCACGCTATCTGCAACTGGAGAACCTTTTTTATGTCAAAATACACCATGCCAGATGATAACCAGTCTCAAAGCAACGGCCAAGCTCGTTTTACCGTATTCGGTGTAGGCGGCGGTGGCGGTAATGCTGTAGAACATATGGTACAGCAAGGTATCAAAGGCGTGACGTTTATCTGTGCCAATACTGATAGACAAGCCCTTGATCGTCTAACCGTACCGCATAAACTGCAACTTGGCGCTAAAAGTAATCGTGGTCTAGGGGCGGGTGCCAATCCAGAAGTCGGACGCGAAGCAGCAGAAAGCGAAGAAGAAGCGATTCGAACGCTACTTGAAAACTCAGACATGGTATTTATCACAGCTGGTATGGGCGGTGGTACAGGTACGGGTGCAGCGCCTGTTATCGCGCGTATTGCTAAAGAGATGGAAGTGTTGACAGTGGCAGTCGTTACGACACCATTTAAGTTTGAAGGTGGTAAGCGTAATAAATCTGCTAAAGCAGGAATTGAGCAATTAACAAACTTCGTTGACTCTATTATTACTATTCCTAATGATAAACTTATGAGTGTGTACGGCAATATTTCAATGAAAGATGCATTCAAAAAAGCGGATGACGTCTTATTGCATGCAGTACAAGGTATCGCTGAAACTATTGCTCGTTCAGGTCTTGTCAACATTGACTTTAACGATATACGTACGGCAATGACGGCTAAAGGTCATGCGATGATGGGTGTTGGACGTGCGAGCGGCGATGATCGTGCGCGTCAAGCAACTGAAAAAGCAATTAAGTCACCTTTGTTGGATGATCTGTGCTTAGAAAACGCGAAAGGTCTATTGGTCAACGTTATTTCTTCTGAAACTTTATCGCTAGATGAGTTTAGTCAAATCAGCGAGATTGTTGAAGGTATAACGGATACTGATGAAGCAAACATTTTCTATGGTTCAGTTGTTGATGAAGAGATGGGTGATGACTTGCATGTTACTGTGATAGCCACAGGTCTAACATTGGATGAAAAGATGGAGAAAGCGCCTCAAGTCCAACAGCCAGTACCTTCTGTCACTAGTACCCAATCAGTAGATCCAAACTTACATACCAGTGCATTAAACAGTCAAAAGCATTCGCAAAATCAGACGTATCAAGATAATGGCGTACGTTCTACATCTACTCAAGAACAACCGCAAACTAAAACCAATAGCATTCAAGATTATCTAAAACGTCAACAGAACAAATAGTATGTTTTAGATAACTATACTATTTGTAATGTATATATTTTTACATTTGTTTTTTATATAGTTCTTAAACATATCACCAACAATATATTAAACATAAAAAACCAGCACAATAGTGCTGGTTTTTTTGCATTTATACTAAAAAAAGGTACATATACCCTTCGTTTTGTAAGAGTCTAAGCTGACATCAGTACTTTTAGGAACCTTTATAAGTATTATAGATTGATACTTATATGGTTATTTAATATATAAATCATGGGTATAAGAAGATTACGGTGCCATAACTGTAGCGAATTAAGGCCTGCTAATGGTAAACTATGACAATTGTAACAAAGTATGTGAGAAAACAGCCATGAATCAACGAACCATAGAAAAAGCGATAGCTATCACAGGCATTGGTTTGCATAGTGGTCAGCCTGTCGATTTGGAGTTTCATCCGCAACCAGTTAACACTGGAATAGTTTTCGAGCGTTCTGACATCGTTGGTAGTGCGCCAATACCAGCCAGTGCTTTTTTGGTACAAGATACTATGATGTCATCAAATCTTGTTTTCGGTGGGACGCGTGTTGGTACAGTAGAGCATTTATTAAGTGCAATCGCTGGGCTTGGAGTAGATAACCTATTAATAAAGGTATCAGCAAGCGAGATACCAATTATGGATGGCAGTGCATCGCCTTTTGTCGGTCTATTATTGCAAGCAGGTTTTGTTGAGCAAGAAGCGCTAAAAAAGTTTTTGAAAATCGTCAAACCTGTGCGTGTCGAAGTTGATGACAAATGGGCAGAGCTGCATCCATATGAAGGATATGAGTTAAATTTTGAAATTGACTTTGATCATCCAGCATTTGATAAAGACTTTCAACATGCTCAATTAGATTTTTCAACACAGAATTTTATCGAACAACTAAGTGAAGCCCGTACCTTTGGTTTTTTACAAGATATTGAGACTCTAAGACAAAATAACTTAGCATTAGGCGGTAGTATGGATAATGCCATCGTTATCGATGATGCTCGTATTCTGAATGTTGAAGGGCTACGTTTTGCTGATGAGTTTGTTCGTCACAAAATATTAGATGCTTTAGGCGATTTATATCTGATTGGTTATCCCATTATAGGTCGTTTTAATGCCTATAAGTCAGGACACGCATTGAACAACATGCTAGTCCGAGAAATTTTATCAGATAAAAGTAACTTTGAAATTGTAACATTTGATGACAACGTAACTTGTCCAATCGAGTATTTACCTTCAACAGGCTTAATAGTTGAAGGATAAATACAGGAATATACAGGAAGTATCGCAACACTTACGTAAGATTACATAATTTAATCAAAATAATGCTCAAATTATAACCATAATAGCGAATATATGATTTTGTATTGTTTGATTGAGTAGCTGAAGCCTAGAGTATTCAAAAGCTCAAAGTTTTCTAAAAGTCATCTGTTAGTCAAAACTCTCGATTGGGTTCTGACTAACAGATGATTTTT
This sequence comes from Psychrobacter sp. 1Y4, assembly GCF_051847555.1. Classification (NCBI taxonomy): domain Bacteria; kingdom Pseudomonadati; phylum Pseudomonadota; class Gammaproteobacteria; order Moraxellales; family Moraxellaceae; genus Psychrobacter; species Psychrobacter sp. 1Y4. The sequence goes on along the minus strand of NZ_JBPYDE010000002.1, from coordinate 176,942 downwards.
TTTGTTTGCGAAATTACAAAAACGCAGCGTTATCAGCTTATTTCCCTCTGTCACTTTACATAAGTTTACATTGTAATAGAGGGTTTTTTTACTCATTTACCAGCCGTAAAAGGGCTTTTTTGAGGTTTTTATCTGCCGTGACATGCTCTGCAGCCTGTGCTATAGTCCGCTTTGTGTTTTGGCTAAGAGCCTGATTTTTACCAATTTTATGAGAGTTTAGGTCACTTGTTATTGACGATAAATTCTTTTCATTTAACAATTTATTTGAACTCGTTTTTGAAACGATGACCTTTATTTTCTTAAGTTGTTTAAATGTAATCGATTGTTCTGTTAATACTTGTAGATAGGCACTTTGTAGATAACGAATATGGTTGGCTGCAGTAGCAGAGCCTACACTTAATGTTAATTGCTCAGAGCTCAAGCCAACGACCCAGCAATTGGCAAGTATTTCCTCAGGTAGACAGTCAATTAGAAGTGTTTTTAGTTCATGAGTCATCTGTGCATAAAGCTGCATATTTTCAGTTAAGGCTTGAGGTAGGGCGCTACCAGCAAATGCCTGATGATCAATAAGTTTAGCAAGCTGATTAGGCTGTTTCTTCGACATTATGTTTACTCATCCATTGGGTGATAAAGGTCGATAAATAAATTGAGTATGTTGAATTTTATCACGGTTACTTAGTGATACGTCTTCTAAATTAATTAATGTTTTGTCATGGATGACAAGCAATCTTGTATTAACAATAGGTAGTAAATTTATGAAACAAGCTTTATTAATTTTGTCAGTATTGGGAATGGGTTTAGCACAAACGAGTGGTGCTGCCGAAACCACCTTTCAGCCAAATAATACCTTGAGTCATACCATTACAAATATTTCAGTATCTCAGAACTACGGTTCTAGTCGTAATATCTATAGCACTAATAGTGGCGCGCATGTTTTTAGCAATGATGAAATTAGTCAAGCTATTGACAACTTAAGTGCTCATGCCAAACAAAAAGAGTATAAATTAGCCTCATTAACCAGTCGCTTATCTTATGAGCGTCAGCAGCAAGCAAGCAGCAGAATACCAGATAGTAACTCTGCCCCTGCTATTGCAGCTGCTCGTGCGTCAAGAGTTGCTCTTTCTAGAAGCTCTGGTTATTGTGCCCGCTATGTGCGTAAAGCTTTGCAATCAGCTGGTTATGAGTTCACTCCAAACCCTTCAGCTTATCAGTACGCCTCCCGTGGTACACTTGCCAATGCTGGTTTTACTAAAATCAGCAACGACATGGCGCCTCAAGTTGGAGATGTCATAGTCTATGACCGTAGCTCAAAACGCCCACATGGTCATATACAGATTTTTGATGGTTCAGATTGGGTGTCTGACTTCCGCCAGAACAGTATTAGCCCGTATAGCGGTGTACATAGCTATACCACATGGCGTGATTCGCAATATGTTGATGATGCATCGGATCGTGGTATCTACCTAGCTATGGCTGATAAATAAAACATAAGTAAATTGTTTAAACTTATTATTTTAGCGTTTTCTCCTAACTCAGTAATGCTCTTTATGACATTACTGAGTTTTTTTATTTCTATCATCGTTCAACTATCAAAGCTATCTGCTATCTGCTATGAGCTATGAGCTATTCAAAAGACCAACCAGCCATTAAACGTTGCTTGACGTTATAAAAACTATTTCGTTAGTGCAGCTTGCAAATCCAGCACTGTCCAATAACAGTGTTGATGAAAGTCAGGCGGGGTAGCGTGAGCTGGGGCAAAGTACAGGTTTGTTTTACCAAACTGTAGAATGACGCATGGATGTAATAGCTTTATGCTGATATCGCCGGATAAGTCGTGGTTATGAGTATTGAGCGAGAGCTGTTCTAAAGACAATCCAAAGCAGCGTCGATATTGATAGTACGGAGTAAATTTGGTGATGGTTGAGTCCACAAAGTGGTTTGCCAGTGCGGGATGTGGTTTTAGACGGTTTATTGGTTCTGCCTGCTGGTTTGAGGCGTTCTTAGCCCAAGTGACGTTCGCTTTTGTAGTACAGTTTGCTTGCATCAATGGTACTGGAGGCAGTGTCGATGGTGTACGATATTCATCAAATTTGTAAAGAGCATATTGTCCGTTTGGATTAACATTGATTTCTATATAGTTAGCTGTTGTATCAAAAACTTCACTACTGACAAAACATTCAAGACAAGTACGCTCCCATAAATAGTCGGTAAAACGGACTTTTGATTGTTGCCATGCTGTCCAATCTAGCTGCGCAGCTAGCCTAACGGATGGTAGCTGTATTTGGTAGCTCAACCAAAGTTGGCGTGTCGACAGCACAATCGAGGCTTCTACGTTAATGCGTATTTTTTGTAGCTCTTTAATCGATACACCGATTTGCTCTGCATCAGCCGATAATGTGTCGGTTGCCAATCGTAAGGTAAATAGCTGGCTCATAGTACTTGATTCATTATAGAAAAGATCGTCAATGTAGATTTGATAAAATGAGGGATAAAATAAAAGCCACGAGCAATGATGCAACGCAGCTTCTATAATCTTGGCTGTTCTTTCAATCTATTTTATACGCTTCATAGATACTAATTATTGAGCATGACGTGCTAAGTTTGATAACTTAGGATTAGCATTTGGATTCTGACGTAGCAATAACGCCATACGTCCAATAGTATGAATCACATTGGCTTTGGCTGCGGTTGCAAGCTCAGTGGCGACTACGTCACGGTCATGCTTACTGCCAGCTGGTAATTTTACTTTAATAAGTTCATGATCGGTCAAAGCGCGATCAATCTCTTCGGTGATAGCGGGAGTAATGCCATTGTTACCGATCATAACAATGGGTTTGAGCTCATGACCAATACCTTTTAAGCGTTTAATCGTAGCGTTATCAAGTTGCATAGTATTCCTAAATTTTAGTAAAAATAAAAAACAGTTCTAAAATGGTTGAATTGTCATAATAAGTCATAATAAATAAGAAGCAATGTTATCTAAACGACATGACCAAAACCATGTTATTAAAAAAGTTAATATTCATTATAAATAATCTATGACTATCTTGCATGATATCAGTACCATTTTGCACGATTTTACGTGATGAAAATGTTAAACTGAATAACTTGTTGCATTATAAACGCTGCTGGATCATAAAGCTGCTAAATCGTTAATAATGCCTTTAAATTTATTTATAAAAATAAAATTATCTTTAATGGGTATTATCGAATGGGTTTATTAGCACAATATAGTCGATACTAAATAAAAAATGAGATCATCTTTAATTGATAGAAATTTAGTCAGTCGGCTGTTAAAAATTATGACATCGTAAAGTATATGACACCATAAAGTAATAGGAGCAGGTATTTTGGCCACGCGCATTGAAAATAAAGGTTTATCAAAAAGTAGCCGTGCTTGGATGAAAGAACATATTGATGATCATTATGTAAAAAGAGCGCAAAAAGATGGCTATCGTGCGCGTGCTGCATACAAGCTGCTTGAGATCAATGAAAAGGCTAAATTAATATCGTCTGGAATGACAGTAGTAGATTTGGGTAGTGCACCTGGTAGTTGGTCACAAGTCGCCGGTCAACTGGTCGGTGAAAGCGGTACATTGATCGCCTCTGATATTTTGCCTATGGACGCTCTAGCAGATGTAACCTTTATTCAAGGGGACTTTAGAGAAGCAGATGTTTTTGACAAAATTATGACTGAGGTCGGTGACAGACAAGTAAATGTGGTATTGTCTGATATGGCTCCTAATACAGCCGGAAACAGTGCTGTCGATCAACCGCGAATGATATATTTATGCGAGCTTGCAGTGGACTTTGCTTTGGAGACCTTACCTAAAGGTGGCGCGCTTATTATGAAAGTGTTTCAGGGCGAAGGGTCACAGGAATTACGTAAGCAGATGCAGTCCAAATTTAGTAAGATTCGTAGTATCAAACCTGCAGCATCAAGACCACGGTCTAAAGAGATGTTTTGGATAGCAATAAAATAACTTGTTATTTCAATAGGTTGTATCTAATAAATAGTTTATGATTGATTTTATAAAGTACGTCATATTACGTGTAAAACCGCTACAATTGCTAACTGAATAAACGCAGCTTTTGCTTGAATTGTGCAGGTTAAAACCACATATCATGATATATTAACTTTGTTTTGTTTCAAGCAAAGTCGTCTGATAATGTATGATGAATTTATATTACATTTTTATATAGGCGTTACGTGTCTAGTAAACACACCAATAAGTAAGGGATGGGAATAACTAGTGAGCGACATGGTAAAAAATACCTTATTGTGGCTGGTGGTAATCGGCGTTTTGGTACTGGTGTTTAGCGGCTTTGATCAATCATCTGAGCCAGATAACCTTAACTACTCTGAGTTTGTGACCGCAGTGTCTGAAAACCAAGTAGCCAGTGTTGAGATCGACGGCGAGCAAATCATCGGCGAAAAGAAAAATGGTTCATCTTTTGAGACCATTAGGCCAGCTGTGACTGATGAGCAGTTGATGCCTCTATTACGTGAAAACCAAGTCGAAGTCCAAGGGACTGCGCCTAAACGTCAAAGCGTGCTGATGCAATTGCTAATAGCCAGTTTCCCAATCTTATTGATTATTGGTTTATTTTTGTTCTTTATGCGCAACATGCAGGGCGGCGCTGGCGGTAAAGGCGGCGGTCCGATGAGCTTTGGTAAGTCTAAAGCTAAGATGCTGACTGAAGACCAAATTAACGTCAATTTTGAAGACGTTGCTGGTTGTGAAGAGGCTAAAGAAGAAGTCGTTGAAGTCGTTGATTTCTTACGTGATCCTGATAAGTTCACTAAGCTTGGCGCAACCATTCCACGTGGTATCTTGATGGTAGGTCCACCTGGTACAGGTAAGACACTATTGGCAAGAGCCATTGCTGGTGAAGCCAAAGTGCCTTTCTTCTCAATCTCAGGTTCTGATTTTGTAGAAATGTTCGTCGGTGTTGGTGCGTCTCGTGTTCGTGATATGTTTGAGCAAGCGAAGAAAAGTGCGCCATGTATTATCTTTATTGATGAGATTGATGCTGTTGGACGTCATCGTGGCTCTGGTATGGGCGGCGGTAACGACGAGCGTGAGCAAACGCTTAACCAGTTGTTGGTTGAGATGGATGGTTTTGAAGGTAACGAGGGCGTTATCGTCATTGCAGCGACTAACCGTGCAGATGTACTCGACAAAGCGTTATTGCGTCCGGGTCGTTTTGACCGTCAAGTACAAGTAGGGTTGCCAGATATCAAAGGTCGCGAGCAGATATTGAAAGTGCATTTAAAGAAACTTCCCAATACAGTCGCTGTCGATGCAAATGCTCTTGCTCGTGGTACACCTGGATTTAGCGGTGCACAACTGGCTAACCTAGTAAACGAAGCAGCATTGTTTGCAGCTCGTCGCAACAAAACTAGCGTCGATATGAACGACTTTGAAGATGCTAAAGATAAGCTATACATGGGTCCTGAACGAAAATCTATGGTGATACGTGAAGAAGAGCGCCGTGCAACTGCTTATCACGAATCAGGCCATGCTTTGGTTGCTGAACTACTACCGGGTACTGATCCTGTTCATAAGGTAACAATTATGCCGCGTGGATTTGCACTTGGCGTAACATGGCAATTACCTGAGCATGACCAGACCAGTATGTATAAGTCAAAAATGCTCAGCGATATTGCTATTTTGTTTGGTGGACGTATTGCAGAAGAAGTGTTCATTAATCAGATGTCAACAGGTGCTTCTAATGACTTTGAACGTGCCACAAAAATGGCTCGTGCTATGGTTACTAAGTATGGCATGTCCGATGCACTTGGTATTATGGTATACGAGGATGACGATAGTTCACAAGGCTATTTTGGTTCTAGCAATCGTACTATCTCAGAAGCCACACAGCAAAAAGTAGATGAAGAAGTGCGCCGTATGTTAGAGGAGCAGTATGACATTGCTCGTGAGCTAATTGAAGGCAACCAAGATAAGATGCATGCAATGGTCGATGCATTGATGAAATGGGAAACGATTGACCGTGACCAGTTGCAAGATATTTTAGCAGGTGAAGAACCACGTCCACCTAAGGTTTATCAGCATGGTGTCAATTTGGGTAAAGGTAACGTTAAACCAACCGGTTTAACACCGCCACCATTACCAGCAATGTAAGTCAAAATCGAAACCATAGTTATTATAAAAAAGCCCTTTTCATAAAGGGCTTTTTTAATGGTTTAAAATTTTTGGTAGCGACTAGCAATACTAATCATTAGTACTATAAGCGACAGACATCTCGCTAGATTATGTGTTTGTTCTACTATTAGATATAATTATGATCTTTTATATGACAGAATATATTATTTATAAAATATAATCATTGATGGATGAGTTATGTCATTATTCGACCCTTTACCAGCTTATACGCTATATGGTCCTACGAAAAAGCTAGATTTATCTCAGCCCCATATCATGGGTATTTTAAATGTGACGCCGGACTCGTTTTCGGACGGTGGCCAGTTTAATGCTATTGATAAAGCAGTTGAACATTGTCAGTATATGCTTGAATCAGGAGCAACCATCATTGACATAGGAGGCGAATCTACTCGTCCAAATGCCGACTCTGTGGCGACTACTGAAGAAGTATCGCGTGTGGTCCCAGTCGTTGAGGCAATAAGGCAACAACTTGGCGAGGAAGCCTGGCTATCTATTGATACCAGTAATCCTATAGTTATACAAGCCGCTGTTGAGGCAGGCGCAGATATTTGGAACGACGTACGTGCTTTAAAACGCGAAGGTGCAATTACAATGGCAGCCAAACTTGATGTTCCTGTAATGCTTATGCACATGCGTGGTGAGCCAACGACGATGGGTAGTTTGGCGCATTATGATGATATAGTCAGTGAAGTGAGTGCTGAGTTGACGACTCGTATCGATGAGGTAATAGCTTTCGGCGTTGAGCGTGATAAAATAATCATAGATCCTGGCTTTGGATTTGCTAAAAACCATGAACATCACTGTGCACTATTGACCCAACTTGATAGCTTAAAAGCGCTTGGATTACCGCTGATGTTTGGCGTGTCGCGTAAGCGCTTTTTAGCTGAAGTATTGGCTAACAGTGGCCTTGATCAGCTTGCGACAACTAAAGCCCCTGATCGCGATACAGTAGGAGTTGCAGCTGGTTTGTTTGCGCTGCAACAAGGAGCCTGTATTATTCGTACGCATAATGTCCCTATGATGCAGCAAGCGGTGGCATTATGGAATCAGTTATCTGCTTACGAGCAAAATAGAGTCCAATAACGACAATGACTATTCTATAATGCTATAACGTATTTTTATTTAGACGTATCTTCAATGAGATCAAAATTATGACAGTCAAAAGCCAGCCAGAGCCTACCAACGAACAGCGCCGGATTATTTATCAAGCACGCCGCGGCTTAAAAGAGTTGGATTTTTATATCGATCCGTATGTTAAAGAGCTTTACTTGACAGCAGATTCTGCTGAACAAGCAGCTTTTGCAAACATGCTTACTTATGAAGATCCTGATCTATTAGATTATTTTACCAATCAGGCGCGCCCAGATGATGAGGCAATATGGACGCTGGTCAAGAAAATTAAAATGTGGCGTCATGGGAAAGATTTGTCATAACGGATTGGTTTTAACCGATGTATGATTCTACTGCGGTTCAGTTGCCTACAAATCTACGTATCGATACTGCTATTAAATATGGCAGTCGACTTCGTACGTTAATGTATACTGGATTGTCAATCTCAATCGTTTTATTATCTTGGCTTGCCAAGCTGTCATGGTGGCAGTACGCTTTAATTTTGATGGTGAGTGCAGCAGTGATAGGTTATTTGGCTTTATCAAGGCCAATACTACTACATTTAAGTCAGCCTCCCTTACACAATCATCTAAATAAAGAGTGGCAGTTGCTTATGCGTACTGGTCGCGACGATGAATTATGGCGAGCTGATCTCAACAATGTTCATCGTTATCAATGGCTATTAAATTTCCAATTTGTTACTACTGAACCTTTTAAGCGCTCTTTGACCATTACTATCTATCGTGATCAAGTCAGCCTTGATCATTGGCAACAATTAAATATCTTAGCCACTATAGTAAATAAGAAGCACGGTTAATGTTAAGGTTTAAAAAACCTATATTGCTATATAATTTTATAAAGACTCTTCTTATTGGTCGTTGGGTGGCAACCTTACGAAGCACTACGTGTGATAACAAAATACCTATGCCGATGGTTAACACGGTTTGTTATATTGTCTAACAAGACTATCCATACTATAAATAGTTATGATGTCATGTACGACAATATGATTAAAATAAGGAGAGGTAAATATTATGAGTTTATTAGGAAATTTAATTACACAAGTTGCTCGCAGCGCAATGGATCCAGAAGATTCTAAACGTAATCCAGTTAATCAAAACATTAATCCGCGCCGTACCGGTGGTCTTGGCGATATTTTGGGCGGCGTATTAACGGGTAGTCGCAACCAAACACGTGAGTATAATCCGCAACAATATGACCGTCAGTCAGATAATGGTTTGGGTTTAGATGATATCTTAGGCGGCTTGACTGGTGGTGGTCAGCGCGGCGGTATCACTTCTGGTGCAGGTGGGCTGGGTGATATATTAGGTGGTGTGTTAGGCGGTCAGCGTACTAGAGGCGGCTTTGGTGGTAAGGGTATGTTAGTTGCAGCTCTTATGCCTATGGTGCTTAGCTGGATTCAACGTAATGGTGGACTTAGTGGCGCGCTATCTAAAGTTACAGGTATGGGTTATGACAACCAAGCGCGCTCTTGGATGAGTAACCACGAGCTTAATGATAATTTAGACCCTAATGACATCAATCGTTTATTTGATGAAAAAGAAATTCAACAAGTCGCTGCGCATACTGGTGCTAATGATGTAGAAGTACGTCAAGGTCTGGCTGAGCTGTTACCAGAGGTTTTTAATCAATTAACACCGCATGGCAACTTAGATAATGAATCAGAGGCCAATCAAGAGATAGACCAGATTGTTAGCCAATTATCTAGTCGTCTTGGCACGTTGAAATAAGACAAGTATTTTCCAGTTTTAATACGCCATGTTTTAGTCTAAAAAAGAGTACATTTAATAATGTGCTCTTTTTTATGTTTAATAATCAGAAAATCATAGCACCATTAGTTTTTAAACTATCAGGCTTTAAACTATCAGGCTTTAAAGAGTTATGTTAAAAAAGGTGAGCAATAAAGCAGTACTGGTCTAGTCGTTATATGATAGCTATATAATTAGTTGAGAGCTGCTTCACCATATAGTTCCATTGCAGTCATAACTTTATAAGTACGAATTGTCAAAGCTACAGAGCTAATAAATAATATATCACTAATCTCAAAAAGTTTAATAAGGTTGAGTCAGTAATGCCATTTAAGCCTATTCAAGCTGCTATTGCCGTCTTAGTTGGTCTGATAATTTGGTTCGTCATTCCAGTGCCTACTGGGGTTACACCCGAAGCTTGGCACATGTTGGCATTGTTTATCGCAACTATTGTGGCAATCATAGGTAAGGTATTGCCTATTGGAGCGATTGCTATCATTGCAGTCACCTTAGTGGCATTAACAGGTGTGACGAGTGATAGTCCAAAGCAAGCAATCAATGATGCATTATCAAGCTATTCAAGCCCATTGATTTGGCTGATTGGTATCGCGGTAATGATATCACGAGGCTTGATAAAAACTGGTCTTGGTCGACGTATTGCTTATTATTTTATTTCGATTTTTGGTAAAAAAAGCATCGGTGTGGCTTACTCTTTAACAGCAGCTGAGCTGATGATAGCGCCCATTACGCCTTCTAATACTGCCCGTGGTGGCGGGATTATTCATCCCATCATGAGGTCCATTGCAAAAAGTTTTAATTCAACACCAGAGGAAGGCACGCAAAATAAAATTGGTCGTTATTTGGCTATGGTTAATTACCATGCCAACCCCATCACTTCAGGTATGTTCATCACTGCTACTGCACCAAACCCTTTAGTCGTTGACCTAGTTAATAAAGCAACAGGCGGTAATATTCAGCTGTCATGGACGACGTGGGCAGTTGCGATGTTTGTACCAGGGATGCTGTGTTTGCTAATTATGCCATTAGTTATTTATATGATTTATCCGCCTGATATAAAAGCAACCCCCAATGCTAGAGGTTTCGCCAAAGATAATTTAGATGAAATGGGAGATATCAGTACCCAAGAAAAAATCATGCTCGGTGTCTTTGCATTGATGTTGATATTGTGGGCCAACATTCCGGCTCTGATATTCGGTGAAGCCTATAGTGTTGACGCTACCACCACAGCTTTTATTGGATTAACGACTTTGATACTGACTGGCGTACTTACGTGGGATGACGTTCTCAAAGAGAAGTCTGCTTGGGATACCATCATTTGGTTCGGTGCACTTATCATGATGGCGTCCTATCTTAACGAGCTTGGACTGATCAGCTGGTTTTCGGGTAATATTGAATCGATGATTGGCGCGACTGGGTTTGGCTGGGTAGGTGCCGTAACGATTTTGACGCTAGTTTATTTATATATCCATTATTTCTTTGCCAGTACGACTGCTCACATTACCGCGCTATTCGCCGCCTTTTATGCGGTAGGGTTAAGCTTAGGTGCACCGCCGATGTTATATGCGTTGATACTTGCAGCAGCGGGAAATATCATGATGACCTTGACCCATTACGCGACAGGTACTGCTCCAGTTATCTTTAACTCGGGCTATGTGACGCTAAGAGAGTGGTGGAGTATTGGTGCGATAATGAGTGTAGTTAACTTGGTGATATGGATAGGCGCAGGTCTGGTTTGGTGGAAAGTGCTTGGTTATTATTAAAAATGCTTGATTATAATTAACGATCTTTACTCTTAAACGGCAATAAGAATTAGCTAGAAGCGATCATCTAACGTTTCTAGCGTATAGTTGAGCGCGGCAAAGCAGATGTCGCTCTTAAATCCACGATACTGCAAAAACCGCAGCTGGCGCGCCTTGTCTTTTTGTTCAGTAGGGATATCGTTTCCATATTTTTTAGTACGTACCTCTACCGCAAGCTTTAGCCAGTCCACGCCTTCAACCAAGCTCTCTGCACTATCATCAACAAAGTCTCTAAATTCATCGGACTCTGCATTAGCCATATCAATTAACTCATCAATATTGCTAGGCATAGCTATCTTTTTTCGATAAAACTCTTGCTTGATACGTCCACGTCCACGACCTTTACGAATACTTTCTCGAATAAGCATTAAGGTCGTACGATAATCACTTTGATAGCCTTTTTCCTCAAACTCATCAAGCAGCGCATCGATTTTGTCAGGATCCTGCTCTTTATCCAGTAGCTTTTGCTTTAACTCAGCTTTGCCATATTCGCGGCGTGAGAGATAATAGAAGGCCAACCAGCGTAAGCGGCTCTCAGCTTTGATGGCATCGATATCTGCTTGTCGCTGCTCAGGCGTGCGTAAGTAGGCTTTTAACGCAGATGGTAAGTTATCCGCTTGACTATCTACTTTGCTGTCTTCGTTATTATGATTAATTGTATCGTCACTACTGTAATTTACAGCTGACTTGGCTTCTATGTCAGACTTATCGTCTATATTGGTTTCATGAACATCACTTTTAACCTCTGCCAGTATCTCTTTAATACTTTGCGCTTTAGGCGGCTGATAGGTAGGTACTGTATTAGGTTCAGGTTCAAAGTTAGCCGCTGGATGAAAACGCTTCTTACGCTTTTTGGATTTGGTTTTAGCAGTATGACCATGAGAGGAGGGTAGGAGTTTGTTGTCAGATTCATTAAAACCATCAAACGTCTCATTGACTGATAAAGAAGGCTCAGGACCGAATTTTGCAAATTTGGACTTGACGATAGAGCTTCTATTTTTGGCAGGATTTTTAGACAGATATTTTTGAGTGGCTGTTTTTGACTTTGAGGCAGGTGTACTAGCTGAATCGGCCTGCGATTCAGCTAGAATTTCAGCTAATGTTTTAATTTTCATAACTATTAATCAGCTAATCAATAAAATATATATGCAATAACTATTGAACTGGCGCTGCGTCTGATTTTTCATCCACATCATCCGCGTCTGATGCATCATTGTTGTCAACAACACCAAGTTTTTCGACACGTATCTTCGCTTCAATAGCTTGAGCAATTTCAGGATTTTCCTTCAAGAAGATGACTGAATTGGCTTTACCTTGACCGATTTTTTCATCGCCATAGCTATACCATGCTCCAGCTTTACCAACAGCACCAACTTCAACGCCTAGGTCAATGACTTCAGCTAAATGGTTGGTACCTTCACCATAGGTGATTTCAAACTCAGCCTGACGGAATGGAGGCGCCATTTTGTTCTTAATGACTTTAACACGAGTCTGGTTACCGATGATTTCATCACCGTTTTTGACCGCACCAATACGGCGAATATCCATACGTACTGAAGCATAAAACTTAAGAGCATTACCGCCTGTGGTAGTCTCAGGGCTACCAAACATAACACCAATTTTCATACGAATTTGGTTAATAAATACCACCATACAGTTAGAGCGCTTGGCATTACCGGTAATCTTACGTAAAGCTTGACTCATCAAACGTGCTTGCAAACCCATATGAGAGTCGCCCATTTCGCCTTCGATCTCTGCACGCGGTGTCAAAGCAGCAACGGAGTCAACGACAATCATATCGACTGCCCCTGAGCGTACCAACATATCCGTAATCTCTAGCGCTTGCTCACCATTGTCAGGTTGAGAAACCAATAGATCATCCGTATTTACGCCAAGTCTGCGCGCATAGACAGGATCAAGAGCATGTTCTGCATCAATAAAAGCACAAGTACCACCTTGCTTTTGACACTCTGCAATTGCTTGCAGCGTCATAGTCGTTTTACCTGAGCTCTCTGGACCATAAATCTCAACAATACGTCCTTTAGGCAGACCACCAATTCCAAGAGCGATATCCAAACCTAATGAGCCAGTTGATACAACGTCTACATCAAGCGCTGCCGAATCATCACCTAGATGCATGATAGTATTTTTGCCAAATTGCTTTTCAATTTGACCTAGTGCCGCTTTAAGTGCTTTGGCTTTGTTGTCGTCCATAATGGAGTCCTTGTCATAAATTTTCATAAAAGAGTAATTAAAAATTCGAAGGTATAATGGTAAGTGCAGAAAATATCCTATTAGATCATCTGTCTTAACATATCTTTAAGATCGTAGTTGTCTAAATAAATGCAATATAAACATCTCGTTCCACTATACAGTAAATAATACTAGCAATAGAAGTAGAATGAAGTTTAGAGTAAAAGATTGGTAGGTGTGTGAGTTGATGCAGTGATTATAACAAAATCTAGGTGCAACATCATGATAGGAAAGGTATCAAACGACAACAGCTGTCGTGTGAGATAGAGTGTAATTTAATTGTCTAAATGGGTAGAAAAACTTGTCATTATTATGATAAATTAGAATCATTAACAATGAAGGATGTCAACAAGAATATTGAGTTGTCCACAGGAAACAATAGGCTTCAGAGTCGAGTTTGTGAAACATCGATTGGTATTCAAAATTTTTTAAATTAATTCATAAAAAGTCAATTTTACTTTTATTGAGATGTAAGTTATTGATTTATATATCTATTTAAATTGTATAAAAATTAACCAATTTTACCTAAACCATTAGTTTATCAAGTCAAATACGTGTCAAGTAGTGACTTATCCACATACTTATCCACAGGGAATGGGGAAAACTCAGCAAACCCTTATGCTATCAATGTTTGCGCTAATACTAAAAGTTGTCTAACCCTCCTAGTCCTTTTTTTCAAGAACAATATATTTGAAAATTGCTTTAATTTTTCTGTTTTTATGTCTATGTTTCACGTCGCTAAAGAACATAACATATTCTGACAAATACAGTCTTTATTTGTCAAAATATTAAAATAGTAAAAAATACTTTTATTAAAAATAATCGCTAGAAATAGCAAGGGTTTTTATCATTATTTTTATCATGAGAATGTGCTTAAGAGTCACGTAGAGAATAATGCGATGTTATCGCGAATAAATATACAATAAAGCTTAGCATTAGAATCAATCGAATCATTACAAAAAAGCGGCTAAGTTAATTAGCCGCTGTATATAAACCATCAAAGAAAGTATAAGAATCTAGTCCTTAATATATATTAAGTCCCATACGCCGTGACCGCGCTCTAGGCCACGACGTTCAAACTTGGTCATTGGACGAAAGCTAGGACGCGCCGTAAAATTACCTTTACCAGCTTGATTTCTAAGCCCAGCGAAATTGTCTAGGACATCAACCATCCAAAACGCATAATGCTCCCAGTCAGTTGCGGTATGAAACCAGCCACCTTGCGTTAAACTACGAGTGACAATAGCCATGCGTTCAGGACTCACAAAACGGCGCTTATAATGGCGCTTTTTTTGCCATGGATCAGGGAAATAAAGCTGGATACGATCAATGTGATCTTCTGGCAGCTGCTTTAGTAGCTGAATGGCATCACCATTGATGATTTTAACATTGGTTAAATTCTGCGTACCGGCCATATAAGCGCACTTACCAATACCAGGCTCATGTACCTCAACGCCAACAAAGTTACGTGTAGGATCGGCCGCTGCCATCTCAATGAACGAATCACCCAGCCCAAAACCAATTTCTAGGGTAAGGGGCGCATCACTGCCATTGGGCTTATCGCTAAATAATGAACGCAGATCGTTTATGCCTTCAAGATTGCCGTCACCGAAACTATTATTGACCAAATACTGAGTAAATTCTGGATCAGTTAGGGCCAGCTCAGCATTTTTATTCATATGAGTGCGGCGTTTCATAAAGGTATTGACGATACGTTTATGTTTGTTATCAGGCGCTTCAGTATCAGATGTCATAGACTCGTTGGTCTGTGTGTCGGTATTAGCTGATACATCGGTATCATGCTTGATGAGACTATCGTTGTGAGAATGTTCATTCATAGGAGCAGTAAAATTCGATTGGGTAGCGAGTATGAGCGTATTATAAGTTAAATACTCTTGTGTGTGAACGTGCAATATTTGAATGCTCAACTAACTTATTTATGATTAAACCGTTATACATGTCTTTTCCGATGGTCTATCATCTGGTTTGAAGTATTTCATGCAGGCTTTAATAGACGCCACATCATTTTGTTGACCTATACTAAAGTACATCGTATCTGCTTTTCTATTGTCATATAATAAAGGGCATTTATCGTCACACTGCTATTTAGCGACCTAAACACCAAGTAATCGTAAACCCTTAACAGTCAATAGAGCCTACTGCTATGTTATTTATTGAGACGGATTCGCCACCACCGTTTTATCAAGAACAGCTGAGCCCTCTCAAACGTAAACAGCTTGACCAATGGTTTATTGGTCATCGTACGCAAGGTTATTACCTTAAGCGTTTTGCACAGTTTGATCAGCAAGGATACCTATCACCTAAGTGGCATTGGGCGGCATTTTTTATCACTCTACCTTGGCTCTTGTATCGCAAACGTTACATGGATGCGCTTGTATATAGTGTGGCTGGCTGGTCATTTATCCAACTTAATATCGTCATCGCGCTAGTCACGTTTGAGTTTGTAGCGATGCCTTATATTCCAGATGCCTATCAGATGGCAACACGTATTGGCATTGCTGGGATAATTTGGCTGTTTTGGTCATTTATGGTGGCGCGCTGGACCGATGCTTATTATTACCGGATGGCGCGACGTGAGATTGCTGATGCTATCAATGACCATCCGCGCGATGAAGCTGCACAGCAAGCACATCTACGCCGTGAGGGCGGGGTAAGCTTATTTGGTTTAGGACTGGGCTTTGGGTTCTTTGCTTTTGCGCTCATGGTGATCAATGTGCAGTTTTTACCAATCATTGCCAAGCAAAAAGAAAACGAGGTGTTGTTTGATGCGTATGACATCACCAAAAATGCACAAAATCGAGTCGCGCTAATTTATCAGCAAACAGGAGTGTGCCCGACCAACTTGCCACTTAGTACCGATGCTCAGCAAGTACGTATGCATGTTACTACGCAAGTAGAAGGGGTAGCTGCGACTGACTGCGCAGTCGTGGCGACCGTTCAAAACGTCAAGTTTCCTATACGCTATCTAAATGATCAAACGCTAGTATTTCACCACAATCCAGATACTGATAGCTGGAGCTGTATAAGTTCACTTAACGAAAAACAGGCTCCTAAGCGCTGTATAACTAATTAAAAATGAACATGCACACATTAGGACTATTGATAGCTAAGATTGTATAAAGCTGAACGTAATATAACGATAATATGCAGACCCTAGATAAGTTTGCAACAACCGCTAGGCTTTGGGGTCAGTAGCAACATTGTTTGAGGCATCGTCAACTGGAGTTGCTTGTTTCTTAAGTACTTCATAAAAATCCCCTAAGTCCATCTTGCGCGCTTTACCAATATCTTCGTCAAACAAGCTTTCAAGCTCTGCCATTGCAGATTGTGCTGATTCAATCATCCTTGCTTCATCATCATAGATAGCTTGCTGACGTTCAATCAAATCATCGTCATAGTCGCGGAAAGTCTGAATCGTATCGCGGGCTTTTTCAGGTGATATACCAAGCAGCTGTAGGGACTCGCGTGACATATCTAACGAGGACAAGTAGGTCTCACGCCAGATATGACGGACGCCAACCTCACGTAAACGGTAATAATGCTGACGGTCACGGGCGCGCGCCAATACAACCAAATCAGGATAGTTTTTGCGCAGATACTCAGCAGTGGTGATAGAGCGCTCTAAATCATCAACAGCGATAATAAAAATACGGGCTTTACTGATACCAGCCGCCCGCAAAATCTCAGGGTTTTTTGGGTCGCCATAATAGACTTGGTTACCAAATTTACGTACAAAATCCACTCGGTTTGCCGAGCGTTCGATGGCCGTAAATTCGATATTATGCATACGTAGCACACGGCCGATAATCTGCCCGACGCGTCCAAAACCTGCAATAATGACAGGATGCTCATGATCGGGAATGGTGTCGTGCTCGCGACTAGGCTTACTTTTAGCAAATAAAGGCTCACCGACTTTGTCTAATAATAAGAAGGCAAGCGGGGTGAGTGCCATAGAAATGGTCACGATTAAATTTAGCGTGTTCTCCATTTCGGGCGCTAATACGTTTTGGGTTGCAGCGACGTTAAATAATACAAATGCAAATTCACCACCTTGAGCTAAGGTCACGCCAAGACGGATACTGGTCGGCCAGCGATTGCCTAGTACCTTTGCAATAGTGGTAATTACAGCGAATTTGATGAACATTAACGCCACGGCACAACTTATGATAAATACAGGATGTGCCATGATGAGCTTAATATCAGTCAGCATGCCTACTGACATAAAAAATAGACCGAGCAGTAAACCTTTAAAGGGCTCAATACTGGCTTCTAGCTCATGACGATATTCAGAATCTGCTAAGAGTACACCAGTCAAAAACGCCCCCAATGCCATCGATAGGCCGATTTGTCCCATCAAAATAGACACGCCCATAACGATAAATAAGGCCACAGCAGTCAGTAGCTCTGACGCACCACTAGATGCGACAAATTTAAAAAATGGTCGAATAACATAACGGCTAGCGAGGATAAGACCACCAAAGACGGCAAAAACTTTGGCAAAATAAATCAAATCGTAGCTTTGTTCGCGCACACCTGACAAAAATGGAATTACTGCTAGTAATGGAATGACGGCAATATCTTGAAATAATAAGATGGTAAATGCTTCGCGACCATGGGTACTAGAGAGTTGCTGCTTTTCGGTTAGTATCTGTAATACAAAGGCGGTAGATGACAGGGCTAGACCAAAGCCGACGATAAAAGCGGTATCCAATCGTAAAGAGAAAAAATGATACAAGATGACCATTAATAATGTGCCAGTAAGCCCAACTTGCAAGCCGCCAAGGACAAATATAGAACGTCGTAATGCCCACAGACGCGATGGTTGCAGCTCAAGACCAATGATGAACAACAGCATGACCACGCCAAACTCAGAAAAGTGTAGTAAGCTTTCAGCATCACCTGCCACATCTAGCGCGCTTGGACCTAATATTAGTCCTGTAATCAAGTAACCGAGGACAGTGGCTATACCGAAGCGTTTACCGAGAGGGACAAAAAGCAGCGCTGCACCCAAAAATATGGTGGCTTGTAGCATCAAGTTTGGAGAGCCGGCAGCGGCAGCGAACATATAAAATCCTTAGCAATCAATTTAAAAACATAATCAACGACATAGTAAATAAAACAATACAGTTATTTTTTACGATAAATCTTCCAAACGCCATTCTCTGCTATCGGGTTACTATAGGCATCGTTACGACGTTTACGTGGTGTCTGTCTGCTATCAATTACTTTAAACTCAGGCAAAGCATGAACGATAAGCCCCGTACGATAGAAGCGTACACGCTCAGGCTCTAACATCTCACCTTTTCTGTCACGGCAAAATACATACGCACGCAGATCAATAAACTCACGGTGAGCGACTAAACGTGCCTCATCGTCGTTATCAAATACTGCTGCCATACGCGCAATATCCTCAGCACTATAATCGCCGCATTTATCAGTCAGTGCGCCGACCGAACCAAAACTTTTAGACTCCTTGGCATGAGTTTTAGTGAGATGTAGGCGCTGAACATGATAGATAAACTGGGGAATCTCAAGGCTGGCTGGCAGTGGTAGATAGTCGGGTGGTAGGTTGGCTGCAGGATAAAACGCCATCGCACGCTCAAGCAAAGTTTGCCAACGTTGTTGGTATGCTTGGACTTCTGCTAAGTTGCCTTCATAGATGGGCATGTCGCGAATTTGACGTAAAATGTCAGGCGGAAACTGCTCGTCACGAAACTTAGCAATGTCTTCTTGCAGGGTTGATAGCAAAACCTTGGCGTGTTTTTTGCCATCTTTTGACGTAGGGTTGTCAATATAGTCTGGGGCGACAAAGGGCGCTGAGCGTCTAGACATAGGATTATATCGTCAATAAGTAGGTTAAAAAAATACTAATAAGTCTGCTTACCAAAGTCAATCGGTATGATAAATAGAGGATTTATATCGTTATTATAACCATATAACCCCCTTTAAAGCTTATCTTTTTAAATTGTACAACTAAGGTTTTGAGAAAAACTACCGAATTAATCTGAACATAAGTAATAAACGAAGAAGTTCTTTATTATTGAATGAAATAAATCACGGCAATGCTCAAGACTTATTGTTAATGACTATGCCCAATATGACTATTACTATCTATAGGACGTTCTGAGACATCACAAACCAGCGCATCGCTATGGGTTTTGGTCTGCGGGTGCGATAAGCTTTCAACCTGAATGGTAGCATGATGTATACCAATCGCTAACAAACCTTGTTCAAGATTGGCAATCAATACGCTGGCATCCGAAATTCTCATATCTCCATCGACCATTACATGGCAAGATAGCGCATTTAGCCCGCTGGTGATGCTCCAGACATGTAGGTCATGGACTTGTTTTACTTGTGGATGGGCAAGCAGTTTGTCTTCAACATCGACAAGTGAGATGCCTTTTGGTGTGCCTTCCATTAAGATATGTACCGAATCACGTACGACGCGGTAGCCACTTACTAAGATAAGTATGGCGACAATGACAGACGCTGCTGCATCCGCCCAAACCCAACCAAATCCCATCATTAATAGCGCGGCAACAATAGCAGCAACGGATCCCATTAAATCACTTAGTACATGCAAGTAAGCACTTTGCATATTGAGATTAACAGGCTCTTTTGTGTCAGAGCTTTCGACTTTTACCATGTCCTTATTTGCTTTATCTTTATTTGATCCATGGCTGTGATCATGAGCGTGCCCATCGCCACTGCTACTACCACGATGCATCAGCCAAGCGACTAAGATATTGACTAGCATACCGATGGTTGCGACGATAAGCATACCTTGGGTGGCAATCTCTGGCGGCGAGTTAAAGCGTTTGATCGCTTCATAAAAAATCATCAAGGCGATAATCACCAGCGTCGCACCATTAACTGTGGCTACGATAATCTCAAAGCGTTTATACCCAAAGGTCTTTTGATGCGTGGCTGTTTTTTCGCCGATTTTAAATGCCATCAAGGTCGCACCAAGGGCGATGGCATCGCTGAGCATGTGTCCTGCATCGGACAATAGCGCCAAACTTCCAGTCAGCAACCCACCGATTGCTTCGATAAACATGTAACCAGTAATAATGATAAAGCTAATAAGTAATGTGCGCTGATAGCCTTTGGTATCTCGCGGTGCGGTAGTCTGCTCTAAATGTTCATCATGATCATGGGTGTCTTGATTGTTAGGAGTATAGTTACTATCGTCCTTTTTATACACATCAATATGCTCACTTGGAGGCAAGTGCTTTTTTTGCTTATGATTGGGATTTTCTTGACTCATAACGATACTCAAACTTATTAAAATTTATAACAAATAACTCTGATGACTGATAATAAATCTAACATAGTCGGGTATTAGAAGCTGTAACGACGAGGTAAAAATGAAGCCAGTAAGCTATAGTCGATTCACTGTAAAAATGACATAGTGCTACTGGTATAAATTTTCCTTGCGTGCTGTTATCACAGAGGCTGCGCAAAATTCATTCCAGTAGCACTCTTCAATTTATAACCATTTATAATCATGTTATTTTGAATTGACTATACGTTTAGTAGCCTAAGAATAATAAGAGTAAACTGTGATAAGTTTGAGGTGTAAGCCTACCAGCCAATGGGATCAATATCTAAAGTCAGTTTTAGGTATTTAGCGCTGGGTAGCGCCAGTACTGGTTGCCACCAGTGACTTAATACATGGTGGAGCTGCTGGCGCTCTTTGGCAAGTAATAACAGCTGCGCATGGTAGCGACTATTTTTTTTACTCATAGGTGCATCGATGGGGCCTAATACTGCCAAGTTGTGTGCATTTGGAAGAATAGATATGGCATCTTTGAGTGCTTGCCTGGTGCTGACGAGAGTTTTTCCTTCGCAGCGAATCAACGCGGCATGGGTATAAGGCGGCAATCCCATCATTTTGCGCTCTTGCAACAGTTCACGCGCAAATGATAAATAACCGTCTTTTACCAGTTTTAATAGCAAATCGTTGTCTGGTTGCAATGTTTGAATCAGCACGCGTCCTGCTTTATTGCCACGTCCTGACCGTCCTGCTACCTGAATCATTAACTGCGCTGTATGCTCAGGCGAGCGAAAGTCCGCAGACAAAAAGCCGCGATCGGCATTGGGTAAGCAAACCAAGGTAACGTTTGGAAAATGATGACCTTTGGCGACCATTTGCGTGCCAACCAATATAGCAGGATTGCCTTGATTGATACGCTGATAAATATTTTCCCAGCTGTCTTTGCGCCGTGTAGTATCACGATCGATTTGAATAATAGGGTACAGCTCTTTGCTGGTTTGCGGGTTGGCAAAAATCGCGTGCAAATTTTCGCTTAGCCTTGTCGTACCTATACCTTTGGCATCCAAGTTTTGACTGCCACAATCAGGGCAAATGGTTGGAATATAAGCTTGCCAGTCACAGTGGTGGCATTTTAGATATGAGCTATATTGAGACTGACTATTGTAATGAACGGTCAGATGGGCATCGCAGCGCGGACAATCTGCTTGCCAGCCGCAAGCTTCGCATAATAAGACAGGTGCATAGCCGCGCCGGTTTAGGAACACCAACACTTGATCGCCAGCCTCTAGCGTTTGTCGTATTGCCCCAATCATGGCGTCTGTCAGTCCTGTATCGTAGCGTGCGCCATCGTCCGTCGTCTGCTGATGGGTACTTTGCAAGCGCGCATCAATAAGCTGCATGGGCGCAGGTTTGGCATTACCTGGCCGTGTCCGTAACTGGTACTCTACCAGTTTGTCATCATCGACCAGTTTTAGATGTTCAAGAGAAGGAGTAGCGGTACCAAGTATGACTGGGATATTGTATTGTACACCGCGGTAGAGTGCGACGTCAGCAGCATGGTAACGCAGTGTATCTTGTTGTTTATACGAGCCGTCATGGGCCTCATCAACGACGATCAGCCCCAAGTTAGCAAAAGGGTAGAGCACTGCTGATCGCGTGCCGATGATGATTTGAGCGTGTCCTGTGCGGCAGTCTTGCCAGCCTTGCAAGCGGTGAGTATTGTTCATACCAGAATGCAACAACACAATATGAGCGGCAAACCGACTGGCAAAACGGGCGCGCGTCTGCGGTGTTAAGCCAATTTCTGGCACCAAAATCAAAACTTGCTTGCCAGCTTCAAGTACCGCTTGCATCGTTTGCAAGTAAACTTCGGTCTTACCACTGCCAGTAATGCCATTTAATAAAAAACCTGTGTAGCGCTGAGCTTGATGAGTAGCGATGATAGCGCTGACCGCCTGCTGCTGTTCTTCGTTTAGATCAAGGGGCATTTTCGCTAACGTGACAGGAGACGGCACTTGTTTTGGCTCAATATAGCGCTCAATCAGACCTTTTTCTTCTAAAGTCTTTAAAAAGGCGCGCTCCATACCTTCTAATAACAGTACATCTTCACTAGCACCGCGCGCGCCATGTAGTTTGAGCATATCAAACTGCTGCTTTTGTTTTTTTGCATTGGCATGAAAGTCATCGTCGCTTACATGCGGCAAAATTCGCCAATGTGTAATCAGTAAGTCCAACGGCTTGCCTTTGCGCACTAGGCTTGGCAAGATAACGGCTAGAACATCACCGAGCGGATAGTGGTAATAACGCGCAAGCCAATAGGCAAGTTTTAACATACTGGCATTTAAAATAGGCTCAGCATCTAAGCATTTATTAATAGGTTTAAGCTTACCGCTAGGTACATTGCTATCGGCTCTAGCGATATGAGCAATTACAATACCGATTAGGGTTTGACGACCGAATGATACCTCGACACGGCTACCAATCTGAGGTAAAGAGACGTTTGATGAGATGTTGTTATCAGTTGATACGCTATAGTCAAATACCCGATAAAGGGGCACGGGTAGAGCAACTTGTACCAACATAAAATGCACCCTTAGCTTTTTGATATATAGCTTTTAGATTAAATTTTTAGATATGTAGCTTTTAGCTATTTAGATTATTGCATTAAAAAGAGAGATAGCAATAAGCCCAAATAAACATATTTGGGCTTACTCTATAGTTATCTTTTAAAAAGTATATTTTTTGATTGAATCATTTGAGAGTCAAGTAAAACAATATAGCAGTTTATTCAATATATAAAATGGCTTCAATCTCAACGACGCCACCCTTTGGTAGCGCAGCAACCTGTACGGCAGCACGAGCTGGGTACGGCTCGCTTAAGTTTTCGACAAAGACCTCATTTAAAACAGCAAAGTCACTTAAGTCAGTCAAGGATACGTTAAACTTCACCACATCGCTTAAGCTACCACCAGCAGCTTCACAAACGGCCTTTAGGTTAGCAAATACTTGCTTGGCTTGCGCTTCAAATCCGTCACGTAATTCCATCGTTTCAGGGTCAAAACCAAGCTGGCCTGAGATATATACGGTATTACCAACTTTTACGGCTTGTGAATAGGTACCAACAGCTGCTGGCGCTTTATCAGTTTGGATGGTTTGACGGCTCATGTTGTATCCTTGTCTTATTTTTACTGGTTTAGTTTGCAAGAGTTTTTGCTAAAAGTTAGCAGGAGAGTCTAGCACTATTTTGGATTTTTTTAAATTCATACAAAGAGTAACGCGCGCTTGTACGCTTATAGCTGATATAGGCGTACGATATTAGGAAAGCCGAGTAAAGAGCGCAGTTCACGAATACCTTGCGCCAAATGATCACGGCTACGGACAATGACGTGAACGATGGTGTCGCTGCTACGTACATCGACAGTTTCGACGCCGATATTAAGCTGACGCAAGTGGTAGATAACTTCACTGATTTGTTCATCGCTAAGGGCAATCGACAGTTTTAGGTAAGCTGGAAAACGAATCTTTCCATTTTGCTCATCTTCTTCACTTTGTTTGATCGCTTTATCACTACGCCAGCGTAACTGTATGACCTGATAAGGATTGTCTTTACGGATATCATCAAGCGAGAAGCACTTATGACGATGAACAACCAAGCCATGACGTGAGAGATGTCCAACGATAGGGTCACCATAGATAGGATGACAACAATTGGCAAAATCAATCTCAACACCGGTGGCATTTGCAATCAGTTGCTGCGGTTGTACCATACCATTGTGGGGTCGTTGAGCCTGTAAATTGCTGACTTCATCACTGAACAAACGTGACACTACAAGCTGTGGTAGCAAGGTGCCAGAGCTTATTTGTTCAAAAAGCGCGCTTTTCTCTGGTAAGCCGCGCCATTCGATAAGATTTTGCCAATCATTATCCGTCAAGTCGTCGAGGTTCTTTTGGTAGGTCTTTAATGCGCGATCCAAAGCTTGCTGCCCATGATGCTGTTTATCAGCCGCTGATAAGTCTTTAAACCACCGTAAAATCTCTTCACGGGCTTTGTTGGTCACGACAAACCCAAGCCATTCAGCTTTTGGCTCTGAGTGACTATTGACTTCGATTTCGACCAATTGGCCGTTTTTGACTACCGTACCCAGCTTGGCTTTTTTACCCTCAATATTGGCCCCAACCGCTACGTTACCGACCATAGGCCCGACAGCGTAAGCGAAGTCTAGCGCTGTTGCCCCCTGTGGTAACTCATAAGCACGTCCCTGCGGACTATAACAGATGATTTTGCTAGAATGCAGATAGTCCATCAGCTCGTTAATGGTAGAGACGGCCGCGGTGAAGTCAGGGCTGTTCTCATCTAAAGTATCCTCATCAACCAAGTCTTTCATATTGCGTAATGAAGCTTGAATGACGGATTGACTCACGTCAGACGCATGTTCTGCACCGATAACCCCAAGCCTGGCTGCATTTTGCATCTGTTTGGTCAAGATAGTGACTTTCACAAAATCGTTATCACGTTCATAAATCAGGGTGAGCGACTGATTGCCGCCGGGCAGAGGTCTGCGAATATTGTCTTCAATATGTGAGTCATCGATTTGATACTTTTTAATCAAATAATATGCCAGCTTGTCACAAGCTTCAATATTATCCAGCACAATCTCAAATGCATAATGGCGAAGTAGGGCATTGATTTCACCGCGATTACGGAAGAACTGTCGATATATAGCCACGCGATTATCTAACACCTTTACATGACCACCAAGCCCCAAGTTATTAAGAACTATGGTCAGATAACGATGAATAGCTTCTCTTTGAAAATTACGTCCAAGACCATGCTGCAACAGTTTGTCAGATAACTTGTTGTACATATCAGAGTTAAGATTGCGATAACACAAGACTTCAATGTAATCAGCAATATCGTTGAGACCCATCAAGCGTGCAAATGGCACATAAAAATCCAAGGTCTCTTGGGCGGTAGCGCGCTGCTTTTCAGGACGAACCGCATCAAGCGTTGACATATTGTGCAGACGATCGGCAAGCTTAATGATTAGCACGCGTGGATCATTTAAAGTTGCAGTGAGGATTTTGTGAAAAGTAGCGGCTTTGTTTTGCTGCTTGTTGTGAGTAGAGGATTTGAGCTTGGTGACGCCATCGACCAGTCTTGCGACAATTTTGCCATAGCGCTGTTCAATCTGCTCATCACTAACCTCTGTATCTTCGACCGTATCATGCAAGATTGCTGCGATGATCGTATCTCGATCTAGCCGAAAGCCGGCCAATATTTCAGCGACCGCTATAGGATGAGTAATATAAGGCTCACCTGATTTGCGCCGGTCTTTTATGTGCGCAACATCACCAAAGGCACAAGCATCTATAATGTCGCGACGCTCGGCTGCACATAAATACCCAACCGAACGCAGTAAGTTATACTGAGCTTCATCAACCAGATGGTGACTGAGTTTGGGTAAGGTTTGGCTCATAGAGTGGCGATCCTATTGTTCGTGACATGACTGGGAATTATTACTCAACCAGTTTTTATACATCTGATGGCTTAATGCTAATGCTAATGCTAATTCTATATGGATATGAGTTGTACGGTTGTCGCCATGAAAATTATGCTTGTAAAGATAGCTCAGCTACAAAGTCTTTCTATTTTTATTACTGCGACGCCACCCTCTAATTAATCGTAAATTGCGTTAAATGTCAACTACTAAGCGCATAGACACTTTAAATATCTTAAAACTACAATCATTGATATAAGCTGTCCGTGAACATAAATGATTAACAATCGTTTAGAAAAATACAGCAGATATAAACGGCAAAAACCACAGCATGACACTGTGGTTTTTATTACTGCAATCTATGTTGTAGTGTTTTTATCTAAGCTGTCATATAGAATATATGGCGACCGCTCAAACAAAAACAAGACTATATCACGCTAGAAGCTATGATCGCCTGACAAGGCTAAATCTAGTGAGCTTGTGGCAAAGTTGTGCTCTGGCTGATTTAGGATATCGCGAGTAATCTTACCAGCGGCAATTTCACGCAATGCCAATACAGTCGGCTTATCGTTGTCGACTTCTACTAACGGCTCGGCAATGCCTTTTGCAAGCTGACGAGCACGTTTGCTGGCAACCAATACCAATTCAAAGCGATTATCAACATTCTCTAAGCAATCTTCAATCGTTACTCGTGCCATAAATAGCTACCTCGGTTGTTTTTATCAGTAACGAATATAGCTCGCCACTTAATAAAAATAGTATCAAAAACATAAGGGTCAATAATTGGCTATTATAGCATTTATTTACTCAAACGCGCAGTTGCTTTTTATACCTTATATTCTAAGTACCACAGCACTAATCAATCGACTTATGATTGGTCAGCTGGGTCTGACAATAGGTTTGTAATGACGCGACTATAGCGTTGCTGTTGACGTCTTAGCGTTTGTCTATCTGCTACGATGATAGATTTTAGCTCTGTTAACGCCACCTCAAAATTGTCGTTAATCACCACATAGTCGGCATGTACATATTGCGACATCTCGTTCACTGAACCTGCTAAGCGCTGTTCGATGACGTCGGTGCTGTCTGTCGCACGTGTCGATAGACGTTGACGCAATGTCGCCACACTTGGCGGTAAGATAAACACCATGATTGCTTCAGCAAATATCTTTTTGACTTGCAGCGCCCCTTGCCAATCAATCTCCAAAATAACATCAACGCCTGCTTCTAGTTGCGTACGTACACTTTGCTCTGAGGTGCCGTAGTAGTTGCCAAAGACTTCTGCATGCTCTAAAAACTGACCTTCAGCGATAGCTTTAGTAAAAACATCGACACTAGTAAAGTGATAATGATGACCGTCAATTTCCCCAGGTCGCGGCTGACGGGTAGTATGAGAGACACTGACAGTCAGATCGTTGGTGGTAGCAAGTAACTGTTTGACCAGTGAGGTCTTGCCAGTACCAGAGGCTGCAGTAATAATAAACAATGAACCTGTCATACAGTGTGTCCTAGTAATAAATGAGTAATCAAATAAGTAAGCAGATAAAGACTGGTAAAAAAAGAAAATGCCATCATGTAAAACGATAGCAAGTACGACTAATAACAATTACGTCTACTTTAATAATTATAAATTGCTTTTGATATCGTCGTATTGATGAGTAATCCTGTCAAAGTTATGACGATTGCGACTATGGTATTTTAGAAGGCAATAAAAGCAAATTATGCTAAAGTAGCGTATTGTTCCACTCTAATTTTTTGAATTCAAGTTTAGAATCTAAATTATCTAATGATAGGCCGTCTTATGCAAATTTATCTTGCTAATCCACGCGGATTTTGTGCTGGTGTGGACCGCGCAATTGCGATTGTTAACGAAGCATTAACGCGTTTTGAGCCCCCTATTTATGTACGTCACGAAGTTGTACATAACAAGTTTGTGGTTTCAGACTTAGCCAATCGCGGTGCTGTATTCGTTGAGGAGCTCAATGAAGTGCCAGATGGCTCAATCGTTATTTTCTCAGCGCATGGCGTCTCAAAAGCCGTTGAAGATGAGGCAACACGCCGTGACCTGACTGTATTTGATGCCACTTGTCCACTAGTCACTAAGGTACATATCGAGGTTGCAAGATTTGCGCAGGATGGTATGGATGCAGTGCTGATCGGCCATGCCGGTCATCCTGAAGTTGAAGGTACAATGGGACGCTTTAACCGTCGTCATGGCGGGCAAATACATCTGGTCGAAAACGAGGGCGATGTCAAAGAATTGACGGTACAAGATGCCGAACGTTTAGCGTTTGTTACCCAAACCACGCTGTCAATGGATGATACCGCGCGTGTCATCGATGCATTACGCGACAAATTTCCTAGTATTCAAGGGCCACGCAAAGATGATATCTGCTATGCCACTCAAAACCGACAAGACGCGGTCAAAGATTTGGCTGGACGCTGCGAAGTCGTCTTGGTGGTAGGCTCACCAAACTCATCGAACTCTAATCGTCTGCGTGAATTGGCAGAACGTATGAGCTGCCGCGCTTATTTGATCGATAATGCCAGTGAGATGAATCGTCAATGGTTTGAGGGGATTGAAAGTGTTGGGGTGACTGCTGGCGCGTCTGCACCTGAAGTGTTAATTCAAGAAGTGCTACAACAGCTTCAAGACTGGGGTGGTGATTTGCCCAGTGAGTTGTCAGGTATCGAAGAAAACGTGACGTTTAGTTTGCCAAAAGCGTTACGTATCCCAGTTACCCAAGTAGGTAAATAGGCAAAATAACATGAAAAAACAGAAAAAAAGATTTGTATTGTCAGAGGCGACACTTGATGAGATTAACAGACAATTAACAGTTAATATGTTTGTCATTGGGCTGCTGGTCATGTTGCTTGGTCTAAACACAGTGCACTTTATAAAAGAATACAATCTTTTTTACGGACTTCTAATCGCCACTGTCATTTTCTTATTGTTCTTGATGATAAAGAGCCGCAAGATTCTTAAGATGAAAAAACAAGAGTTTACTAAATAGGGCGTAAAGGTAGACCAACGCTCGAGTATTCTATAGGTTATACAACCTTACGACATCTAAAAACACTATATCTAAAAATACTACATTCAAAAACTAAGGATGGTTATGTCAGCTTACTATAAATTTATAAACCGCGAGCAACAAGCCGATGGTAGTTGCGTGGCACACTATCAACCAACCAAGCATGCACAAGGCGCTTGGAACGAGCATGAGCAGCATATGGCGCCAGCGACTGGGTTATTGACTGTCGAATTGGAAAAGTTTGTACCGCAAGCCAATATGCGAGTTGCTCGTATTAGTCTTGATATCTTGGGACTGATTCCACTTGATGAGTTTACTGTTACTACCCGTTGTATTCGTCCAGGCAAGACTATTGAATTAATAGAAGCAGTCATGAGTAGTCGTGGTCGTAATTGTATTATTGCGCGCGCTTGGCGTTTGATGACTCAAGATACCAGTGCTGTCGCAGGACTAGAAGATCAGAAGGCCTTGCATCAGCCAGACGAGCTGCCTGTTTGGGGAGATATGAAAGGTTGGCCGGGCGGTTTTATTGAAAGCGTGCGGTTGGTCGCTGCTCCAGAGCGTCGGCCAGGCAAGGGTATGGTCTGGATAACCAATGATATCGAAATGGTAGCAGGTGAACCCACTGATGACTTGGTCCATCTTTTGGGTATGGTTGACACGGCTAATGGCGTCGTACCTCGACTTGGCATAGAACTGTCAGCTGCTCAATGGATGTTCCCAAATACTGATTTGCAAATTCATATGCATCGCGCACCGAAAGGTCGCTGGCTTGGTATCGAAGCGGTGCAACAGTACGGCGATGATGGGATAGGACTGACCAGTGCAGTATTGCATGATGTACATGGGCCTTTTGGTCGCAGTGAGCAGATTTTGACGATTCGCCCAATGCCGCACTAATTATAACTGACATGTAGTTGGTCGACTTGACTCAAATTGAGTACCATGAAGGACCCATTTTATGTTAAGAGCCAATTTATGTTCTAAAAATCAAAACGGAAACATGCGTTTAATTTATTATACTAATAGTTGAAAATCGGTTCTAATAGGAATTAGTAAGACAATAAGTCATATATAAGTCATATATAAGATGCAATGATGGATGTCAGTCTCTAATTTATTCCTTAAAGGAGCCCTACAATGAGCGATAAAAGATGCCCTTATGATCCTACCCAGCTCACCATGAGCAATGGTGCCCCAGTGGTAGATAACCAAAATAGTATGACCGCAGGTAAGCGTGGTCCATTACTGGCACAAGATTTATGGCTTAATGAAAAGCTGGCTGATCTCAATCGTGAGGTGATTCCAGAACGTCGTATGCACGCTAAAGGCTCTGGTGCGTTCGGTACTTTCACTGTTACCAACGATATTACTAAATATACTCGGGCCAAAGTTTTTAGCGAAGTTGGCAAGCAGACTGAGATGTTTGCGCGTTTTAGTACCGTTGCAGGTGAGCGCGGGGCAGCCGATGCTGAGCGTGATATTCGTGGCTTTGCGCTAAAGTTTTATACCGAAGAGGGTGTTTGGGATATGGTAGGTAACAATACCCCAGTATTCTTTGTCCGTGACCCGCGCAAGTTTGCAGATTTAAACAAAGCGGTAAAGCGCGACCCACGTACCAATATGCGTTCTGCGACCAATAATTGGGATTTTTGGACACTATTGCCCGAGTCTTTGCACCAAGTGACTATTACGATGAGTGATCGCGGCTTGCCAGCTTCGTATAGGCATATGCACGGCTTTGGCTCGCACACTTATAGCTTTATCAATCGTGATAATGAGCGCTTTTGGGTGAAGTTTCACTTTGTCACTCAGCAAGGTATCAAGAACTTAACCGATGCTGAGGCCGCTGATATCATCGCAAGCAACCGCGAAAGCCATCAAGAAGATTTGCTCAATGCTATCGATAACGGCGACTTTCCAAGATGGAAAATGTATGTGCAAATCATGCCAGAGGTAGAGGCGGATCAAGCGCCTTACCATCCTTTTGATTTGACTAAAGTATGGCCAAAAGGCGATTATCCACTAATAGAAGTGGGTGAGTTTGAATTAAATAAAAACTCTGCCAACTATTTTGCAGATGTAGAGCAAGCGGCTTTTGCACCTAATAATCTTGTACCAGGTATCAGCGCTTCACCAGATCGCATGCTACAAGCTCGCTTATTTAGCTACGCCGATGCTCAGCGCTATCGTTTGGGCGTCAATCACAAGCAAATTCCAGTGAACAAACCACGTTGTCCTGTGACAAGTAACCAGCGAGATGGCCAAGGCCGTGCCAATGACAACTATGGTAGCCTACCGCACTACGAGCCTAACAGCTTTAGACAGTGGCAAGATCAGCCTGACTATGCTGAACCACCACTCAAGATTGATGGTTATGCCAAGCATTACGATTTTCGTGAAGACGACAGCGACTACTTTAGTCAACCACGCGCATTGTTTAACCTCATGAATGATGAGAAAAAACAGATGTTGTTCGACAATACTGCAAGAGCAATGGGTGATGCTCTAGACTTTATTAAGTATCGGCACATTCGCAACTGTAACTGGTGTGATCCTGCTTATGGCGAAGGCGTGGCCAAGGCGCTGGGCATGACCGTCGAAGATGCGATGGCAGCGCGGGATACAGATCCTGCACGTCATCTGCCTAGTTGTCTATAGACTGCAAATTGTATGAATTTATCTAAAAGTACCGCCTTAGAAAACTAGGGCGGTTTTTTTACGACTAATAATTGTTTTTAGGTTATTTGAACTTGAAATTTTTGCCCATGCCCCTATTTGATTAATCAGCCTAGCAGTATTTACCGCGCAGTTTTGTGCATAAGTTGCGCTCATCTGCTGGTACTTGATGTTCTTGTGATTAATCTATGCTGGCTACAGCATTTTTGGTATAAATAATAGGAGTTTTTATGAGTGAGCAGGCCCAAGCGGATAATAAAAATACGGATAATCTTAATGCTAATAGCAGTACCGCTACTGAAAGTACCCCTGAATTAAAAAAACATACTTTTGAAGCAGAAGTGGCGCAGTTACTACATTTGGTGACCCATTCGCTGTATTCTAATGCCGACATCTTTGTGCGTGAACTGGTCTCAAACGCCTCTGATGCTTGTGATAAGTTGCGTTTTGAAGCAACCAATGATGACAGCCTTTATGAAGACGATGGGGAATTAAAAATCCGTATCGCAGTCGACACCGATGCTAAAACCATTACCTTTACTGATAACGGTATTGGTATGAATGAAACCGATGCCATCGAAAACTTAGGAACGATTGCCAAGTCGGGTACCAAAGCATTTTTAGATAAGCTGTCTGAGTCGCAAAAGCAAGATGGTCAATTGATCGGACAGTTCGGTGTTGGTTTTTACTCAGGCTTTATCGTGGCAGATAAGATTAGCGTTGAATCACGTAAAGCAGGTGAGCCTGCGGATAAAGGTGTGCGCTGGATATCAGACGGTACTGGTAGCTTTACCGTTGAGACAATCAACAAAGCACAGCGTGGCACTGCCATCACTTTGCACTTAAAAGAAGAATATAGCGCAGGCGAAGACAATTACCTTGATCGCGGTAAAATCAAGCGTTTGGTCAATAAATACTCAGATCATATCAGCTTGCCCATTCAGATGCGTAAAGAAGTTTGGCAAGAAGATGTCGCTGATGACAGTGACGATTCAGAAGAAAACAGCGCACCTGCTGGCGGTGAAATGGTACTTACTGATGAGTGGGAAACCATCAACAAGGCTAGTGCACTATGGACGCGCTCAGCATCTGAGATTGAAGATGATGAGTACGTCGATTTCTATAAGAACATCACCTATGACATGGATGAGCCACTAACTTGGACGCATAACCGCGTTGAAGGCCGTGTACAGTACACGCAACTGCTTTATATTCCCAAAAAAGCGCCGATGAATTTGTATACGCGTGAGCAGCAGCATGGTCTTAAGCTGTATGTCAAACGCGTCTTTATTATGGATGATGCTGAGCAGTTGCTACCGATGTACTTGCGTTTTGTGAAAGGGGTTATCGACTCAGCAGACCTACCATTGAACGTCAGCCGTGAGCTGCTACAAGAGTCGCGTGATGTAAAATCTATCCGTGATGGTAACGCGCGCCGAATCCTCACCATGCTCGCAAGCCTTGCCAATAGCGAAGATAATGACAAGCAAGAAAAGTTCGCCCAGTTCTATAGTGAGTTTGGCGATGTGATCAAAGAAGGTCTTGGCGAAGACATGGGTAACCAAGAGCGTATTGCTAAATTGCTGCGTTATGCAACCAGCACTGACGATAAGGTTGCGACCAGCTTTGAGGACTACAAAGCGCGTATGAAAGATGGACAAAAAGCCATCTACTATCTAACAGCCGACAATTTGTCTGCTGCAAAAAATAGCCCACAACTTGAGCTATTTAAGAAAAAAGGCATCGAAGTTATTTTGATGACCAGCCGCGTTGATGAATGGGCGATGAACTTCTTGACGCAGTTTGATGAAACACCATTGCAGAACATTGCAAAAGGTGCGGTAGATTTAGGCGACTTGCAGGACGATGAAGAAAAAGCAGAGGCTGAGAAGGCACAAGAAACCATGAAGCCAGTTGTCGATAAGTTAAAAACGACGCTTGGTGATCGAGCTAAGGATGTCAAAGTATCGACGCGTCTGGTCGATAGTCCAGCTTGTTTGGTCGTAGGTGAGGGTGAGTTGTCGCCACAAATGATTCAAATGCTGCAGCAAATGGGGCAGGAAGTACCAGAGAGCAAGCCCACGCTTGAGGTGAACCCTGAGCACCCGCTAATCAAAAAGCTTGAGAGCAGCGAGCAATTTGATGACCTTGCGCAAGTGATCTTTGATCAAGCGTTATTAGCAGATGGCGGTCAGCTTGAAGATCCAGCGGCTTATCTTAAACGCGTCAATGAGCTATTGATGAAATAATATCTATTAATTGAATTAAAAAAGGTCTTGGTTTCAAGGCCTTTTTTTGTTTGATTTTTAATTCAGTATTTTATAGGGTATTTTACAAATCATGCTTATCGTCTTAGCTGACAATCCGTTACAATCGCGATAGATTAGCAAGATAAACTATGAGGTTATGTTATCAATATGATGGTAACCATTTGTCTCGACTAGATAGAGGTCTAAGTCTTTGCCACTCTCGTCGCTAAAAACCGTTTCCCTTCAGCGCTTTTCACTCAACTTCGCTGCCAATATTATTGCTGCTCTTTGGATGTTGGTAGGGTCAACGCGTGCGTTTTCTTGGGTAAAGCCAACATTTATACAATTTGTGCTATTTGCCTTATTAGCGTTAGGCAGCAACGTTTTATTTTCTTGGTTGGCTGCTGAAGCTGGTAGTGTCTTTAATGAGCAAGGATTGGTCAGTTATCTAATTTGGCCTGCTATTATCTCTTTGGTCGGTATCGTTCTGGCGCGGCGTTCTGGTAATCATACCTTGGTGTTTGTACCAGTGGTGCTATGGTTGGTAGCTGACACATTATCTGCGCTGCTGCAGAGCATCGTACAGGTTTTGGGTAGTCATGGGTGGTTACCGGATTGGAGCTATTCTTTTCTACCGATATTGTTTTTAGTGTTGTTCTTGTGGCAAACATTAGCATTGTTATGGATATTTGCCCGAAGACAGCGTACCCCCTGGTGGGAGCGCATTACTATTTTATTGGGAGCGGTAGCATTACTAACCATTTGGCAGCGTAATGTCGCAGATCAACCTATTTTTAAGCAGATACCCATACAGCCTGTGTTAGAGGAGGCAGCACTGTATGAGCAGCCACGTCTATTACAACAAGCATTAACAAGTATTGATCCAAATGTAGCTGGCAAGAATGACTGGTACTTTATGGGAGTGGCAGGGTTCTCTGAGCAAAACGTTTTTCGTTCTGAAATAAATAAGGTGCGAGAATTGTTTGATGTGCGCTTTGGCACTAGTGGTCAATCATTGGCGCTCATCAACAATACTTATAGCTGGCTGGACGAGCCAGTCGCGACTAAGACTAGTATTTTACAGGGATTAAAAACAATCGGTCAGCAAATGGATGCTGACGAAGATGTTCTATTCATGGCGTTATCTTCACATGGTGACCAAGACTTTATTCATTTATCTAACCCGCCACTTGAGATGGATAATTTAGATGCTACGTGGCTACGAGAGGCGCTTGACGCTTCGGGTATTCGCTGGCGTGTGATTGTAGTGTCCGCTTGCTACTCTGGTTCGTTTATTGATGAGTTGGCTTCGCCAACTACCGTGATAATTACTGCCTCAGCTGCTGATAAGATGTCGTTTGGCTGTACCAATACGGCTGAGATGACCTACTTTGGTCAAGCATTTTTTGCAGAAAGTTTACGTGAAAACACCAGTTTTGCTGCAGCCTTTAAGGATGCGCGTCTACGTGTTAGCGAGCGCGAAAACTTTATGGGCTTTGAGTCATCAGACCCGCAAATGGTCGTCGGTAGTTTGATGGAGACAGCATTACCAGCGTTTGAAAAAGTATTGTTTGATAAAACGCGCTCCTCGGTAGAGCATCTTACTAATAATACGGAAGCCAGCGGCGCAATGCTTGAAGATACTATTAATAATAATGCCATCAATGATGATGCTATCAATAGTAATAAAAGCACTGCTATGTCCGGCGCAAAGTAATGAATAAGCGTCATTTTGTTTAAGTCATAGTAGCGATCTACTATGCTCGCCACTATTATCATCTTATGTGATCGCGCGTTTGATTTTGCTCACAATGACGTATCTTTCGTTTTACTTATCACTACGTCCGTCATTTCTGAAAATGTTATCATTGTCTTATTGGTTGACGCGATAAAGCATGATTTATTTTAAGTTCAATAAAAAAGGATAGTCATTATGAACAATTCTTATAACAACAGTTTATCTACTAATACTCAGCTCACACAAAAAAGCGTGAATCGCTGCTTTGATGGCGAACAGCATTATTACAGTCATCAATCGACAGCGACCAAAACGTCAATGACGTTTAGTATCTATTTGCCAGATGAGGCGCTAGCAGGAAAGGATTGTCCTGCCATCTTATATCTATCAGGTTTGACTTGTAATGCTGACAACGTCACTCATAAAGCGCATTTTCAACAAAGATGTAGCGAGCTTGGCATGATATTTATCGCGCCAGACACTTCTCCTAGAAGTAGCGAAGATGATGACGTGCCAAACGATGAGCGTTATTTTGTTGGTCAAGGCGCAAGCTATTATGTCGATGCAACTTGTGCGCCATGGGCTAAAAACTTTAACATGCAAAGTTATATCGTTGATGAGTTATATGATCTGCTTCGTTCTGAGTTTCCTATTAGCAGTATCGGTGTCACAGGCCATTCTATGGGTGGTCATGGCGCATTATTACTCGGTTTTAAATTTCCAAGTAAGTTTGTCAGTGTGTCGGCATTGTCTCCAGTAAGCGCGGCCAGTGAGTCAGCATGGGGGGAGGCCGCTTATACAGAATACTTTGGCGATGACAAAGCGCAGTGGACGCAAGCTGATGCAACGCAAACGATCAAAAGCGTCGGTCGTAAGTATTCAAGTCTCTTAGTTGACCAAGGTGCTGCTGATAACTTCTTAGCAGAAGGGCAGCTACAAACGCCTAAGCTACAAGAAGCTTGTGAAGAGGCCAAACAGCCGTTAACACTACGCTATCAAGCAGGTCACGATCACAGCTATTACTTTATCCAAACCGTAATCAATGATCATATTGAACATCATTGGCGCATGGCGCAGCTGAGTTAGTTACTTACTTACCTTTATCTCTAAATTTACTCTAAACTATTATTTATAAAGCAGTTTTTGTGACTGTACTGTAGATAGATGGCTTAGCGGATAGTTCAACCAAGCTCCATTATTGATGTAAAATAGAGCTTGGTTAAATAAATGCTTCATGCATAAAAGGTAAGAGTTTATGGTATATCATCAAGCGTCATCCATAGGTGAGCGCTTAAATAATCAGCAGCATGTTCAATCATCACTTGCTACTATGCAGGCTGACATAGATACAGCTTTACGAAAAAAACAAGCAACCAATAATAAGGCCAAAGACACGCTTAGATTAGATATTGTGAGCTCAGATCAGTTGCAGTCAAGATCAGATACTCTAGCGGTTGATAAAATACTGGATGCCGCGCAAATATCACGTGTGATAGAGATGGCATGGGAAGATAGAACGCCTTTTGGCGCTATAGAGCACACTTATGGACTTAGTGAAGCTAATGTTATCAAGTTGATGCGTCAACAGCTAAAACCCTCATCTTTTCGTTTATGGCGTCAACGTGTAACCGGTCGCGCCACTAAGCATGAAGCAAAACGATCTTTTGAAGTAGGCCGTGCCTATTGTAAAACCCAATACAAGCCACGATAGTAGTTTTAAGACAGCAATTTTAAAGTCATCAGTTTTAGAGGTATAGTTTTCAAAGCATAAGCTTTCAAGACATTATTTTTTAGAATAGAAAGTTTATCGGTTTATCTAGCATTAATAATGTTGAGGTAAGCCTTCTCGTTTTTATCAATTTACCAAACTTATCAATTCATCAAAACATTAACTAGGTAGCTCAATTATGATTAGCCCGTCTAAACAATATCTAATCGCCCCTTCAATACTATCTGCTGACTTTGCGCGTTTGGGCGAAGAAGTGGATACTGTCTTAAAAGCGGGAGCCGACGTCATACATTTTGATGTAATGGATAACCATTACGTACCGAACCTGACCTTTGGTAGTATGATTTGTAAGGCGTTGCGTGATTATGGTATTGATGCACCCATTGATGTACATCTGATGGTTAGCCCAGTCGATGGTATGATTGAGCAGTTCTTGGAGGCGGGCGCTAGCGTTATTACTTTTCATCCAGAAGCTAGTGGGCATATTGATCGCTCCTTGCAACTAATCAAAGATGGCGGCGCGAAATGTGGTTTGGTACTAAACCCGGCTACGCCACTGCATTATTTAGATTATGTGATGGATAAAGTCGACCAAATTTTACTGATGAGCGTCAATCCTGGATTTGGTGGGCAGTCGTTTATTGAAAGCACACTAGATAAGGTGCGCGAAGTCCGTCAGCGTATTGATGCGAGCGGCCGTGATATTAGATTAGAGGTCGATGGTGGTATTAAAGCGAGCAATATTCGTGCTATCGCTGAAGCTGGTGCGGATATGTTTGTGGCAGGTTCTGCTATCTTTAATCAAGATGATTATCAAGCTGCTATCACGGCCATGCGTCAAGAGTTGTCTTTAGTAAATAGCGCAAACTAGCCGTCATAAAGATACTGGTAAGAATATTTTTACCTCACATAAGGGTATATTATGGATAAGCCAACTTCACCAGTAACAAGCGATAAGAATTCGCCTGACAAGCAACAAAAACGCAGTTTAGTACCCAAAGGAATCACCATTGGCCTAGCAGTATTTTCGTTGATACTAAGCCTTGCTGGATATGGTTTTCGCTTAATGGTGGGGGATGATGTCGGAGACGTGTTACGCCATGCTGCGGTGATAGTCCCTGCTTTTGTAGTTGGTATTCCGTTACTTTTTTGGCTTGGCGCGCGTGTATTTAACAAGGTTAATGGTACTGACATTGCAGGCTGGAATGCGATAAGTCTAGGTTATCTGACTTCCTGTATTGCAATGTTATGGTTGATGGGTACTTATAGTTAGATTTCATACCATTTATAGGTTTTTATCATTGTTAAGTCATGATCTTAGGGCGGGTCCTCATTTTTAGCTTATCAGAGGTTCACTCGTTCAGATTGAGGATATACCCTAGTCTTGACTGGAATTTTATATGCAAATTATGCCCACCCGTATTGCGAATATTATTTACCCAAAAGATCTGCCCAACGTTTTGTTTACCAGTCTTATCATTGCTTGTCTATTATTAGGATTGGCGTCGTTAAGTCATGGTACAGGGTTGCAAGGCTGGTTACATGTTTTTGAGAGCTGGCTATTGATGCTCATCATTATACCTACTGCTACTGCCACCATTGCTTTACCTTTCAAATACCGTGATCCAGCGTTAGAGCTTAAACTAATGTATTACCTTGGTATGTTTGTCGCTTTGCTATTTACCTTAGCAAAGTTACGCTATTGGCGTTAATTACTAGGCTAGTATAATTTCTTTGAATGCTTGTTATTGCATAGGAGTTGCATTATTACCCTTGAATTATAGCGTCAAAGCGTCCATTGTATGAGTATGATACATTTACTCATATTGTCCTGAGACGAAAAACTCTATGCAACGATGAGACAGTATAATTGAGGACATATTAGATGCCATACGATATCGATAATGAGATAGAAGTAGACAACGACAACCAAGATAAGTTTGCAGGATTTGGTAAAGAAACGACTCTTGAATTGGTAGAAAGTGATGACGGCAGATTATTGTTACGTGATGCTGAGCAGGACGACACCCCATTGATGACGATTGATTTTTCGGACAAGCTCAAAGAGCTGCTCGGTAGTGATACTCAAGCGATCGGTCAGCATATGATTCATGCTGCAATTCAGGTCATCATGCAAAAACAGATGAGTCAATGGCATGCGCATGTCTATGATAAAGAACCCACGCATTATAGTTAATGTGCGATGAGTGAAACTATAGCAGTTTATTCATAAAAAGCTAAATTACAGACCATAAAAAAGGGTTTATCAATTGATAAACCCTTTTTTATGGTCAAATAATAAGGCAATCACTATTACTTGATTTTTGCTTCTTTAAAGATCACATGCTGACGTACTTTAGGATCAAACTTTTTGATCTCCATTTTGCCAGGCATTGTGCGCTTGTTTTTGGTGGTAGTGTAGTAATACCCAGTACCAGCAGTCGATACCAACTT
The DNA here is from genome assembly GCF_051847555.1 of Psychrobacter sp. 1Y4. NCBI lineage: Bacteria > Pseudomonadati > Pseudomonadota > Gammaproteobacteria > Moraxellales > Moraxellaceae > Psychrobacter > Psychrobacter sp. 1Y4. The sequence goes on along the minus strand of NZ_JBPYDE010000002.1, from coordinate 137,120 downwards.
GATTTTATCTCTCATGATAGCTTTCCTTTAGATGGTGGTGATAAGCGCGTGGCTTAAACTTTTTGACCTTGTGCGCGCAAATCTGCTAACACTTTATCAATACCAACTTTGTCGATGATGCGCATACCTTTGGTAGACACACGTAGACGAACAAAACGGTTTTCTGACTCTACCCAAAAACGATGGTTATGAAGGTTTGGTAGAAAGCGACGACGGGTTTTGTTGTTTGCGTGCGAAACATTATTACCCACCATAGGGCGCTTTCCAGTCACTTGGCAAACTCTAGACATGGCGAACTCCTAATCTATGCGGTATGAGGGATTCTCATACCAGTCTGGGCAAGTTGCGCGTATTTGCGGCATGGACACAGCAAGCAGCAGCTTTGCACCAAACAAAACTATATGAAGGTTGAGCTGGTTTTACTGTCATATAAAGGCAAATAACAGAGTGACCAATTCAGAAAATTTTAAAGCCGACATTTATACCATAAAATCAGTGAATACTCAAATTATTTTACGATAAACATCGTCTTATAGAAGCGTCATTATACCTTGAATTGACACTGCTATGTGATTGATTACTTAACTTATAGGTATAATTTTTAGTTGTAAGTTACAACAAAAGTCAGTAAGGTTACCGTTATAATTTTAATACATTATATATATAGAGTAAACAGAATGTAACTTTATCTATTTTTATTATGCATTTATAGATTGGGTACGATTCTTGCTTGTATTTTTGAACATATCATAGCTGATTCGGATTCGGAGTCCAAAACATGTCACATAGCTCGCTACCTTTTACTTCTAAGCTGTTTCAACTTACTTCTTTGACTTGTGCATTGGCATTAGCAGGTTGTGGTGGAGGGGGTGATGGTGACACAGTAGATTCTGTTGCACCTGCACCTGATTTAGGTATTGAGCAGCCAGGATCAGGTGGTAGTAACGGGGGTAATGGGAATAATGGTGGGGGCGAACAAGTTCCAGATACTGAACCTGATTTCTTTTTGCAAAAGCTTACTACCTTACCATCCATTATTGAGCTATCGGATGAAGAAACTCTCTTTACTGTTACTGTTAAAGCCGTTGAGAAAAACTCTGGTGGAGCAATGGTTGGCAAAGCAGTTACTTTAAAAGTAAATGACTCTGAAACCAACGGCATTACTATCGAAGGTCAGAGTACTCAAGCTACCGATAATGACGGTAATGCTGTATATACGCTCAAGCTCAATCCGCAAGCAGTTGATGACAAAGACGAACTGATAAATAAAGGCTTTACTTTATTGGCTACTGCTGAGAAAGCAGATGGTACAGCTGTTGCACCGCAAGAGTTGAAGGTTTCAGTAAGCAAAGAAGGCAGTGGCGATGGTACACAAGTCACTGAAAGTAAGCTTGAAATCACCTCTTCATTAAGCACAATTTCAGTTTCTAATAATACTCTAAACCCTTATGGAGATAATGCCCAGCTGACTGTCATTGCTAAAAACAACAATGGTGCTCGTGTTCAAGATGTAAAAGTTGGACTCGGTATTGATAGTATTAAGGGTATATCTATCGTAGGGGGTAATGGTAAAGTTACTGATGCTAATGGCATGGCAACCTTTAATATTAAAATAGAAGAGAATATTTGGACAGATGAAGATGCGGATAAGCTTGAGGCATTGCAAGAAGAGCTTACTGCATTGCTCGAAGGTGAAGGAATTGCATATGCTATCAGTATCCAAGAGCAAAATGGTGCTACCAAACAAGATACAGGCTATTTACCTATAGCGTTGCCTGTATCTGACTATGAGTTAAGCATGACCAATAGCGCAGAGCCACTTAGTGCTTATGGTGATACACAACAGCTGACTTTTACTGCTAAGCCAAAAAATAGTAGCGTATCAACCAATATTAACGGCGCTAAAGTCACTGTCAAGCTTAATGATGCACCTAATGGTGTGAATCTGGCAACCAATCAGCTGACTTTAGATGATAAAGGTCAAGCGACTGTTGCGTTGACGATAGCACCTAACCTTAAGGAGTCTATACGAAAAATGCTCGCTGAAGATGGCATCAGCTATACAGTGACATTGTCGGAACCCAATCGTTCAATCACTCCTAAAACATTTAAAAGTTCAGTTGAAATACCAGTTGCAAAGAACGTAGTGAGTTTTGAAGGAAGTGACAAAAAACAAATCTCAAGCTCTGGTGGTAGTGCAGTGATTAGTTTTAGAGTCAATAGTAAAAATGGAGGAGCAGTAGCCAATCAATTGGTTTCAGCGACTCTACCAACGGCTTTGACTAGTAAAGGCTTATTGACTATTGACGGTAGTGCTGAACAAGCTACTAATGATAAGGGTATTGTAAGCTATATAGTGCGTGTACCTTCAGGACTGAATGAAGCACAAAAATTATCATTAGAAAAAGCGGCAAGCTTTGTCTTAAGTATCAACGCTGTGGAAGATTCTGGCGTTAGCAGTACGGCAAGTAGTAAAAGCATTACTATTGGCTCGGACATTGGACAAAGTGATATAACATTGACAGCCAAAAGCGTACCAGCGATCGTTAGCGTCTTAGATGAGCAGTTTAAGCTACAGGTTATTGGTAAACGTAAAGATGGTAGCGCTGCAAATGCTCGCTCAGTAAAGCTAATTATCAATAAAGGCGCAGGCGTAACTATCGTTGGTAATCAGCAGGATACTAACGATGCTGGCGTAGCGACATTCACGGTCAAAATTGACCAAAGCTTGACAGCCGCTCAGCGTGACCAATTGATAAAGTCTGGCATCAGTTATACTGCTGTCTTAACTGATGAAGATGGTACTCAAGCCAAAATTACTCAGGCCATCAAGGTTGAACAACCAGACACCAGTATTGAGTTTGACACTATCATAACTCCAACAATCAGTGAGCTCGGTGGTAGCGGCAACATTAATGTTAGGCTGACGGCTAAAGGTAAAGCACAGGCCGTTGCAAACCAAAAAGTTGATATTCAACTAGGCGCTAAAGCACAAACTTATGGCGTTACTATTGCTCAAGAGACAGCGACTACAGATTTCAACGGTGATGCAACTTTCGTCGTTCAGATACCAGACAATCTAACTGCCGAGCAGCGCGCTGATCTCAAAAGCGTAGGAATTAATTATCAGCTATCTTACGTTGAAAATAATATTACTTATAAGTCTGAAATACAAAAAGTTAATATCGTTACTCCTACCGTTTCTCTAAACATTTTGAATGCAACGAATAATATTGATAACCAAGCAGGCTATATTCTTAATAATGCTGGTAGTGTTGCTAAAATACAGGCACAGCTCAATAATCAATCATCAGGCGAACAAGTAGCCAATCAACCAGTCAAACTTACCCTCGACGATAAGTCGTTGGCAAGTTTATTAACCATCAATAATCAAACTGGCTCATCAAATATTGTTGCTAATACAGATAACAATGGCTTGGTTGATTTTAATGTTGTGGTAGGAGGCGGATTAACAGATGCAGAAAAAGAGGCGCTTAGCAAAACAGTATTAACTGCTACCTTAACAGAAACATTAACTGGAAAGCAGCAGCAGGTCAAAATTAAAGTACAATCTATGACCGCCGCTATCTCTTTACTAGGCAGTGCATTAAAACCACTTAATTTAAATGGCGGTGAGAGTCAGATTGAGGTTATTGCAAAGGATAGTAAAGGCAATATTGTAGATGGACAAAAAGTATTCCTTGCTCTTCCAGCCTCTATTGTTCGTCAAGGAGTTGCTTTGGTCTCTGGTGGTAACCAGACCACTGACAACTCAGGCAAAGCGACATTTAGCATTGCTGTACCCAACGACTTAACCACTGAGCAAAAGGCGGCTATTGGTAGTAGCTTCGTCGTGGGATTATCAGCTGCTGACTCTAGTAGTAATATCGCTACGCAAACCGTTACCGTTAACACCGTTACACCAACGGGTACCAAAGAGAGCTTGAGCATTGGTGCAAACAAAGTAGTTAACACTCAAGGGGATACGTTCAAAGTATTTGTACGCGTGACTGATAAAAAAGGTAGTATCGCAGGACGTGAAGTGCGCTTAAATGTCGATGATCCTATTAAGACTGGCGTGAACATTGCTAATGGCAAAGCCACGACTAACAACGATGGCGTCGCTAGTTTTGATCTTACACTCACAGACGGTGCTAGCGTGAATCAAGCTATTTTAGAAGAAGCTGGTATTCGCTTAACTGCCAAGACAACAACTGTTGAAAATGTTGAGTTGGAGCAAAACTACATTGTAGCTGTAGATTCTACTAGTATTGATAGCTATCAAATTCTAGTTTCTTCTGACAAACCTACTTTAAACACTGGTGGCGATCAAACTAACGCCACTTTCCGCGTAACCGATAGCAGTGGTGGCATCTTGGTAGGGGTGCCAGTTCAATTAAATATAGAAAACTTAGCAGCTAGCGGGGCCGCTCTATCTACGCCAAGCATGGTAACTACTGATGCTAGTGGCTTGATAAATGTTGGTGTGTTACTAACGGCCAATAATGTCAATGCACGCCTTAATCATAGTGTCGTGATTAACGCCAAAATCGTCACGCCGCAATATGACGAGGATGGTAATGTTAGTATGCAAGTGCGTGAGGAGAAGTCGTTAAGCTTATCAGCAGTTGGCACAGAGATTACGCTTGCTGCGACAGAAGCCAATTTAAAAGATGATGCTTCTACTACTATTACAACCACATTAGTGGATGGTGCGGGACGTACTATTGCCAATGCTGGTATGGAGTTAGTCGACGCGAACGGTGATGTTATCCACTCTAGTGCGACTGCTATTAGCAATGCAAATGGTCAAGCAGTATTTAATATTAACGAAGCTGATTTGAGCTTTGATAGCAATGGTAACTTACGTGTATTTGCTCGCGCTATTGGTGAGGAACGTGTCAATATTCAGCGCAGTATCAGCAGTATTGATTTGGTTAAAGTCTCACAGGCAGGTATCAGCTTTATCGATATTACAGATGTCTACGATGTCAATAAAGCCCATACCATTAAGGTTCAAATACGTCGTGATACAGATGCTCAAGCAGCGGAGTTAATTGGTAAGCAAGTCGAGGTGCAAACCACACTAGGTAAGTTTGCTAGTGGTAGTGCTGTTAGCAATAATGTCATCGTTACCAAAACTATTGCTGCCAATGACATAAGTGGCAATATTATTACGATACCTGTTACCTTAACGTCAGAGCTTGCTGGTATTACGGTACTACAAGCAACTGTACTGGGTGAAAATGTTAATGGTCAGCCTAAGTATCAAACTACCGTCGATACACGCTTCCGTGCCACTACACCTGCGAAAATGCTGTTCCAAGCAGTAAAATCCGTTATTACGCCAGGTGGTAGTACTGAAATTGTTGCTACGGTGAAGGACAAAAACGATGTTCCTGTAGAGGGCCAAACGGTCGTGTTTAGTCGTGCGGCAGATTCATCAGCAGGACGTTTGTCAGCTGCTACGGCAGTGACAAATAGCAGAGGTGAGGCACGAGTGGTTTATCAAGCCAATGCTAGCTCACCGATTGGTGGTGTGATTATCAATGCACGCTTGTTACAAGACAATGCAAGTATTGGTAGTAAGACCACCAACATTACCGTTTCAAAAGAAGCGGTCTATACCACGTTAGCCTTTAGTAATGTAGTTTCTTCTGATACGATTTATTATACGAAACGTGTTTCAATTTCAGTGATGGACGGTTCGGGACGTGCTGTGCCTAATCAGGAAGTGTCAATTAAGTCTTACGCTACTGAATATGCACAAGGTGTATATTGTCTGTTAGATAGTACAACTACTTATCAAGCTGCTGATATCGAGGAATTAGACGAAAATGGTAAGGTGATTCAGGTTACAACACCAGAGCCTCAAACGTACTCTGAAAAAACACCAGTACCGTTAAAGTCTGATTGGTATCCTACGGAAGATGCTAACTACAATTACACGCTAGATCAAGATTCTGACCCTATATTAAATGAAGATAAAAATTTTAGTGGTAAGCTTGAAGCTATTAATCCAGTCACTATTCTTGGTAGCACTGTTTCAGAAGATGGTTACTCATTTATCACAGATGATGAAGGTCGCGCTGACTTTGATATTCGCTACCCACTACGCTATTCGAACTGGGTAAAAGTACGCTTTGATGCTTCAACCTTTGTCAATGGTAGTGAAAACACACAAAGCATTAACTACCAACTACCAACTTCAGTAGATGACCTAATAATAAATGGTTCTACCTTAATAACTCCTTGGATTAACAATGCAAGTCCGTTTGGTACGGGTGGTGCTACATGTACCAATAGCTTGAGTGTGACGATAAATGAGAATATACCGCGTACAAGAGTAACTTTATCTCCATATTCGCCAAATTACAACGTAACAATTAATGGTGAGCAATCAGGTAATCAGCCAAATGCAGGGTTTGATACATATATAATAGATTTCAATAAAGCGTTTGAACTTGGTTCAACTGTAACTGTAAATAACAACGGTTTTGGTTTTTCTAAAGTTATCAAAATTGAGCAATGATTTACAATATTTACTTATATCATTGATATTTAATACGTACCCCCAACCTCGCGTTGGGGGTTTTTACATTCATAATCTCAATAACGAAATACATTCAGCAAAAAGTGGTAAAAACAATTAGAATAGTGAATTTGCTACGCTCTTAGTGGTTATTAAAATACAAAAAGCAATTATTCTATTTTAGGTTGGGTGCTCTATGTCAGATACTGAAACGACGACTTCATCAAGTGCTTTATCGCACGCTGTGTCTAATGCATCATTCCCTCTCGATGCTATTGATACCGCTACATTATTGATTAAGTGCCGCGATCAAGCAGGCATTGTACAGGCAGTATCAGAATTCATTCATCGCTATGGCGGCAATATTATCTCCCTTGACCAATACTCTACCGCTCATGAAGGCGGGCAATACTTTATGCGTCTGGAGTTTGCATTAGCAGGTTTAAGTGAGATTATTGAAAACTTTGAGGCCAGCTTTGCACATACTGTTGCCAAGCGCCACAACATGACTTGGCGTCTACATGACAATGCAATTAAGACGAAAGTCGGTATCTTGGTATCGAAGTTTGATCATGCATTATTAGATTTGTTATGGCGTCATCAGCGAGGTTTGCTCGATTGTCAGATTACCTCGATAGTGAGTAACCATCCTGACTTGCGCCAAGCGGTCGAAAACTTCGGTATACCGTTTCATCATGTACCAGTGACTAAAGATAATAAGGTAGAGGCAGAAGAGCAGATTCATACATTGATGGCAGGTAATGATTTGTTAGTATTGGCGCGTTATATGCAGATATTATCATCTGACTTTATCGAACGCTGGCCGATGCAGGTTATCAATATTCATCATTCGTTTTTGCCCGCATTTGTGGGGGCTGACCCATATCGTCAGGCTTATGAAAAAGGCGTTAAGCTGATTGGAGCGACTGCGCATTATGTCACTGCGGAGCTTGATCAAGGACCCATTATTGAGCAAGATGTGCACCGTGTGACTCATCGCCAAAGTGTGATAGAGTTACGTGCTATTGGCCGTGATATTGAACGCAATGTATTGGCTCGCGCTGTAAATTGGCATGTGCAAAACCGAGTTATAGTGACAGGTAATAAAACAGTGGTTTTTAATTAAAAAAGATTGTCGGTAATTGGTGATTAAATAGTTTTGATAAAGAGAGTGTTTTATAACACCAGCTCTAAAACAAACTTGCTACCAACGAAGCCCACTGCTAATAAGATAAAAGCATAAAAGGTAATGTTAGCCGCTCGCTTGCCACGCCAGCCTGCGCGCCAATGACCTATCAATAGTACGCCAAACAATATCCATGACAGCAAGCTAAAGACTGTTTTATGTACAATGTGCTGTGCCATTAAATCTTGTACGTAGATAAAGCCAATGCCTAGCGCAATGCTTAGTATGATAAAGCCTACCAATATCATATCGAACAATAGGCTTTCCATGCTTTGTAGAGGCGGTAGTTTGTTCACCCAAAAGCGATGAATGGTGTGGTGTTTAAGTTCACGGATCTGCAGACGTAAAAATAGCGCTTGTAGGGCAGCCATTAGCAGGACACAATAGGCGGCCAGTGACAATAAAATATGTGCTTCAAGTCCGATGCTTACATCAGTTAACGGTTGATAGGGTGCGCGGCCAACATAGCCTATCGTCATGCCGATAAGTGCCGACGGCGCCGCTAAAATACCGAGACTAAGAATAGGGCGATACAGGCAAAAGAGTACGTAAAAGAATAAGAAAAATAGACTGATGAGACTGATTATATTAAATAGGTTAAAATTTAATCCATATAACGTAACGACATACGGGTACAATAGCGCGGCATGGGCAAGCATACCAACGGTTAATAAACCTAGGCTTAAACCCTTATGTATAAGGTGATTTTTTGTCAGTGCCCAACTGATATGGATACTGACCAATATATAAGCCATACTGGCAACGATAAACACAAGGTGCACTGGTAAAAAACCTCATCCCATAATGAGCGCAAAATCGCCGCTCAATTTATTGCTAAAGTGGTATTATTAGAATAATCGTTCAATTTATCATAAAATGAAGGCTAATTGAGAATCATCTTCATTATTCTTTATGACTATTAAGGCAGTTGTTACCAAACCTACAAATGCTAAAAGCGTAAATTATACGCTAGTATCAATAAGTGGTGGTTTTTGGATAAATTGTACACAAATTAAGTGAGTAGTATTCCAAACTATTTTATTTAGTCCCTCATTAATAAAGTGCTTTTTGGCTGTATATATTTTGATAAAAAGCCTTTTGATAAAAATATTTTAACTGTTTAACTGAGAGTTATTTATGTTTGATACCTTAACAGAACGTCTGTCGTCAAGCCTACGCAATATCGTTGGCACAGGACAACTGACTGAAGACAACATTAAAGACACCTTGCGCGAAGTGCGCATGGCACTGTTAGAGGCTGACGTCGCCTTGCCAGTAACCCGTGATTTTGTCAAACGCGTCAAAGAGCAAGCGCTCGGAGCGGAAGTACTCAAAGAGCTAGCACCAGGACAAGCCTTTGTAAAGATTGTCCATGATGAGCTGACCGAGATGATGGGCAGCGCTAATCAGCAGCTTGAGATGACAGGTAAACCGCCTGTAGTCTACTTGCTGGCAGGTTTGCAAGGTGCAGGTAAAACCACTACTGCAGGTAAATTAGCCAAATATCTACAAGAGCGCCAAAAGAAAAAAGTCATGTTAGTCTCAGCGGACGTATATCGTCCAGCAGCGATCAAACAGCTTGAGCAGGTCGCCGGTCAAGTAAATGCCAAGTTTGTCAATTCAAGCATTGATGAAAACCCTATTGATATTGCTAAGCGCGCCATTGAAGAAGCCAAGATCCAGTATCAAGACATCTTAATCATCGATACGGCTGGTCGTTTGCACATTGACGACACTATGATGGATGAGATTAAGGCGCTGACGGCGGCGGTTAATCCATCTGAGACCTTGTTTGTGGTCGATGCGATGACGGGTCAAGATGCGGCCAATACTGCCAAAGCCTTTAACGACGCATTGCCATTAACTGGTGTGGTCCTCACCAAGACCGACGGTGATGCACGTGGCGGTGCTGCACTTTCTGTCCGTGCGATTACAGGTAAACCGATTAAGTTCTTAGGTCGCGGCGAAAAACTAGACGCATTAGAGCTTTTTCATCCTGAGCGTATAGCCCAGCGTATCCTTGGTATGGGTGACGTACTAAGTTTGGTTGAAGAAGTCGAGCAAAAAATCGACCGCGACAAAGCCGAAAAAATGGCGAAAAAGATGCAAAAGGGCGGTGATTTCGACCTTGAGGATCTACTGACTCAGTTTCAACAAATGAAAAATATGGGCGGTATGTCGGGCTTTCTTGATAAGATGCCTGGTATGGGTGGATCAGACATGCAAAAGGCAGTCGAAGACGCTAAGCCTGAGGAAAAGGTACGTGAAATGGAAGCGTTGATTAATTCTATGACGCCATTTGAACGTAAAAATCCAGATAAGATCAATCCAAGCCGTAAGCGCCGTATCGCCGCAGGCTCTGGCCGTGAGATTCAAGACGTCAACCGTTTGCTAAAGCAACATAAACAAATGGCAAAAATGATGAAAATGATCTCAAAGCCTGAAGGTATCAGTAAGATGATGAAGTCGATGCAAGGATTAATGGGCGGTGGCGGCGGAGCTGGGGGCGGTGGTCCTCTATTTGGCGGTGGCGGTCAGCAGGGCGGTCCCAAAGATGTGAACCCGCAACAAATGGCGAAGCAAATGGGCCTTGATCCCAATAATATGCCTAGCACCGAAGAGATGCAAAAACAGATGCAAGAGCTGCAAAACCAGACGCCTAAGAATTTTAAAAAGCGTTTTTAATAGACCAGTGACAAGTTTCTGTTATTGTAAGTTTTCTTTTTGATGAAAACCCAAAGCTAAGGCAGTTTTGGGTTTTTTTTATGAAAACTGTAGGCAAATTTTTTGATGAATAAAGTATGAAAAACGTAGAAAGTCATAAAATGGCTTATTCTAAATGCTATGATAGGCCCAATTTTATTTGGGTGTTTTTGATATAGTCGTCCAAAGTGAAATTGTTATAAGTTTAAACGTGCTACTGGTATAAATTTTACTTGCGTACTGTTGTCTCAGAGGTGGCGCAAAATTCATCCCAGCAGCGCTAATCTATTCTTAGATCTAATCGATTATAGTTGATTTTTTATAGAAGTAGTATAAGTTTAAACTGTTATAAAGCAACCGAGTGTAGAGGTAATACTGCAAACGAGACGCTATAATATCTTATAGCGGACTGACTATAGTGCCAAAAGTATAAACCGAGGTTACAATGTTTTTAGCAATGGATACCGTGTTTGATCAATGTTCGATCGCCATCTTAGATGCGAGTGGGCAAGTGCTGTCGAGCCATACAGAGACGGGTAAACGTCAGCAGACCCAGCAAATCTTGCCGATGATTGATGCAGCGCTGTCTGAGTCAAATCTCAATCTTGCTGACCTACAAGCATTAATCTTTAACCGTGGCCCTGGTGCATTCAGCGGTATTCGAATTAATACTGCAGTGGTACAAGCATTATCTGTGGCACATGATTTGCCTTGTGTAGGTGTGTCTAGCTTACAAGCCATAGCCCAGTGTGCGTATCAGCAGTACGGCGTGACGCACGTATATAGTGCCCTCGACGCACGTATGCAACAAGTCTATTTTGGCCAATATAAAATAGAAGAAACAGAGCAATACCCCGTTGCCATAATGCAGCCGGTGTCAGTCGATAATAGCGATAGTACTGAGCGGTTGCTGGATTATGACAGTCAGACAGCGCTTAATCTTGCTATCGTTGGTAATGGTGCACCGCTCTTAACACTGTATGATGGACAAGTATGTCATGATGATGTCTGGCCTACTGCAGTGGTGATTGGTCAATTAGGTATTGCTCAATTTATGAGTACTGGCGGTACAGAGGCTGCGCAAGCGCTACCAGAGTATCTGCGCAATCAGGCATGGAAAACCTTAAAAGAGCAAGGTAAAGCATAGCTTTTAATATATTCATTTAAGAGAATGCATATAGATGGGCAATAGTAGCTATGTGTAACTTATTATAAAAGCAACGACAATATAGGACGGCCAATAGGTCTGTTTTTAGGAAAATAATTGTGGATATACTCTTGTTAATTCAAGCTGTCATTATGGGTATCGTTGAAGGCATTACTGAATTCTTACCCATTTCTAGCACGGGTTATTTAATTCTATCTGCCGATTTAATGAATTTTTGGACTAAAGATAAAGTCGATTTGTTTGTGGTGGTGGTACAGCTTGGTGCTATTTTGGCAGTCATTTATGACTATTGGGGTAGGCTGTGGCAAGCGTTGATGGGTCTGCTGACGGGCAAAGCTGACGGTATGAGTAACCCAAGACAGCTGGGGCTGAGCTTGATTGTCGCTACTGTTCCTGTGATGCTTGTAGGCTTTACTTTTGCTGATGAGATCAAAACCTACTTATTTAATCCTATTACTGTTGCTATCATGCTCATCATCGGTGGTCTGCTGATATTTTATGTTGAAAAACGTCCCAAAACGATCATTGCTCGTGAGGCCGAAGACGTCAGTCTAAAGACAGCGTTGATGATTGGTTTGTTTCAGTGTCTGGCGCTGATACCAGGTACATCACGTTCAGGTGCGACTATCATTGGTGCGCTCTGGCTTGGCGTTTCACGTAAAGCTTCAGCAGAATTTTCATTCTTTTTGGGGATTCCGGTCATCGTTGGTGCCGCATTACTAGATTTGCTTAAGCATGGCGATGTGTTGACCAGTAGCGAAGATTGGCTGGTGTTAGGCGTAGGCACAGTAGTATCTTTTATTGTAGCGCTACTTTGTATTCGCTGGCTTGTCGCTTGGGTAAGCCGCCGTGACTTTACGATTTTTGCATGGTTACGTATTATTACTGGGGTGGTAGTATTGTTGGCGTCTTGGTTGTTTGGTTATCAAATGGCAGGTTAAACATGCACTATGATTTATGGTCTTATCAATCGTTAAGAGAAGGGCAGTCATGAGCGCGTCGCTACCAGCAGCTAACAATCTTAGTGCGCAAAGTCATTGCCAACTGCTTTATGTCAGCGAGCATCAGCAAGCCCAGATTGAGCGCCTGCACGTCCTGATAGAACAGCATCAACTCCCCATCAGCCTAATGACTAAATTGTTTGCCGAAAAGCTCAATCAAAAACGTCGCAAGCAATTAAGTCAAATGTCCACTTTACCCATTTTATTATTGGATGAAAAAGACAAGCTGTCGTGGTTGAGTGATGGATTGAGCGTTACCCCAGAATGGGATAAATTGCAGCGCCGTGTGGTAAGCGCTGGACGTAAGTCTGAGCTGTTGCTGCAAGCGGCTAAAGTTACATCGGACAGCCGCGTTATCGATGCAACAGCAGGCTTTGGTCACGACAGCTTGATATTGGCCAGCACCGGTGCTCAAGTCACTATGCTTGAGCAGCAACCTTTAATGGCGTTGCTACTACTAGTAGAGCAGCAGCGTATGAATGCACTACCGAATTGGCAAAAGCTGATGAGCCGTCTGCAAATCATCAATACCGATGCGCTAAGTTATTTTACGCAGTCAAATGCAGAGATGACAGCCGCCAGTCAACAGTCAATTGACGTTGTATATTTGGATCCGATGTTTCCAGAAGACAGCTATCAAGATAGTAAGACGGGCAAAGGCGCCAAAGTCGGCAAGCATATGCAAGCCTTACACCAATTGGCTCGTCCGCCGACAATGGACGAAGAGTGCCAACTGCTACAAAGTGCGCAAGCTATCGTCAGAAATAGCGACAAACAAGGCCGCGTGGTGGTAAAACGGCCACAGCTTGCGCCGCCACTTGCCAATCAACAACCAAGTGAAAGTTGGCATAATGAAGCGGTACGTTTTGATGGTTATTTTGTTTGATATCTAGGCAATCCAGTTTTAGAACGTTACCGTGCTGCTGGAATATATTTAGGACTCATGGATTTAGGAGCAAGGAATGTCGACGTTAATCATATGGGTGATGGGGGCAGGGTTGTTATTGATAAATATCATACTGCGTACTCGGATTCTCCGGCTTGAAGCGTCTCTTAAAGCACTAAGAGGCTCACAAGAGTATTTAACTTATCTGCATAAGCAAGCTCAAACAACGCAAAATAATAAAGTGGCAGCCATCAAGGCGCTGCGTAAAAAATACCCTGAGCTATCATTGATTGAAGCCAATAAATTATGGCAGCAAGTCCAGTAATCTTAACCAAAAACATAAGTCGCATACATAACTTTTTATTGATGATAATTAAAATACCATGACATTTTCAGACAAACTACACGCCTATTTGCAGCTGACACGCTTTGATAAGCCAGTCGGTATAGAGCTGCTACTTTGGCCCACACTTTGGGGCGTGATGCTGGCTGCTATGGGCCATGCGCAGCAGCAAGGGGCAACGGCAGGTCTGCCCAGCCTAAAGGTATTTATATTATTTGCACTGGGCGCGATTTTTATGCGGGCGGCAGGTTGTGCGATTAATGACTTTGCCGATCGTAAAGTCGATGGTCATGTCAGTCGTACTAAAGGTCGCCCTTTAGCAGATGGACGTTTATCTGCTAAAGAGGCCATTGCTGCATTTTTAGTGTTGGTATTATTGAGTGCCAGTCTATTGTTTTTCTTGCCCATCGAAGTATTTTATTGGTCTTTAGGAGCAGTCATACTGGCCTTTATTTACCCGTTTATGAAACGTTTTACGCACTTACCGCAAGTGTTTTTGGCTGCAGCGTTTGGCTGGGCGATACCAATGGTGTATGTAGCGGTGCAAGGTGCGCCTGACATTTGGTGCTGGTTGTTGTTTATAGCTTATATGTGTTGGACGGTGGCTTATGATACCCAGTATGCCATGGCGGATCGTGAGGATGATTTAAAGATTGGAGTCAAGTCTACGGCAATACTCTTTGGCCGCTATGATGTCGTTATCATCTCGTTACTGCAAATGTTGTTTTTGCTCATTATGGGCGTGGTAATGTGGCATTATTTTGCGCCGACATCGCTGGGCATCACTCCAGTATTTGGACTAGCGTTGGTCGCAATGATGTTTGCTAAGCAAAACAGCGCCTGTGCCACTCGTCATGCGATGTCTTGCTTTCAGGCATTTTTAGCCAATATATGGGTCGGGCGCTACGTCTTTGCGCTTATCGCAATTGCTTGTTTATGGACGACTTTTAATGGATAAATTCAAGAAGCTCTCAAAGTCAAAAGCGAGAAAGCGGGTTGACCTCAATGGTCCAAGCGTCGATTATCAGGCAAAGCTGGCTGAGCATGGTTTGACTCGCGAGCAAGTCATTGCTACCGAACGTAAATTGGCGAAGTTTGCCAACACTATGGATTCGCTCGTGCGTGTGCCGTTTACTAAGCAAGGGATGGGCGCTGATGCGGCGCTTTCGACCATTCCGCTAGCAGGAGATTTGGCGGGACTCGCGTTGACCAGCTATGCTTTTATATTAGGTCGTCAGCTAGGCGTCCCAGCACATAAGATGACGCCAGCAGTCAGACTGGCGCTAATTGATATGGTGGTTGGCATTGTACCTGGTATTGGGACGCTGCTGGATATCTTTATACGTCCTAGTCGTAAGACCTTGGGCATCGTACATCAGCACCTACAAGATGAGTATGGCATCACTGAAACCATGCATATGGATCGGCCATTTTTACATCAATCATTAGAAGACAAGCAGCGGCAAAGTCGCTTTTGGCGCAATCCTATCGTGGCTTGGCTCTATCTGCATATACCTGACATATTAGGGCTAGTCGTTTTGATATTTGTTGTTTGGGGATTGTGGGCCGTGATGAGCTGGCTGGTCGCTATGTTTGGTAAAACAACGGGTTTTGGCTAAAAGAAAGCAATAAAAAGGCGGCACACGATAGTAACGTGTGCCGCCTTTTTATTGCTTAAAATATTATTTTTAAGAGGCTTAAGCTATGTGTCTTTTCACAATTTACTCAGTGACGACTTCAGCATCAGCGCTGATAGCATCGAAGCTTGTGACATTATTGTTTTTAATAAGGTCGATGCTACCACCACCTGCGTGAGTGACCAGCTGCATATGACCATCTGTAGAACGATAAGTTGGATTATTGCCTTGGCCTTCGGGTGCGCTGAGCATCATAGTCGGTTTGTTAGGCAAAGTGACAAGGGCATTGAGTACGCCTGCTGCTGAGGTCTCAAAGACGACGGATAACGTTTCACCTGCCGCGTTTTTGTAAATGACATCAGTGATTTGTGCGCCTTTAATAGCTTGTTCTGGATTAGGAGTCAGGTCTGCTGTATTTGGTTCTACTTCTACGGTTTCGATATCGTTTTCAAGCTCGTTTACGCTAACATCGTTCTTTGACTTTTCGGTGGAATCAACCGAGTTTTGAGAGCTGTCTATAGGTGCACTATTGTCATTGCTATCACTGTCATTATTAACAGACGTAGTTTGAACGGTGGTCGTTTCAGCTTGTGGCTCATTAGCTGCTTCAGGTTCTGGTGTCTTTTGGCAAGCAGTCAGTATCAGCCCACTAAAAAGAAAGGCGGGAAAAACACGCAAGTAGGACTTGGATTTTAGTGACGCTATAGCAAGGGCTTTCATAGTAAGGTTATTATTCCATTAAAAGGGTTTATTTGAGCATAGTGAGCTGTCATCTGCTGTTGGATAACAACATATTGCTAAGTACTTACGGTAATAACGAGCTGTCGCTGTCCGCCATACTTATCAAGGTTATCTCGATGCTCGCATAAATATACGCCTTGCCACCTGCCAAGTCCCAATACGCCATTGCTAAGTGGGATGGTTAAACTGACCCCAAGCATTATACTTTTAAAATGGGCTGGCAAGTCATCCGAACCTTCTAATGTATGACGGTACTCGGGTTGATTAGCAGGCGCAATTTTATTCAGCCAATCTTCAGTATCTAGTCTGACATCTGGGTCAGCATTTTCGTTAATCGCGAGACTGGCAGAGGTATGCTGTAAAAATAGGTGCACTAGACCTACTTGAGATGAATTAGGTATTAGCTTACGAATCGCATCTTCAATCATTGGCGTTATGATATGAATGCCGCGCGCATAGGCAGGCAGGGTCAGCGTGGTTTGGTGGTAGGGCATTACATACCTCTCGTTATTAGAAACAACTTTATAGCTTCATACTATAAAATAGCCAAGAATGTGAAAAGCTCAGTCATAACAAAGCTGAAACCAGGTTTGAATGTTAACTAAGCGGCGTCTGTAAGCGCGTACGATTGGGCGACAGGCGCGCGCGCATCGCTGCTGACAATGGTGCAAAAGATCCTAGCATCATATCTGCAAGCGTTTCAGCGCATATGGGCGCTAACGCATAGCCTTTAGCGCCCATCGCACTCATAACCCAAGTACGCCGGCTTTGTGCTAATCGTCCTACGATAGGATGATAATCAGGGGTTTGAGTTCGAACGCCGGCACGCCCCTGCCATAGACTGCTATCGGCTGGAATAACCGATTCCATCTCAGGAATGGCAGAGACGAGCTTTTCACGACTAATATGGTGCTCTTCATTACGAATATCAGTGTCTGTATCATTGCGTATAAAGCTAGCGCCTAATAATAGATGCGCTGCACCTTCTACCACATCATTCAACTCTTTATCATCAGCTTGCGCGGTAAAGACGGCACAGTAGCCGCTATATTTAAGCGGTATTTTAGGTAGGTTTGTGAGCTGTTTGGTGGTTGGCGTGAACCACGAAAGCTGACCACGAATTTTACGACAATCAAAAATACGCTGATCTATTTTGTGACTCTCATAAGCGGCGCAAATCACCACATTATCGGCACTAATAGTCATCACGCCTTTGTCCTGATTACTGCCTTCAATACGAACACAGCTTTCCATCTCGTTAATATTGCTAACGTCTAATTGCTGAAAGCAGATGAGCGGATGGGTCAGTATTATATTTTTTAATGCTTGAGGGTTGACCAAACCGGATTGTGGTAAGTACAAATTCTCTGATAAATCATGCGTTTTTAATCCGGTAGTCTCTTGTGCTTGCGCAAGCGATAGCGTGGTTGCCATCTCATCCGGATAGTCTGCAATTTGTTCTGTGCCGATATTGGCTTTTATCAGCAAATCTAGTGCGCCAGTTAACTCAAGTACGGGCGCTGTATTTTGCTTTGCAGCCTTTTTATTAAGCTGTCGATATAGACGGCTGCTATAGAGATAACCGAT
Source organism: Psychrobacter sp. 1Y4 (assembly GCF_051847555.1). Classification (NCBI taxonomy): domain Bacteria; kingdom Pseudomonadati; phylum Pseudomonadota; class Gammaproteobacteria; order Moraxellales; family Moraxellaceae; genus Psychrobacter; species Psychrobacter sp. 1Y4. The sequence continues at coordinate 119,336 of NZ_JBPYDE010000002.1, read as the reverse complement.
GCTATGCAAATGCTCATCGACATGATGAATCGGTGTCATCTTAGGTGCGAGTAGGGCGCGAGGATTGCCAGATGCTCCGGCCAAAGGTGCTGATTTATCTAGCAAAGTGACATTAATACCGCGATTGGCAAGTGACCACGCTGTCATTAAGCCTGAGACACCAGCGCCAATGACAATACTATGGGCGCTATTAATAGCTTGATTAATAGCTTGATTATCAGGATAGTCATGAGCATCACTACGGTTATCTGACAAATCGGTAGACTCAGCCATGATGGCGGTGAGCATCTCACGTTTACGGCCAAAGCCTTTGACTTTTTTGATCTCAAAGCCGCAGTCTTTTAGTGCGCGTTTGACGATACCTGCGCAGCTATAAGTAGCTGCGGTCGTGCCAAGGTAGGAGAGACGCTGTATTTGTGCGAAGATGTTTTCAGCCCACAATGTACTATTACAAGAAGGGGCAAAGCCATCCAGATACCATGCGTCAATGTAGGGTGCTGGCTTGATAGAGGCGTCTAATGCCAATTTGGACAAACTATCAGCTGCGTCACCAAACCACATATCGACAGTCAAATTATCATCGAGGAAGTTTAGACGATGACATCCTGCGATCAGAGGCGGATAAGCCGCTAAAAACTGCGCAGTCAGCACAGACAGCTCAGGCGCACGCTGTGCCCATAAAGCTAAGATTTGGGTAAGATCTGTGAGCGGTATCGGATGTTTTTCTGTGGTAATAAAGTGTAGCTTCGCTGTTGCCAAGTGTGGATGGGCATGACGCAGCTCTCGCCATAGCTGCCACGTTGCCAACAAATTTAGCCCAGTACCCAAGCCCAATTCTGCGATGCTAAAGCATTGCCTTGGCGCAAGATTAGTCAGTCGCTCAACCAACTGATTGTGTGCCAAAAACACATGACGCGACTCTGCAAGGCCATCGGCATGCGAAAAATACACATCGCCAAACTCACCTGATACCGGCACTTTATTACCCGTATCGTCCATCTGCCAGTTGATCTTGGCAGGTGTGATAGCTGATGCGTGGATATTCGGTGTGGTAGGGTGCTGCATAGGTGTCGTGGCAGCGCTACTATTTTTTGAAGAGGCGTTAGACATAGGCGATCACATTAGAGAAGGCAATAACAAAGAGCTACCAGCGCTCACGGCGGACAAACACCAGCCATGAGATAAAAATACCGACAAGCAAGCTCATCAAAACAGTAAATGCACCGTATAAAAACAATTGACCTTTGCTCTCATAAACCAAAACGTTTACTTGTGTCTGCAAATCATTTACTTGTCTTTGTAGTTGCGCATTGCGACTAAGTAGCGCTTGATTGGCCTCAGATAAGGCTTTGTCTGAAGGCTGAATCTGTGCGGCTAAAGTATTGCTAGCTGACAATGTTTGGTCTGATGTTGACTGGACAGAAGTGTTTTGATTGGTGGCAGACGACGTTGCTACGGAATCAGTATTGCTCACTGATGGCGCCGCATGCGCTGACATGGCGATGAGCAAAAACGTACTAGCCAGGCCATGTTGATAGCGGCGAGTTTTTGATAAGGATATTCGCTGACTCACGACTTTACTACTTTATTCGAGGCGTTATCATCTGCTTTTGGTAAGGTATGGATAAAGGGTCTGATATCCACGTGACTGTATACGCCATCCCGTAAATACGGCTCATCGTTTGCCCATGCTTGCGCTGCTTCTAAAGAGTCAAAGTCAGCGATAATTAGGCTACCTGACATCGCCTCTAAACCGTGCTCGATAGGCGTAGGGCCTGCGATAATAAGACGGTTTTCTTGAATTAACCGCTGTAAGCGCTCAACATGTTCAGCGCGGGTGATTTGACGCTGTGCTGTACTATTGGCGACGTCGTGACCGATGATGGCAAATAAGGACATGACCCTTCCTTTATGAATAGTAAAAATAAAAAATGATGATTTATAATGATAATGTCAATTTGACAATAAGGGTTGGTTATTATCGCAATACTTTTTTATTTTGCAGACTTATCAGTTAAAGCTGGATTTAAATGCTTTTTTAATACCGCAAATTGAGCGACAACAAACACCAGCATAATCGGAATCCAGCCATAGGTCTTAAAGTTAATCCATGCCTCATCAGACATCGTGAATGCCGTGATATAATGTAAAAAGCCCATAAAGGCAAAGAACAGTGCCCAAGCGATAGTAAGCTTTTTCCAGCCACTCATGGTAAGCGAAAAGACCTCTTTCATGGCAAGCTGCATCAAGGGTTTATTAATCGCAGCACTGATAATCAGCGTTAACGCAAAGATACCGTTGATAATCGGCGATTTCCAACGCAGATAAATATCATCACGCAAAAGTAGCGTACCCCCACAAAATAAAATGGTCAGTATTAATACAACCCATTGCTGTTTATCAAATTTGCCTTTTTGACGCACAAAGTGAATAGCATAAACAACGATAGTTGCAATAAGCAAAGCGCCTGCTGCTGCCAAAATACCACTTTGACGAGCAGTAACAAAAAAAGCAATCAAAGGAATGAAGTCTAGTAATGCTTTCATAACAAGTGGAATGTCCAACAAAAACGTAGTGAGTAGTTTACACGTCTACTGAGGCAAAAAAAAGCAATCAACATCATAAACATATTGATAATAAGTATAAGTGCTAGACAATCTTGTTATTGTTTTCTATTAAGCCATTATTGGCCCTTTATAAACCCATATATTTGATCAACATCTAAGGTTAACGTTATGAAAATCGACTTACATTGTCACAGTACCTGTTCAGACGGTACTTACGCTCCAGCAGATGTTGTACAGCGTGCGCACGCAGCTGGTGTCGATGTACTGGCATTGACGGATCACGATACGCTACTAGGTATTGATGAAGCTAGAGCGACAGCCACAGCGTGCGGAATGACACTTATTAATGGTGTTGAAATCAGCTGCGAACATACGCTAACTGGCGGTTATGGCAAAAATAAATCGACCAACAAGATCATTCACATCGTCGGGCTTGATTTTACCGATTTAGATAGAATGCATGCAACGCTACAGCAGCTACAAGACAGCCGTGCCACTCGTGGTCAACGAATTACCGAAAAGCTGAGTGAACTATTAGATACCGACTATGAGGAGCTATGGCAAGCGATACTCGATAAAGCAGGTGGTAACTCGCAAGCGGTTGGACGAGCGCATATTGGTCAGGTGTTGTTTGAGCGCGGTGATGTCAAGACCGTACAAAAAGCCTTTGATAAATATTTGGCCGACAATAAAGCCGCTTACGTCGCGATTGACGCACTTAGTATGGCGAGAGGTATTGAGCTGATTCATGCATGTGGCGGTAAAGCAGTACTTGCACATCCAACGCGCTATCAGCTGTCAGCCACGCGCGTACGTAAGCTTATCGCTGAGTTCGCTGAGCTTGGCGGCGATGCTTGTGAGTTGCCAGCGACCAGTGAGCCGATCAGTACCCGAAGAATGGTTGATCGTAGTATCGCTGAACATGGACTTGTGGCTTCAATTGGCAGCGACTTTCACGGTAGCAATATGCCATGGCGCCGTATTGGAGACGTGCCAACCTTGTCAACTGAACAGCACGGCGTTTGGCAACTTTTTCAACATAGCAATTATTGATTATTGGACAGTTATTAACCATATGTCGTATATAGAGACCATTGACAACAATAATATTGCCAAATGATTTGAAAGTTGCCAAAATCAATAATAAACATACTAGAATTATATAGGTAAGAATTACGTTCACAAAAACGAGTATAGTGCTGCGTCAATCGACGGCTTATTTAAAATTGTAATGCATATCAAATGTTTAAGATTTAAACCAATAAGTATCGTCATCTGCCATACCCTAAGTTCAGTACTAATGTAGTAATCAAGGCATAAGACCTTTGTTACTTTAAACTCATCTATCAGTCTGTTAGCACCTATTTACAAACCACAACGTTTGTATTGGTCTTGATGACAGAATGAACAAATATGCACGTGGTAACGCGTATATGGTTACACCGATATACCGGGCAGGCTACAAAAAACTCTCTCAGATGATTTTTGAGTGGCAAGCTGCGGATAGAGCATCATTGTTAGCCATATTCATCGTGATGGAAATCACCATGCATTGGTTATGGTGTCTGTTTGTTTGGTTACGACAAGAGGCACTAGAGGGCTATGTGGACATGGCTCTCTTGTATCCCATATGGGCTGTTATAACGCTCATAGGGATATTTTTTTGCTGGATGGTAGGTCACTTATCTCATATTAGAGACGACTCTAAGCGCCTACATAATTGGCAAATCGTACTCATTTGTGTATATGGGTTATATATTGCCGTTGTCGTTTTGGTAATGGGTCACAGCAGTTTAGTCTCAGGTGTATCGCTCGTTGGCGGTACGATGCTTGCGATGATGCTAGTACGCCGGCGTTACATTTGGTATGCGTTCTTGATTCAAGTTTATTTGATTGTCCTGATGGCGATTTTGCCTTATTTGGGTGTGACTTTACCTAGCATGCGCCAACTAAATATCCCCTCATTACCGCTTGGTACGTACAGTTATCAAACCTATAGCGAGATGACAAGTATTGAGAATGCGATAGAAGCCACTATTTTTCAAGATGGTACGCTTAGCTGGGATAGTATCAATGAGATTCGGCGCTCCTCAGTATTCTTTTGGCGTGTGACGCATATGTATTTAGCGTTGCCCAAAGCCATTTTTATGGTATATATTTTTAGTACGCTGCTACTAATTTTGGACAATAGCAAAAAACAAATCGTGCAGCATGCCAATCATGATGAGCTGACAGGTCTGAAAAACCGCCGCTGCGGCCTCACTAAAATGCGTCAAACGCTCGCTAAACTCACTAAAAGCCAAGACTATACTGTTATCTTACTCGATTTAGATTTGTTTAAAGGCATCAATGACAATTACGGTCATGATGTCGGCGATCATGTATTAAAAGAAGTTGCAAATATATTGACAGACAAGCTCACTGAGACTGATATTGTCAGTCGTTACGGAGGTGAGGAATTTTTAATTGTTCTGCCTGATATAGCGCATGATCTAGCGATGGCTATTGCCGAACAGCTGCGTTGCGATATTGCTACCCATGTGTTTCAAATAGACCATAATCTAAGCTTTAAGATAACGGCGAGTCTAGGGCTTTATACCTTGACTCATGCTGAGCGCGCCTGCATCAGACAAAGATATGCATCCATAAAATCCAAAGAAACAGTGGCGACATCATCATTATCGAAGCTGCCGACAATTAAGTCTCGTAAGAGCAAACGCGCATCTATACCAGTGTCAGAGCTGCGATATGCTCAGTTGCCTAGTGATATTTGTCAGCGTTTGATTAGAGTCGCAGACAAAGCATTGTACGAAGCCAAAGATCGTGGTCGCAATCAAGTGGTCAGTGCCAACGAGATGACAGTAGCAAAAGACAGCATTGGGCAGTTATACAGCAGTCAAAAAACCAGCGGCCAAAAAACAGATGCATAATCGGTTATGAACAGGATAACTTAGTACAAAGCTACAAAGCCTTACACCTTCGATGATGAGCTGCTTAGCTGTTGTACCAAACCTGCCAGTACACTAGTAGCAAAGCTGCCAGTCGTCAAAGTAAAATTTAATACGAGCGTTTGCTTACCATCTGTTTGTTCCTCTTGCCACGTCCAACGCATCGCTTCAACGGGTAATCGTAGTGCTCGTCGTTGGGCTTTGACGTCGCGTTTTTCTAGACCCACTGCTAGCTGTGCTAATAATGGATTGCACTGTACTATATCGTTTTCGAGCTGGGCTGCTATGCCGCTGACTTTATCGTTACCTACGCCCCACAGCACACCAGTTGGATGAATATCCCCACTGGCAACACGCGCACGTAGCGACTCGTCTACCTCTTCACTAGCAAATATCGAGCCTGAGCCATCTAAGTTAAATACTTCACCGGCAAGTCCTATATTCCAACTGCCGTCGCGGACTCTGGCTGCCAATATCTCATTGAATAGTAAACTACGCGCGGCAGACAACTCCATCGCATGTTGCTCACGCGGTGCACGTTTACGTTTACTCTTTTTTGTTTGCGGACGATCTTTTGGTGCTGGGCGTGCGAACAGCCTTAACGCCTCTGTTATATTATTACCATGCCATCCAAAACGCTGCGGACCAAAGTAATTGGGTACGCCAGTTGCGCTGATATTTTGCAAATGCTGCTCTACAGACGACTTATCGTTAGCTTCCAATTCAATATCTCGCAAGGTGATAATAAATTGATTAGCCCTATGTGTACCGCGATTAAGCTTTTTATTGTGCCAGTGCTGCGTAAGGATGGTGACTGATTCGTTGTCACCGATATCTATTGGTGCAAATTTAGTCTCTGGCAATTGCTTTTTGGGTATCCGCAGGCTAAACCACTGCGTTGTCAGTGCATGGCGGTCTTTGAGTCCTGAATAACCAACATCACGTAATGGAATCTCTGCCCACTCGGACAGTAATTTGGCTAAATAAGCAGTATTTACACCGGACTTTTTGATATGTAACCATAGATGCTCGCCTTCGCCAGTGAAGTCAATCGGCAATATCTCGTTAACGATAAAGTCTGTGTTATATGTTTTGTAGGTTGCCTGCTTTAAAGGTGGCAGTATGGGCTGAGGGAGCTGCTCGGTATCTGTCGCCGCTTTGATATCGAAACTTGCGATATCAAAGCTTGCGATATCAAGCTGCTCGTTATGAGTTGGCTGACTGTCTAAGTCAGATTGAGCTAAGGCAGATTGAGCATTAAAGTTATCTGTCGTTTTTTTATAGTTATCTTGAGAAGTCATAAAGTGGTCTTGTATTTTAATGGTAAGTTTTGGGTTGAAAGGGTAAGGCCAATTAATTAGAGCTAGTAAATATTAATCAGTTACGTTTTGCAACGCAGCGAACGTACAAATAAACAGCGTACGTTAAGTGGGCTTGTTACTATCAATAGAGCTGTTTTTTAAATGTATAGTCGATACAAACTAAAATGGATACAGGATATTATAGTGCGTTACTGGTACAAATTTTCCTCACTTGTTGTGCCTACGCTGACAGAAGCTTTGTAAAAATCATCTTAGTCACGCTCGGTAGTTCGCAGTAACCTTGTCTCTTTTAAAGTATATCGACCATTACGGTACGTTTTATACAGAACATAATTATAACTGTTAAGGATGACCTATGAGCCAGATGAATAACAACCTAGCCGATAATAAAATTCATACCGAGAATATCGTGACCATCAATAAATCTGATATTCCAAATGGTGGCATGAAGTCATATAAACAAGATGATGATAGTATCATTTTAATCACTCGCGATGAGGATGAGTTTTTTGCCTTTGATGGCAAGTGTCCGCATGCTGGCGCAGATTTGGGCACAGGGTTGCGCTGCGGTAGTCGAGTCGTCTGTCCTTGGCACCATGCAACTTTTGACAATCGTGATGGGACGCTATTAGAGCCAGTTGCCATGCGCGGATTGACTCAATATCAGCTGACAGATGAGGGCGAGAGCTTGAGCGTCGATACCTCAGCAAAAATGAATCAAAACTTGATCAATGACAAGCTGATCGATACTCATACTATTATCGTTGGTGGTGGCGGTGCAGGGTTTATGACGGCCAATCAGCTGCGTCATACGGGCTATGGTGGCAAGATTACCTTGATCAGCAAAGAGAATAAAGCCCCTTATAATCGTCCTTTATTATCAAAAGCCTTTTTAGCGGGGAATATGGAGGAAGACAAGCTGTTACTAGGCGGTGCAAAATGGGCCAATGATAACGATATCGATTTACGCCTCAATCAAACGGTTAGCGAAGTACTACCCAATGAGTCTACCGTCGTTATCACCAATGATAGCGGCAATAGTGAGCGACAGACTGCAGATTTTTTAGTGGTAGCGACAGGTGCTGAGCCAAACATACCGCCTATCACAGGAGCTGATTTGGATGGCGTTTATACCTTGCGTAGCATGGAGGATGCCAAGTTGATTAAAGCGGCCAGTCATGACCAGCGTGTGGTGATTGTAGGTACAGGCTTTATCGGTATGGAGGTCGCTTCTGCATTGGCACAAGCAGGTACGCCCGCTTCGATTACGGTGATTGGACAGGACGATCGGGTAATGGGCAATATCGTATCAGAAACTGTGAGCAATGCGTTGATTAAGCTGCATAAAGACAACGGCATAAACTTTGTGTTTAATGCCACTGTCAATAAAATCACTCAAGTTGAAAGTAAGGCTGAGCATCCTAAACATGATAAAACCTTTTCACAAGTAGGCGGTGTGACGCTTGCCAATGGCGAGCATATCGATGCCGATATTGTGATTCTGGGTACGGGCGTGGCACCGCGTACAGAGGTTTTAAACGAGGTGAATGATCCAGATGGTGTGCAAGTCGACAGTCATCTGCAGCTGCGCGATGGGGTTTATGCGCTTGGCGACATTGCAAAAGCATCCGGTCAGATGGGACGTATGCGTATCGAACATTGGCGCGTGGCTTTGCAGCATGGCATGGTCACAGCGGCAGCGATATTAAACGATGATAATGTCAATTCGTTAGAAGCGCGCATTCCTTTCTTCTGGACGATGCAATATGGCAAGAGCCTACGCTACAGCGGACATGCAGCTTCACCAGATAATAATATCTTACTTGGCTCGCCTGACACGCTCGATTATATCGAGTACTACTTCGATGATGAGGGAGAAGATACTCGTGCAAGTGCTGCAAGTACTTTAGGGCGTGATAAAGAGTTGGTCGCTTTTAGTGAGCTGCTGCGTCGTGGTCACGCACCGACGCGCGCGCAGATCAATACTGGATTCGATATTATCGAGCAGGCCCAAGCATTATCGCGCTAGCATTTAAAGGCACATAAGGTTTACTATTAAAGCTGGCTTGGTTATCCAAGTCAGCTTTTTTATATAGCAATAATAAAAGGACACCTTATAAAATGGATAATAACCTTCTAAACAAAGACGCTGTGTTTTTACGGCAAGCAAAAGCGGATGATGTTGGCGCACTTGAGCAGTTATTAAATCGCTGTTATCGAGAAACAGCAGGCTGGACCAATGAAGCCGACTTGGTCGGTGGCATTCGTATTACTCAGTCTGAGCTGGCGAGCATCATCGATAATCCAAAACATTATCTTTTCGTTTATCCAAAAACGACGACTGGCGCTCAGGATGGCGATGAAACTGACGAGCTGTTGGGTTGTATTGCCGTTGATATGAAAATCGACGCTGACGCAAATGAAAAAGCCTATATTGGTATGTTTGCGGTACATCCAGACTTGCAAGGTTGCGGTGTGGGAAATGTGATATTAGAGGCAGCTGAGACTTTTGCAGAGCGGCATCTACAAGGTAATGATCAACCAAGTCGTCTGACCATGTCTATTTTAAGTCATCGCCCCGAGCTATTGGCTTATTATCAGCGCCGCGGCTATCAGTTGAATGGTAACGAGATGCCGTTCCCAGATGACGGCAATAATGGCGAACCAAAGCGTCAAGACTTAGCGTTATTAGAATTAGAGAAAATCGTTAGCTCATAAAGGTTGGCTTTAATTGTATCAGACTTGAGCTAACCCCAAAAATGCCCAAAGGTCATAAACAGCCCAACGCTTAGTAGAATAAATGCCACAATAATTAAACGCTTAAACCAGTTAAAAGCTGGCAGACGCGTGGCATTGTCATCCGACATGAGGTATGCAAACAAGCCCAGCAAGCTTGCCGCTAACGTCATAATCCCAAGGCCAATTGGTAAAATATAGAGGTATACTTGCCACACAGTCATCTCACAAACGGCTTCTATTAAGCGCATCATAGCAGTATCATGATTGTGCTGTCTGTATCTGACACTACACGAAATCAAAAATAGGCAATAAAAAAGGCTATTCCGTCAAGAATAGCCTTTTCATCAATATTATCTATCAAATTAACGCATATATCAGCGCATGGTCACAAACTCTTCTGAACCAGTAGGATGAATAGCGACCGTATTGTCAAAGTCAGCCTTGGTCGCGCCCATCTTGATCGCCACCGCAAAGCCTTGAATCATCTCATCGACACCAAAGCCGATGCCGTGCAAGCCGATGACTTTTTCATCTTCGCCTAAGCACACCAGCTTCATCACGCACTTTTGACGATGCTGCGTCACTGCGCTATACATAGAAGTAAATGTTGAGGTATAGCATTTAATGTTGTCTTTACCAAAGTGATTGACCGCATCAATCTCAGACAAGCCAATCGTGCCAATAGGCGGATGGGTAAAGATAACCGTCGGTATCAAGTCATAAACCAAATGCTCATCGGTTTTGTCATTAAACAAGCGCTCAGATAGTCTACGACCCGCCGCGATAGCAACAGGGGTCAAATCAATGCTGTTTTCGATAATGTCACCGACTGCGTAAATGCCGTCAACATTAGTATTTTGGAACTTATCGACTTTGATTTTACCGTTATCAGTCGTCTCTACACCTGTCACTTCCAAGTTAATACCGTCAGTAGAAGGCGCGCGACCAATCGCCCAAATCAAACAATCTACGGTATCAAGAGCGCCGTCTTTGATAAACAACTCTAAACAGCCATCTTCTTTTTTATGGACTTCCGTTAGTGTGGTATCGGTGTGCAATTGAATGCCATCCTGCTCCATCTCTATCAGCAAGGTCTCCACGATGGTATGGTCAAAGGAGCGTAGCGGCGAGTGTTGACGGACATACAGATGCACCTCAGCACCCAAGCTGTTGAGCACGCCAGCGATTTCAACGGCGATATATCCTGCCCCGACGATGGCTACCCGTTTTGGCAAAGCATTTAAGGCAAAAAAACCGTCAGAATCAATACCGTATTCTGCACCTTTAATATTTGGTTTAATAGGATGACCGCCCGTTGCGATCAAAATATGATCAGCCGTGATATGCTCGCCATTGACTTCGACCGTATTGGTATCGACAAACTTGGCAAAGCCTTTTATCACTTCCACGCCATTTTTGGCCAAGTTATTATCATAAGCGCGGTGAATGTTTTGGATATATTGTTGGCGACTGTTGACTAGCTTTTGAAAATCAAAGCCCTTTAACTCGACATCAAAACCGTAATCAGGCGCATATTTTTCGATGGCTTCGGCCACTTGCGCGCCGTACCACATGACCTTTTTGGGCACACAGCCCCAATTGACGCAAGTACCGCCTAACTGCTCCGCTTCGATAATGGCGCATTTTTTGCCATAGCTTGCCGCGCGATTGATGGAGGCAATGCCGCCGCTACCGCCACCAATGGCGATATAGTCATAATGTTTTGTCATGGTTGAGTCTCTTTAGTCAATGCTTGTGATGAATAATATGAATGCGATTGTTGTTTAGTTTTATTGTGAACTTTACTGTAATGGGTATGAGAGTATATCTTACAAGTTTTTTCATGCTTAAGACGTGCCAAGTAGTATTAATAATCCAATCTCAATTATTTATTTTTCTTGGCGTAGGCTGGGTTTTTAGCCCAGCATTTTACCTAAGTTGAGAGCCAAGGATCAATTTATAAAAGTCTTTAAGTAAAATAGTCACCATTTAAACCCACTTAAACAATGGCGCGCCGTCTATAAAATAATAGCCCGGGAATGGATAAGCCCAGTACCAATCCTGAGGTCACAAATAAGGCTTCAAACAAATACACCATCATTTGGCTAAATAACTCGTCCGAAAAGCCAAAATAGCCAATCTGTACCATGCTGACCATCGCCTTATAAGCGGCGATACCTGGCATCATACAGATGACGCTTGGTGAAATTAACGCTTTGGGCGGTAGGGTATATTTTTTAGAAAAGTAGACGCCCAAAAAGCTGGCAAGCATCGCCCCAAAAAAGCTGGCTACCACCAGATGGATATGTTGATAGACAAGCGCTGTTTTTAGCCCAAAGCCAAACGCAGTCATCAGCAAACACGGCAAAATATAGCGTTTGGGTACGCTGAACATCAGCGTCCAACCAAGGGTAATGATGCATGACAATACTACGGTTTCAATAAACCACATATCAAAACCCCCAGTGCTGTATTTGCAGTAAAACCAGTGCCATCACGATGCCAACGCAGGCGGACAAGGTCAACATATATGTAAACACCGCACGTCCAACCCCAATATTGACATAGCCTTTTAGAATGTCTGAGAAAGAGTTAATCAAAGGAAAGCTTGGCACCAGTAATAGCACGCTCGAGGCAACTGCAATATCAGCATTATTACCAATATCAAAATAGTAAGTCGTTGCCCCAATCAAAGAGGCGATAAAAGCCGTTACGATGACCGTGATAAAGGGATTGAAGTGGTGCTTGGCTAAATAAATGCGGGTAAACATCGCTACCATGCCAGCGATAAAGGTTACGGCGGTAATCGACCAACTGCCACCATTAAGATTTGCAAACGCAGCACAAGATGCACCAACGAATATGCCTACCAGCCACGTTGGATATACTGTCTTATCTAACTCATCAAAGGCACGGGTGGTGCGGTCAGTCAGCTCAGACTGTAGCTTGTCAATATTTCTATCGGCTTCGGTTTTATTAACGATTTGCTGGATTTGTACCAATAAATTGACATTAATGCTTTGATTGATCGTGTCTCTGGTAGTGGTGATACAGCGTTCATTACAGATGGTCGTCAAGGTAATGGCATTAAAATTAAGCGAACATTCGACGCTACTCATGCCCAAAGCAAATCCCAAACGTTTAGACAAGTCAACCACCACGGCAGACTCAGCGCCGTATTGCATAAGAAGTAATCCGCAGCGCACGCATAGTCGAGTGATGCGCTGCTGCTGTACGTAGCTGATAGAGGTCATGGGCGAGATACGTATGTTTGTTGGTATTGGTACGCTATTATAAAGGGTCTAGATGCTGACACGCAGGCATTATCGGACATTATATTTGATGCTACTATAAAGTATAAACTTTTTTGGTAAGGAGTATAAAATGCATATCGCTATCTTAACGCTGACTTTTGCGCTACCGGGCTGTAGCTCATTAAAAGAAAAACGCCAACGCATGGGCGGCTTGCATGCGCGCTTTGGCAATACACCAAGCGTCGCTGTCTGTGAGAGCGATGAGCGTGATCGGCATGATGCCAGCGAGTGGACGTTTGTGATCGTCGGATTATCCAAACGTGAAGTGGAGTCACAATGCAGCCAAATTGAGGAGAAAATAGAACGGACGGTAGATGCGCGGATGATGAATGTTGAGAGAGAGTTTATTTAGGTGGAGTGGTTTTATGTTTGGAGCTAATCTCGCTTTTCGCTTCTATCTGCTCATTGATACGAGGCGAGGGCTACGGTTTGTCCTGTCTCTTGCTCCGCGTAGCCAAGCCAAAACCTAGTCCTCGCAACTCCTCCAATTGAGCAGGATAGCCGCTACAATCGGGGCTAAACCGCTTCTAAAGACTAGTATTTAACTGAAGGCTATAGTTAATATGATTAGGAAAGATTTTCTGTCAAATCATTAGTGCTCTTTAACCACATTCTAATAGGAACTTCACTTCCTGAGCTTTCTTCTATTTTCTCATTTAAAAGCTCTAGTATCCACATCCTCACTTCCTCCTTCTTACCTTCAACTTCGTTAAGTACAGGATGTAGCAAAATAGAGTGAATAAATTGTCTACGATACCTTTCATCTTCAATTTCTGTCCAAATTACTTCTCTTAAAGTGCTTTTATCAATTGATGTAAGAATATCTTCATCATCACCATTCGAAATTCTGTCTTTATAGTATCGTAAAAAAACAGAAGAAATAATATGAGAGTTAACATTGATGGGTCGATAGTTTTCTATACTTTCAACAATAAATTCACGAAATCTTTCATAAGGCTCTATCTTAAAGCGATACCAGTCACCAATAGTTGGCCTTGATTGTGATGTGTTTATCTCTCGTTCAATAAACTGCTTAACGTGATTTTCCAGCTGTTGCGCTAAACCTTTTCTACCACAGTTTTCAAAGATATTACAATAAAAGCTAATATTATTTAGCTCAGACCTTTGAATCTTAGCACATGCTGAATAATATAGGCGTTCACAGAAATTAGGCTGAAGCTTTAGGCTATGAAACTCATTTATAACCTGTTGATGAAATAGGTCATCTTGAAGATTTACTTCTGATAGAATATCTTTTTCTATTAAATATTTTATAGACTCTTCTGATATGTCATGATTATGCAGCATACTTATAATATGCATAGCCCAGTCATCAAATGAGAATAAAGGGTAAAACGGTTCCAAGTGATTTCTGAAGGCTTTAATCTCTTCAGTTTGCATCAAAAAACGATCATCAGACATTTTGATAAAACTTTTGTTTTTATCAAGAAATAAGTCTAAGGTAGCTTTAAAGGAACTCTGCTCGTTATCTAAAATTATTTCTGGTTGAAACTCGTCTATCCAGCGAACAATTAAAAGGTTTTTTAGTATGTACTCTCTACTGGTTTTGCTTAGTGATGTGATGGAAGTAGTAATTTGCTGATAATTATTAAGTACCTTATTATAAAACCTTAAGTTTTTGACGTTCATTGTACGATAGAATAGTTGCATGACATCTAATGCAATATCATCTGTGATAAAAGTCTGTAATATAGCTAAATTATCATCAAGAACAAGAACTTCATCAAGGACCTTTTCTTTATATTCTTGGAATTGCTTGTTTGCTTTAGCGTCATGTAGGATTACAATAACTTGGCAGTTTTTTTCCAACTTTAAATCGTTAATTAAGCCCATAACGTCTTTAATCGGTAAATTGTCTGAGACTCTTTCAATATCATCAATACAGATAACAGTTTTAGATACTAGACTAGATAACATGCTAGTTATAAAGCTTTTTCCTATATTTAGGCTTAAACCATTACCTCCCATTTTAGAAAAATCAACAGTATCTAAAGCTTTATTGAATAATGATTTAGCTCCTTGTAATCTGTCCTCTAGCTGATTAATTGCATGAGTTTTGACAGCAATTTCATATTTTAAAGAATCTAGTGAGTCAATACCAAATAAAGATACATAGGCATACTTTTGCAGCTTAAATTTATTGAGGTTCTTCTGTTTAAAATATTTCCAAAAATATGTTTTTCCAACACCCCACTCACCAGTCAGCGCAATAGCGAAAGAATCGTCAGTATTTATTAGCTCTAAAAGCTTCTTTTCAAGATTTGCTACATTTGCCATCGCTGTTTACCTTACATATGTTCTTAAGCTGATAATGATATTAACACTAAAATAAAACCACAACCCAACAAAAAAGGCCACCCTATAAAGAGTGGCCTTTTATCAATGATCATCTAACAAATACCAGTTATTAGTGACGACCTTGGCCTGCAGGCTTTTCAAACCCTTTCGCACTTAGACACGCATCTATTTTTTTCATATCGCTTTTACTTGGACGACTCTCTTTATTCATTTTTACGCCCGCTTTTTTAGCACAGTCATCCATAGCTTGCTTCATATCGGCGGACATCGCAGGTCTTTGATGGTTGCGATCGCTTGTGCCATTTGATGAGTCGCTTGACGCACAGGCGCTAACGCCAACAGTAGATGCCAAGATAATGAACAATAATTTTTTCATAAAAAGTCCTTAAAGGTTTTAGGGGTGGTATAGGGGTTAGCAGTGTCAATTTGTACGTGTTACCACTTGCTACCGGGTTCTTAACCGGTTATTTATATCTCGTATGCGTCTACGCATCATATTCAACCCTTTAAATATTAATACATTCAATATTTAAGTATCTTTAATAAACATTAAGAAAGGTAACGCAGTGCGCTATAGGTCTTGATACCTATTAATCAATACCTACAGTGTGCAGGTTAGACAAAGCCTGATTCCACCCAAGAAAAAGGCCACCTTATAAAGAGTGGCCTTTTATCAATCATAACTAACGGTATTAACTCACTTCTTTCATCGCTTGCTTAAGCATCGGCTTCAAAAACTCACCTGTATATGAGCCTTTCACTTCCGCGACTTCTTCAGGCGTACCTTCCGCGATGATCAGTCCACCACCTTTACCGCCTTCAGGGCCAAGATCAATCACCCAATCCGCGGTCTTGATGACGTCCAAGTTATGCTCGATGACGACGATAGTATTGCCTTTATCACGTAGCGCATGCAGGATATTGAGCAGTTTATCGATATCATGAAAATGCAGACCCGTGGTCGGCTCGTCCAAGATATACAGCGTCTGTCCGGTATCGCGTTTGGCAAGCTCACGCGCCAGTTTGACCCGCTGTGCTTCACCACCAGACAGCGTCGGCGCAGACTGACCCAAGCGAATATAACCAAGACCGACATCCATGAGTGCTTGCAGACGGCGATAGATCGCTGGGATCGCTGAGAAGAACTCAGTGGCATCTTCAACGGTCATATCGAGCACTTCAGCGATGCTTTTGCCTTTATAGTGAATCTCTAAAGTTTCGCGATTATAGCGTTTGCCTTCGCAGGTATCACACGGCACATACATATCAGGCAAAAAGTGCATCTCAACTTTGATCAGGCCATCGCCCTGACACATCTCACAGCGACCGCCTTTGACGTTGAAGCTAAAGCGACCTGGCTTATAACCACGTGCGCGGGCTTCTTGCGTTTGGGCGAACATTTCACGTACAGGGGTAAAGACACCTGTATAGGTTGCAGGGTTTGAGCGCGGCGTACGACCGATTGGACTTTGATCGATATCGACCATTTTGTCCAAATGCTCAAGGCCGCTGATACTTTCATGCTTATCTGCAATAAGGGTAGAAGCATTATTTAACTGCGTGGCGGCGATCGGCATTAAAGTACGGTTGATCAAGGTTGATTTGCCTGAGCCTGAGACACCAGTGACACAAGTCATAATGCCAACGGGTATGGTCAAATCTACATCATGTAGGTTGTTGCCGGATGCGCCTTTTAGCTCAATCGTCATCGGGACTTGCTTGGGCTTGGCTTTACCTTTAACTTCCATATCGATGGTTTTAGCTTTATGACGAATGCTTGGAATCTCGATTTTTTTCTTACCAGACATATATTGTCCAGTTAGTGATTCTTTATTGGCCATGATGTCATCGACCGTACCCTGAGCGATAATATGACCACCATGGACGCCCGCACCGATACCGATATCGATGACATGGTCGGCTTGACGTATCGCATCCTCATCGTGCTCGACGACAAGGACAGTATTGCCCAAATCTCGCAAACGAGTTAAGGTTTTGAGCAAGCGATCATTGTCACGCTGATGCAGACCAATAGACGGCTCATCAAGTACATACATCACGCCCATAAGCCCCGCACCGATTTGGCTGGCAAGACGGATACGCTGCGCTTCACCGCCTGATAGCGTCTCGGCAGAGCGGGCAAGGGTCAGATAGTCAAGTCCGACGCTAACAAGGAAGTTTAAGCGCTCATTAATCTCTTTAAAGATCTTTTCTGCGACTTCCCCTTTATGGCCGCCAATCTTCAGCGTTTTATAATAGTCAGCGGCATCACCGATAGAAAGCTTAACGATTTCAGCGATAGTATGCTCGTCAACGCGGACATTACGTGAGATCTCATTCAAACGCGCACCATCGCAGACGTTACAGGTAGTATCAGCCAGATACTTTGCCAGCTCATCACGCACAAGGTTACTTTGGGTTTTGGCATAACGGCGCTCTAGATAAGGCAGCACGCCTTCAAATGGAACAGTTTTGTTGGTCTTACGACCACGCTCATCGGTAAAGTTAAAGGAGAGCTTTTCCTTACCTGAGCCATGCATAATAAGGTCCTGTTGCGCTTTGCTCAGGTCTTGCCAAGGCGTATCCATATCAATGTCAAAATGCTTGCAGACAGTAGAGAGCAGACCAAAATAATATGCATGACGCTTGTCCCAACCGTTAATTGCGCCTTGGTTGAGCGATTTTTCATGATGGGTAATCAGTTTTTCAGCGGCGAAATATTGACGTTTACCCAAACCATCACAGCTTGGGCAAGCACCGTATGGATTGTTAAAACTAAACATCCGCGGCTCAAGCTCAGGCACTGCTCGATCACAGACAGGGCATGAATGCTTGGACGACATGACTTGATTTTTATCGCCACCTTCTTTTGGATTGCCATCCATAAAGTGCAGCGTAACCAAACCTTGACCCAAGCGCAGGGCAGTCTCGAGACTTTCAGCGACGCGGTTACCTAAGTCATCACGGACTTTAAAGCGATCAACCACAACCTCAATAGTATGTTTTTTCTTTTTATCAAGCGTTGGTAGCTCGTCTGTATCATAGACATCACCATCGACTCGCACGCGCACAAAACCTTGCCCAATCAGCTGCTCAAGCAATACGGTATGCTCGCCTTTACGCTCACGAACCACTGGCGCTAAAATCATTAGCTTGGTATCGTTTGGCAGTGCCATGACTTGATCGACCATTTCTGTCACCGATTGTGCGACCATCGGCTCACCATGTTCAGGACAGTATGGCGTACCGATACGCGCATAGAGCAGGCGTAGATAATCGTAGATCTCAGTAATCGTACCGACTGTTGAGCGTGGGTTATGGTTGGTTGATTTTTGCTCAATGGCAATAGCAGGAGAGAGTCCCTCAATGCTATCGACTTCTGGTTTTTCCATTTGTGAGAGGAACTGACGGGCGTAGGCGGACAGACTCTCGACATAGCGACGCTGTCCTTCAGCATATAGTGTATCAAAAGCCAAAGATGACTTTCCTGAGCCGGATAAGCCAGTAATTACCACGAATTTGTCACGTGGAATATCGAGATCAACGTTTTTTAGATTGTGAGTGCGTGCGCCGCGTATTGCAATGTGGTCATTTGCCATCGGTTACAGGTTTCCTATTTACTAAAAGCGTTATTAAAAAAACTATGTGCGTATGGTTATAAAATCTAAAGTAAGTGATATATAGTAAGCTTTAAATGAAATCGGTATGTTAATAGCCATAGGCTACTTCATTTAAATACAATACGTTTAATGATAAGTTATAAAGTTTTATAGTGGTTGTTCATAAAAACAGCTGTATCAACTGTGCATTCACATGTTATGTCATTCTATTTATAAAACCATTAATGTTAAAAATTGACAAAAGTCTAGATTAAATAAAATTAATGAAACAGTTACTTGTTGGCTAAGTTTTTGTTATTTTCTGATATTTATGTCAGTTTTAAAAACAGTATCAGGTAATCAGTTAATATTTTAAAAAATAGACTTGCGTTAAAGATATATGAGTAAATTCATTCATCAGTAGATCGCATCTATGTTTTTAAGCCTTTTTTAAGCGCTGGGCAATACAGATTACGATAACATTGCTTACATATATGAAGTTTTTCTATTTAGGGAGTTTTTTATCATATTTTGTATGACGTTTTACTTTATTGTCATTCAGATGACATTATTCAAGGTATGACTGCGCATTAGATGCACTTAGTAACAAAACTGTCTAGTAAAATAAGCAAGTTGCAAATAGCAGCCTATAGTTGATTGTCTTTTGAAGAGGGTTAACTATAGGGCACGTTATTGAAAAGGTAAAAGTTTCGGCAACCAAGTAGCGAATGTTTTATACTGTGGGGCTTGATTGACAAGTGAAGCTGATCGCATGAGCCTGTATCAATGGCGCTACATAATCGACAGTCAGATAAAAAGGTCAGATCAGCGATGATAATATCAGTGAGGCAAGTATGAATAGCGTAGAAAAACGAGCAATTCTCGGGGTCGGTGGTATATTTGCCTTGCGGATGATTGGCTTGTTTATGATTGTGCCTGTTTTCTCTGTATATGGTGACAACTATGCGCATGCCACGCCGTTTTTGATTGGTTTGGCCGTTGGTATTTATGGGCTTGGGCAAGCGATTTTTCAGATACCGATGAGCCTTGCTGCCGATAAATTCCCGCGTAAGCCGATTATCTTTTTGGGTCTGATATTATTTGCTTTGGGCGGTATCATCGCGGCCAACGCGACAGATATTTATGAGGTTATTATCGGCCGGGCGCTGGCAGGGAGCGGTGCGGTCTCGGCGGTGCTGATGGCATTGTTAGCTGATGTGACACGAGAAGAGATGCGCACCAAAGCAATGGCAACGATGGGATTGACCATCGCCACCTCCATTATGCTCGCTTTTGCCTTTGGCCCACTACTGGTGGGTTCGCTTGGTATTTCAGGCCTGTTTTGGCTGACATCGGGTTTTGCGGTTTTAGCAATGATGCTACTTTTTGTCATACCGACGCCGCTACGTGTGCTCAAGCATAATTTAGACAATAAATCGATTGGTCAGCAGTTGGTAAGCGTGTTAAAAATTGGCGATTTAAACCGTTTGCATATCGGTATCTTTGCCCTACATTTGACCATGACAGCGATCTTTGTGATTTTACCGCACCAGCTCTCTGACGTATTAGGTCTATCAGTACGTCAGCAGGGCTTGGTGTATTTGCCGCTATTATTTATCGGCTTTGCCGTGGCCATTCCCTTTATTATCATCGCCGAAAAAAAACGTAAAATGCGTCAAGTATTTTTGGGCGCGATTGTCTTGATGACGGCGGCGCTTGCATTATTGGCCTTGGGCAGTCAACTGGGAGTCGGGATTATCCTAGGTTTGTTGTTCTACTTCATGGGTTTTAATTTACTTGAGGCTACCATTCCGTCTTGGATATCTAAGCGCGCGCCAGTGGCAAATAAAGCGACGGCAATGGGACTTAATTCGTCCAGTCAGTTTTTTGGAGCTTTTGTTGGCGGGGCCATGGGCGGCTTACTATTGACACAGCCAAATTTATTGGCGTGGGGCATACTAGCACTTATTATGGGCGCAGCTCTGCTGATCATTATTCCGATTGCGCAGCCGCCTTACTTGTCGAGTACGACCGTTACCATCCCCAAAAATATCGACATACAAAATTGGTCGCGGCAGGTGTTGGCAGTAGATGGTGTCGATGAGCTGGTCGTGATGGCAAAGGAGCAAGTAGCGTATCTTAAGCTAGACAAGACCCAGCTGACAGATACTTCGCGACAAGAGCTGTCGCATTTGGCACAAAGCCCCCTAGATATTTAAACAAAAATTGGTTAAAGTAAAATCAAATTACTGATAGTATGAATTGGTTTCAATCAATAATAGCTTGTACGATTCATTAAATTATTCATAAGTAAAAGGACGGTATCATGCGCGGAGTTAATAAAGTTATCATTATCGGTAACCTTGGAGCAGACCCTGAGGCACGTCAATTTAACAATGGCGGTAGCGTGACCAATATTTCGGTTGCAACGTCAGAGCAATGGACAGACAAACAAAGCGGTGAAAAAAGAGAAGCGACAGAGTGGCACCGTATTGCTTTATTTAACCGTTTAGGAGAGATTGCCGCGCAATATCTTCGTAAAGGCAGTAAGGTCTATATTGAGGGCAGTTTGCGTACGCGTAAATATCAAGATCAAAATGGCCAAGATCGCTACATTACTGAAATTCGTGCTGAACAAATGCAAATGTTAGATGGCGCAAGTGGTGGTCAAGATAACAATAACTTTGGTGGTCAAAACCAAGGTGGCGGCTATGGTAATCAGGGCGGACAAAACAACCAAAACAACTTTGGTCAACAAGCCAATAATCAACAAGGTGGTTATAATCAGGCGGGCGGCGTAGCAGCCCAAGGTGGCCAACAAAACAGCTTTAACAATCAAAGTGCACCTGCTCAGCAAAACCAGTTTAATCAACCAAATCAAGCGCCAACACAAAAACCTACGGCAATGCCAGATGGTCCTGTCGATGATGACATTCCATTCTAGGATATACCTGAACTAATAGGGTAGAAAAACAATAAAAAGAGCCTATATCGATAGGCTCTTTTTAATGTGCGATGTTTTTTATAGGTGTTTCAATTTTAAAAGAAAATAGTGTCACTTTAATGAAGCTTTTATATCATCACGAAGTGTAAGGTATAGATTAGCCAAGAAAAAATAATACAAATAAAATATCATGACTAAATGATTAAATGTCTAACGCATGGCCTTATCTCAAACCAATCGTTTAAACCTGATATCAAAACTCACTGTTTATATGAGAAATAGTAAGAATACAGAATTACTATCCTAAATAAACTTATGTCTATAAAAAATTTTTTATGTAAGATATAGTTATTGTATAAAAATACGACTTTTCATGTCTTCATGACAATGTCATACCTAACTATTAAAAAACTTGAACAATATTATTGATATTTATTTATTCATTAAACAATAAAATTATGTTAATCTCGCACAGTTGCTATCGCTAGTTAATCAGACAGCGAAAATTATCACATAAATCAAATCGATCTATTTTGTTTCTGGTTTGATGGGTAATTTCAAAAGACAATAATAGTGTTAAAGCAGTATTGCTAAATACCTATCCTTCGCTTAATAGGTTGTAAAACCATATTGAGCTTATCTCTATTTTTAAGACTGAGGTTATTATGAATAAGAACAAGACAATTGATTTAGATAATCTAGATGTAGACGAGCTACGTGCTATCACTGAGAATGCCCAACAACTTATTACCCAAAAACAGCATCAGCGTTTATATGATGCGTATATGCAGTTTGAAAAAATCGCGGAAGATAGTAATAGTACAATTGAAGAAGTCTTAAAAGCTGGTGAGAAGTTAGAAAAGAAACGTAGTATTAAATATCGTAATACTGACAATCATCAAGAAACTTGGACTGGCCGTGGTCGTAAGCCTACATGGTTGGTGGATGCATTGGCAGCGGGTCGTGATCTTGAAGATTTTGCTGTATAAATCTACTTTAATCTGACCATGTGTTTATAGTGAATGTGATTATTATATTGCATTAATTGTACGAGCTATTTATAAACGAGTTATATAGTAGAGCGATAATACCACTCAGCTGATTAGATTCTAAAAACCAGTATCTTTGCTTAAAGATACTGGTTTTTTTGCTGTCATCTATAGGTAATAGTTTGTTATCATAATATCATTTTTACCTCCAAGAAGAGTAATCTAACTGTGTCCAAAGCATCTGCCTCGTCTCATAAGCGTCCCCGTAAGCTGTGGTGGCTGGTTGGATTTGTTTTGTTTGCTCTATTTGCGTTGTTGCAAATGCCAGCATCTTGGGTCGTTGAGAAGTACGCTCCTGATTCAACTTATGTACAACATGTTTCAGGTAATCTGTGGCAAGGTTCAGCCATTTGGCAACTACCAGTAGCGACTGTGCCACTGACGGGGTCTGCTAAGTGGTCTTGGCAGCCGTGGCAACTATTACTGGGTAAAATAGGCGCTGATGTTAATATTACTACGGGACAAACCCGTCTTGATGGCCAAGTCAACATAGGGCGTCACTCTTGGCAGGTTGATGATATGAGCGGCAAGATTGCTTCTGATACGCTATCTAGTGTGGTTGATTGGCAGCTGCCAAATACGCCCATTCAAGTAAATGCCGTCTCATTGCACCGCCAATCAAGCTCAAAAATGACTGGCTTTACAACAGCAGATGGTCAGCTCACTTGGGTAGGCGGCGAAGTTGGTTATCCAAGTGGTGGCAAGGTGTTTTATATTACGATGCCAGCAACACGTGCTGAGCTAAATACAGAACAGAAAAACGATAAAAATTTGCTGCATATTAACCTATTAGACAATCAAGATAAGCGCTTAGGGGATCTATATCTCGATGGTGATAACATGTTAGATGTGAGCCTGACGCAGCGATTGTTAGAAAATATGCCTGAATACCAAGGGCAAGCACCAAAAGATACAGCGGTAGTAAGTGTTCGCCAACCACTGCTGACAGGTTTGGGGGCGCGTTAAATGACAAGTATTCCAGCACGCCTAAAGCCAGTGGTAGACAACTTAAACCGATTTTCGGTATGGCTACTATTATTGGCACTTGGTTGGCTAGCTTGGACTGCCGCGCGCCTATTATGGTTGATATTAGCGCCACCTACTGCGCCTGCATTGCAGGTACAGCCATTGCAGAATAATGCCGCATCCAATATCGATAACAGCAGTTTGTTTGCAATATTCGCCGATCCTGAGCCTGTTGTCGCTGCTACAAAGCCGCCGCCTAATGTAAATTTAAAAGGGGTGCTATTGGCGATACCAGAGAGTATGTCATCTGCATTATTGGATGTAGAGGGCGAAGTTAAAAATTACCGTATTAATGAAAGCTTGCAAGACAGCGGGTATATACTGGTTGCTGTCGATTGGAACGCTGTCGTTATTGCTGATGCTAGTGGCAGGGAGACAGTCATTAGCATGGAAGATGCAATGCCACTTGATCAAAGCGATATGATAGCAGGGAATGTAAGCAATCAGCGCTTGCCAAGTAATGAACCGGTCGATGACTTGCAGCCGATGCCATTACCTAATGCAATACCGAATGACAATGTTGTCAATGCGGCTACTAGCTTCAATGATGGCTCTGACAGTGACTCAACAGACAGTGATTCTACAGATGATAGCAATGGTGCCAGCCCAAGCTCAGCTATTGATGAAGCTGTCACTGCATTACAAGACAGCCCAGCCAGTTATTTGAGTCGCATGGGGGTGATGGCAGCTGGTGAAGGCTATCAAGTCACCGCTGCAATGCCAGCTGGAATACGTAATCGATTGGGGTTAGAGCCGGGCGATCGAGTACTTAAGGTAAATGGCCAAAACATCGGTAGTGATCCTACACAAGACGCTGGTTTGTTGAAGCAGGTACAACAATCAGGCGAAGCTCAGATTGAAGTAAAACGTGGAGAGCAAGTGATTACGATTCGTCAGCAGTTCTAAGGGATTTGATGGTATTTAAATAATACGGTTTGCTCTAACCACCATTATCTCGACCATATAACAATATTGTTAGCGCTATATTAGCAACGTTTCAGTTTACAGTGAGTGATATCACAATGGGTAATGATAACCATGATAAGTTTTTATAAATTTTCAGTAACACCTCTACGTCATTCACTGCAGCGTTTGCTGTATATATGTCGGCCATTGTGTCTAGCACTGCCGTTATGGGCGGCAACGTTTGGGTTTGCCAGTGCTGAAAGCTGGAAGGTAAATTTGCAAGACGCAGACATTAAAGCTTTTATTAACGAAGTGGCAACGATTACCGATCAAAACTTTGTCCTTGATCCGCGTATCAATGGCAACGTCACTGTGATTTCTAACAAGGCGTTGTCTCGTGATGAGATTTATCAGCTATTTTTGAGTGTCATGCAGGTCAATGGCATTGCAGCGATCGACTCAGGAACGACGATCAAGCTCGTTCCTGATAATATCGCAAAGCAGTCTGGTGTCGAAGTTGATCTGCGTGGTGATAGCGTGGGTGAAGCCTTGGCAACTCGCGTTATTTATTTGACCAACACGCAGGCCGCTGAAGTACTAGGCGTTATTCGACCACTGATGCCGCAGTCTGCTCATGCGGCTGCCGTGCCTGGTGTCAATGCACTGGTATTATCTGATCGCGCTGATAGTTTGAATCAGTTAACCACCCTAATTCGTGATTTGGACAACAATGTCAATGATAGCTTACAAGTCATACCACTGCGCCATGTAGACGCTGAGCGTATGATGGATCTCATCAGTGCTTTGGTTTTAAGTGCAGGTGAACAGGCACAAGGAGGCGGCAATCAGCTCAAAGTGATCGCTGATACTTCTAGTGACAGACTGCTGGTCAAAGGTAGTCCTGAGATGATTGCTAAAGTGCAAGAAATGGTCAATCAGCTTGATACCACGCCGTCACGTCGCTTAAGTGGCTTACGAGTCTTTCGCTTAAAGTATGCAAGTGCTGGTCATATCGCAGAGATGTTACGCGGCTTACTTGCCAATCAGTCTATTAATAGTACTGGGGCGACATCGACCTTAGAGTCAGCCTCACTAGATAGTGCTAGCAGTACAGGTAGTACGCTGGGCAATAATAGCAATGATACATTAAATGGCAATAGTTCAACTGGAGCTAATAACTCGGTGTCAGCTTCTGCGTCCAGCTCAGGCGGGACAGGCACCAGTACTGGCGGTCGACCCTTTAGCATTATCGCTGATGAGACGCAAAACTCCGTTATTGTCAATGCAGCTCCCGAGCTTATGTTTGAGATTGAGACGGCCGTCAATCAGCTCGATAATCGCCGTGCGCAAGTGCTTATTCAAGCGGCTATCGTTGAGGTCTCAGGGGATGATGCCGCCCAACTCGGTGTACAGTGGGCGCTTGGCAATGCGAACAGCGGCTATGGAGTGGTGAACTTCAATAACGTTGGCGCAAGCGCGGCATCACTTGCAGGCGCGGTACTGTCTGGAGGCGCGTCAGGTATTAGCTCTGCGGCAGGCTCTATTGCTGGTGCGTTACTTGGTATTGGGGATAGTAGTACAGACAGTGATGGAAATACACAGTTCTACGGCGCTATTTTACAAGCATTAGACTCTTCTACCAGTGCTAACTTATTGTCCATGCCTTCTATTTTGACTTTGGATAATGAAAAGGCCAGTATTTTGGTTGGTCAAAACGTACCATTTGTAACAGGCTCTTATACAACCAGCGGTAACTCGTCTGAAAATCCATTTCAAACCATCGACCGCCAAGATATTGGTATCAATCTTAATGTCATTCCACATATTGGTGACAATGGCACGGTACGCTTGGAAGTCTCGCAAGAAGTATCTTCGGTCGTACCCGGTAGTGTCGGTAATGCCAGTGGGCTTATCACCAATAAAAGTTTAATCAACACCACTATTTTAGCGGATGATCAACAGACCATCGCGCTTGGGGGTTTGATGCGCGACAACACGACCAGCAACCAACAAAAAGTCCCAGGTTTAGGTAACGTGCCTATTATCGGGCGGCTATTCCGCTCTGATAGTGATAGCACTCAAAAGAGCAATTTGATTATATTTTTACAGCCAACTATCCTACGTGATGGTGGTGCAGTTGCAAGTGTCACTGAGCGCAAATACAATCAGATGCGCGTACTACAGTTGGTCATCGATAAAAATGGGACGATCAAACAGCTGCCACTTAGCGGCACTGAAGGCTGGGATGGTAAGGTTGATGCTAACTATGAATTGATGCCACTAAACCCACTTGTACCCAAGCGCGATCAAAAGTCAAAACCTACAGCGCAAGGGTTTACTAAGGTAGATGCTCCAAGTGCAGGCATTAAGACATATCCGTTAAAGCGTTAGAATATAGCGGTTAAGTTTGTCGTTTGGCTATCTACAACTGCGATAGACAGACATAAAAGTGGCGGGAGTAAAAACGATGAATAAACAAAAATGGCTGACATTAGGCATTGTCGGGACGGCTTTATTGCTACTACCAAGACGTAGCAGCTGGCAACAGACTCCCCATGCCAAAGAATTATCAAAAAAAGACTATTCAAAAACCATCAATCCTCAGCATACAGACTTGCAATATCAAAACTGTGACAAGGATTAATAAAGGGTTAAGAAACAACTTTTATACTTGTACGATTTTGATACTTGCACGCTCTTTATACTTGCATATTATGCTCAATATAATGCACCTAATAGACAGTTTAGCGGCGCAACATACTTCACCAAAGCGGTACATCACACGCTGTATTACAGTTTTGTATCAGCATATAGATACAAAGCTGCTAAACATTCAAAATTAAAATACTCTATTATCATAATCACCTAACTGCTTACGCAGCACATATTTACCAACCATTAAGAATCAACTATAAAGACGGATTATGTTTCATACAAATTCACATCTAGCGCTAGATCATACCCCACTGCCTGCTATATATCCTCTGATCGATACTCATACTCATTTTGATGCGCCAGTCTTTGATGGTGATAGACAGTCACAGACGCAGCAGGCTTATATGCAGGGTGTTCGGCACTTGGTGTTAGTGGGTTATTTGCAGCGATATTTTTCTAGACTCTATGAGACGCAGCAGACAATCGAGCAGATGCATCTGTCTAAGGATAAGGATAAAACTGATCGTAGAGACGTGTATCCTGTAGCGCACATTGCACTTGGCTTACATCCTTTTTATATCGAACAGCATACCGACGCGCATCTATCTAGCATGGCGCAAATGGTCCAAGAGCAGCGCCCGTTAGCAATTGGCGAGATAGGGTTAGATACTTATACGGATGCCATGAAACGACCTGAGGTTTTTGCTAAGCAAGCGCGTTTTTTTACAGCGCAACTGGATATTGCTGTGTTACATAAGCTTCCTGTCATGCTGCACATTCGTAAGGCTCATGCAGAGGCATTGGCGTTATTAAAGGCACATAGCTATGATGCGCATAAATTAGGCGGTATTGCCCATAGCTTTAGTGGCGGTGAGCAAGAGGCCAAAGCTTTTGTTAAATTGGGCTTTAAGCTTGGTATTACTGGCCAAATTACCAACCATAACGCCAAAAAGCTACGCCGTGCTATCAAAGCTGCTGTTGATAGTTATGGCATAGAGTGTTTAGTCCTAGAGACTGATTGTCCTGATATGATGCCTATGATGTGTCAAAAAGCAAAAGACACTCAACTAGACAGTCAATCAGCCAATCAATCAACAGCGGGACAAAGTCCAGATAACGAATGGTACGGCGCAGACGGACACAATCGTAACGTACCTGCTAATTTGCCTTGGGTATTGAAAGGTCTAAGTGAGTTGCTTTCTGTAGAACCTGCAGTACTTGCACCTCAATTGTGGCAAAATAGTTGCAATGCCTTGCAAACTTCTTGGCCTTACCCTAAATAAGACATGAGCAATTAAAAACGTCAAGAATATCAAAAGACTATTGACCATAGTGTCATCAATCATCAGAGCTTCTCATTCATTATGAATCAACAAATGCAACTCACAAAAACCGAGCAAAAATCGGCCAATACTGAATCGACTTTAGAACATGGCACACTAAATGCAACGACTCATACAGTAAGTGAGGTTGTCAATACAGATTTACAATATGAGCGACGCTTTCAGGGGACGCAGACATTGTATGGTATGGCAGCATTCGATGTCTTTGCTGCAGCACATGTTTATGTGATTGGAGTGGGCGGCGTAGGCTCTTGGGCTGCTGAAGCATTAGCGCGTACCGCAGTAGGCAATATTACGTTAGTTGATTTAGATGTATTGGTGGCTTCCAATGTCAATCGGCAGCTACCTGCGCTTGATAGTACCTTTGGGCAAAGTAAGATAGCAGCACTGGGCGCACGTTTGCAAGAGATTAACCCAAAGCTCACTTTGCACTTGGTAGATGACTTTTTAACAGTTGAGAATGTCTCTACATTATTACCCAATCGGAGTGAGGCAAAAGCTGCCGCAGCTGAGCAAAGGCCGATTGTGATATTGGACTGCGTAGATGATATGAGTGCCAAACTGGCTATTGCATTACATTGCCGTTTTAATAAGCTAAAGCTCGTTTGTGCAGGTGGGGCAGGGGGCAAGATAGACCCTTCTCAGATTACAGTCAGCGATCTAAAGGACAGTTATCAAGATCCATTGTTAGCGCGGTTACGTAACAAGCTGCGCCATGAAAAAGGCATCAATAGCGCTCTAAAAGATAAATTCGGTATTAGGTGCGTATACTCAACTGAGCCGCCGCGCGTAGACAAAAGCTGTCAGACAGGCGGGTTACAATGTGGCGGCTATGGCTCTGCAGTCGCGGTAACCTCTGTAGTGGCAATGATTATGGTTAGTGAGGCATTACAAATGCTGAGCAAACAAGCTGGGGTCTGACCCATTACTTCTTATTAACTTGGAGACGGTTTTGTCTATTCATACTTATCCGCTGGCGTTAGATGAGCATTTACGTATCGCTAAGCTACATGAATACGACGTGCTTAACACTTGTAATGAGCCTGCATTTTCGCGTTTGACTGAACTGGTTAAATTGTTCTTTGGTGTGCCCATGGTGGCTATTACTTTCATGGATGAACACGTACAGTATCTAAAATCGCCGCATGGATTCGGTGATTTATGTACGACCAAGCGCGGCGTGGCGATTTGTAATTACACAGTATTATCTAATAGTGTTTTTACTATACCAGATCTATCACTTGATGAGCGTTTCGTCGACAATCCATTAGTGACAGAAGACCCTCATCTACGTTTCTATGCAGGCGCGCCAATTACTCTAACAGAGGAGAACAAGACGTATCATTTAGGATCACTTTGTTTGTTCGATACCAAGCCCAACAATACATTTGATGACGATAAGGCTAGACTGCTTTTACAGTTCGCTGAAATGGCGGCAGATGCATTGCAGTTACAAAAGAATCAACATCGCGCCAAACATGCCAATCAAATGAAGTCTGAATTTTTGGCAAACATGAGCCATGAAATACGCACTCCCATGAATGGTATTATTGGTATGGTTGAGATGCTTGACGATACTGATTTGAACGTTGAGCAAAAAGTCTATGTCGACAACATAAAACTGTCAACAGAGCATTTGCTTGCGATTATTAATGGCATCCTAGACTTATCTAAAGTTGAGTCAGGCAAGATGACTGTTGATGACATACCTATGGACTTGTCATTATTATGTGATGAAGTTGTCAGTTTATTTGCGGTCAAAGCTCGTCAGCGTGGACTCATACTGGACTACAATTATAGTGAAAAACTATCGCCTTATATGCAAGGTGATCCTGTAAGGCTAAAACAGATTTTGGCTAATCTAGTTAATAATGCGATTAAGTTCACTCGTGAAGGTGGGCATGTCAGTATTAATGTCACTCATGCGCCGCATTGTAAAAAGGGTGGGTGTAGAAGCTTAGGTGCAAAAACAGATGAGATCATTTGCCATGATATGACGGTCTGTATTGATATCAAAGATACAGGCGTTGGTATTAAGCCTGAATCACTGGATGCTATTTTCGACGCTTATAACCAAGCAGACAAATCTACCCATCGCTTATACGGTGGTACAGGTCTGGGTCTGTCTGTTTGCAAGTCTTTGGTTAATTTGATGGGCGGACATGTTTGGGCAAACAGTGTCGTGGGAGAGGGAACGACGTTTAAGGTATTGTTACCTCTAAGGTCTATAAGCCAAGAAAAGTATGATGACTGGCAACGCTCAAACATCATAGAGATTAGTCCCAATTCTGAGTATTCTGGTCATATATTATTGGTTGAAGATGATAATGTTAACGCTATGATTGCCAAAAAAGCATTGTGTAATAATGGGCACAAGGTCACTCACGTGACTGACGGACAAAAAGCCATTGATCAGTTTTCAGCACACCCGCGGCGCTTTGATGTGATACTTATGGATCACCATATGCCGATCATGGATGGGATACAAGCAACGATCAAGCTGCATGAGATTTATGACCCAAAAACATTACCACCAATCATTGCGCTAACGGCAAATGCTATGGATGGCGAGCGCGAAAAATATCTGAAAGTTGGCATGCAAGACTATTGCACCAAACCTTTTAAAAAAGAACAGCTCAACGCGTTGGTACAGTATTGGCTTATGCACCAACAAGCAACAAAAAAACAGGTCAGTAGTAGAGACCTAAAAGAGTCATCATAGCAGATAGCTGCCGGTATCAAGTATCGAATAGCAAGTAAAAATCTGATAGTAATAATAAAAAAGCTCGACCATTGTTATGATGGTCGAGCTTTTTTTATAGGTCTGACGGTATCAGCTAACTCGAGTTTGATAGTCACCTGTGCGCGTATCAACGCGAACGATTTCACCTTGCTGGACGAATAAGGGTACACGTACGACTGCACCTGTCTCTAAAGTTGCAGGCTTACCACCGCCGCCTGAAGTATCACCGCGTACACCAGGATCGGTTTCGGTAATCTGCAATTCAACGAAGTTTGGCGGTGTGACTGACAATGGCACCCCATTAAACAAGGTAATCACGCAAAGCTCGTTACTGTTGTCTTTTAACCATTTTGGCGCATCGCCAATAGCCGCTTTGTCCGCTTGTAGCTGCTCAAAGCTTTCAGGGTGCATAAAATGCCAAAACTCACCATCATTATATAGATAGTTCATTTCAGTATCCAACACGTCGGCCGCTTCTAAGCTATCACCTGATTTAAAGGTTTGCTCGAGTACTTTACCACTACGAAGGTTGCGCAGTCTAACGCGGTTAAAAGCTTGGCCTTTACCAGGTTTGACAAACTCATTTTCAAGAATGGCACAAGGGTTGCCATCAAGCATGACTTTTAAACCGGCTTTAAATTCATTGGTAGAAAAACTTGCCACAAGAGACTCCTAAGGGTTGTAGTAATTATATTGATAGGTTACTGATTGATTATCGACGCGTTGCCAAACCTGACACGGTGTTACTTATACTGGAATACCTATCATATGGGCCAAAGTCTATGAATGGCAAGGGTAAATAGGTATAAACCATAATGTTTGCTTGGCATGCTTTGATAGTACGCTGATTTACAGCGTATAATGTCGGTTTTTAGGCACACGCATTAGGTTGTCATGATAAACCATTTAATCACACAAAAAAACTGGCAAACACAACTATCTGAAGCAATCACATCGATAGATGAGTTACTAGAGATACTCAACCTTGAGACGATTAAAGCGCAAGTTTATGCCCCAGCGCACTTTCCTTTACGTGTCCCGCGTGCCTTTGTCGCCAAAATGGCGGTGGGTGATGTGCACGATCCTTTATTAAAGCAAGTGTTACCAGACAGACAAGAACAAATCGCTGTGACAGGTTATATCACTGACCCCTTGGCTGAAAACGACCAAAATCCAATTAAAGGTCTGCTACATAAGTATCAATCTAGGATACTATTAACTGTGACGGGTGCGTGCGCCATCCATTGTCGTTACTGCTTTCGTCAGCACTTTGATTATAACGCCAATATGCCAACTTCCACCGAACACTTAGCGATTGCCTCCTACATTAAAGAGCACCCTGAGGTCAATGAGGTTATCTTAAGTGGTGGCGACCCATTGAGTGTTTCTAATCGGCGACTATTTGCTTGGCTTGATACCTTGGAGGCGATACCGCAACTGACCACTATTCGCTTGCATACACGCTTGCCGTTAGTGATTCCTGAGCGCTTAGATGATGCTTTGCTAGATCGCTTTAGTCAAAGTCGCTGCAACATCGTGATGGTTGTTCATTGCAACCATGCCAATGAAATTGATACGAACACGGCTCAATATTTGCAGCGTGCACGGGTCGCTGGTATTGTGCTGTTAAACCAAGCCGTATTATTAAAGGGTATCAATGACAGTGTCGCGACTCAAACTGCCCTCAGTCAGCGTTTGTTTGCAGCAGGTGTTTTGCCTTATTATTTACACGTACTCGATAAGGTCTTAGGCGCCGCTCATTTTGATAACGATGAGCAGTCCGCTGTTGACTTATATTGGTCGTTGTTGGCTAAGCTTCCTGGGTATCTTGTGCCAAAATTGGTAAAAGAGTTGCCAAACAGACCATTTAAGGTGCCAATTGATATTTATAAAGACAGTCAAGGTATGCAGGATAGTAAGTTGTGGTAATATGTTTTGCTGAACATTAGTAGCGCTCTGTAACGCACATACACACAAGTAATATCGCGACTGTTCATTTGAGAATAGAGGTTTTACTAAAGAGGGCTTATGATAACGTTGTCAGATTTTCAGGATCATCTATCACATAAAGCACCACTAAAACACTCTTCGCGTAAATATGGGGATGGACAAGAACAGCAGCTGCGTCGATGGGCAGCAAGTTTACCAACACAAACTGAAACTCAGCAGGCCGTGCAAATAGAGCAGGTGTTGACTGAGCTTGCCGCAGCAGACTTAGATGACAAACTACGTCTTAAGCTTTTGACCATTGTTGCTTGTGCATCCGAGCGCTTGATCACCTCTTTGCACAAGCATTATCATTATGAGTTAGGAGCGCTTAGCAAGACGCAGCGAGTATATGTGGATCAAGTCAAATCACTATACTACTCGACCATACTGGCCTACGACAATATCATACAACGCAAGAGTCTGACTTTAACTAATCAGAAAAGCCCAGCGACAGGCCGAGGTTGGACGCGTTTTTTGACGTTAGCTAAAACATCACCGCTTGTTTTGGCCGCAGCTATTTACCAGTCACTCACCATTTATGAAAAATTATTGAGTGAGCACAACGTATCTTACCAACCATCACCACCACACTTATGGGCTGCGTTTAATGAGCTATATGACCTAGCTTGTCAGATAAATGTGGCACATACTGATTTGAGCACGCAAGTAATTGCCAAGCAGGCACATAGTATTCACGGCTTATATGTACAGATTTGCTTGCAGAGTTTATTGAATGTCCGTGCCATGCGCCGCTCCAATATGCTATTAATCCAGCGTCTACTACCGTTATGGGCAACTCATGTCCATGCTGCTATCGAGCCGCAGACTGAGACGCGTATCTTTGTAGACTTACAAAGCGGCAGTCCGCCTGATTATCTCACTGCCAGCTCCGCTATCAATCCCTATGAAGCGCACCATCGTTGTCTATTTATCGAACTTGGACCATTGATAACATACTTACAGCAGCGCAAGCAGGCGTTGGTTGATAGTAATAACGCTGCGATTGAATATCAGCTGGTTAATAAAGTATTAATGGCCATGAAACATCGTTATGTCGAGCGAGCAATGACATTACCGACCAAGTATCATACAAGACAGCGTGCAACTGTCATTGGTGGTTTTAATAACATTCATTATAAAGTGGCTGGTGCAAAGAGCTTAGTAGACTTGATAGCTGCTAGAGAGTTGGCAGTTGAGCAGCTGCCACGCTATGATACACAGCCCAAGAAGGGCGATACACAAGGTGTCCTTGAAGTAGAGGTAATTGATAGCACAGACATAGCATCACAGATGAGAGTCTTACATTTATTGTCTCCAGAATATTTAGTGGTGCCACTGTCAAAGACAGATGATGAGGCGACAGGACAACGATCAAGCTTGCTCAAAGCGGACATATTAGACGCCGAGACGGACAGTAGCGACACACTTAATACAGCACCGCCACCACTTAGTTTTATGAGTCTGTTATTGTTGCAATATTCATATAATGACAGCAAGTGTAAATGGTCAATGGGTATGGTACGCTGGCTCAATCTCGATAATAAACCTATTGAGGTTGAATGGCAGGTACTTGGGCATGTACTGACAGCTTGCGCTTTACGTTTGGATATTAGAGACCATCGTGGCCAAGGCTTTATGCCAGCTTTTATGGTGGCTGGCGATGAGAGCTTACAGACAGAGTTTAGCATTATAGTGCCTTCTCATCATTTCCAAACCAATGACAAAGTCATGCTGCGTATTAATGACAAACAAAAAACACTCTGTTTACAGCAATGCTTACTAAATAGTGAAGAGTTTAGTCAGTATAAAGTGATACAGATTTAGCTGGATAAGATTGCTACAATCAATACTTTTATACAAAATTAAGCATTGCTCAAGACCAATCGTAATCTAGTATACTGTCACGACGGTTATAAGAATAAAAAGGCCTATTATGCGTACCAAATCTGTCCTAAATCTCCTAGTTATAGACGAAGATCAGCTTTATGCCGAGCGTTTAGTCAGCTTATTATCTGCTTACTACGATGAAGTTAATCTTGGGTTTTTGGATGATAGAGAGGAGCTACTAAAGTCACTACGTCAACAGTGGGACGTCTTGGTATTTGGGCGCGCCTATGACTTAAGCTTCACCGATGTCGTTGGTATCGTGCAAGAGCAAAACCTTGATCTCCCCATCATTGGTCTGATGAGTGATGAGATGGCGAGTACTGGTCGTAATGACGATGGTTTGCCCTCAGTCATAGATGGAGTGATGGTAAAGGCTTTACTAGCAGATAAAGAAGTACAAGTGGTAATGGCAATCTGCCTACAACATGCCAATTTGCGTAGCCTACGACAGCTTAATAGCTTGCGTCATGTACTCTCCGAAGCCGAGCAGCGTGCCAATATTTTAATCAAAAACTCTAAGAGTGCGGTTGCTTATATCGATCAAGGCATTCATATTTTTGCCAACGAGCCCTATTTAAAGTTGTTTAACTTTGAGTCGATGGACGATATTATTGGTCTGCCAGTTATTGACTTTATTGCCGGTAAAGATAATGTCAAAGGTTTTAAGGAGTTTTTACGTCAGTTCGATAAAGGCCACCGTGAGCAAGTTGAATTTAACTTTGACAGTAAGCGTATGGACGGTAGTACTTTTGAGGCAAAGCTACAACTCGCTGTCGCTACGCTAGATGGTGAACCAGTCACCCAGATTATCATTCAACAAAACAATAATAACAGCGCTGAGATTGCCAAGCGTTTGGCAGCAGCAGAGCGTCAGGACAGCTTGACAGGACTATACAACCGCCGCGGCTTTGAAGAGCGTTTTGAAGCCTTGCACCAATCGGTAGTAGCAGGCAAAGCGCATGCAGCCTTATTATATATCCAGTTAGATAATATCGGTAAAATCAGTAGTAGCTTAGGCTTGCAAGGGGTGGATACGACCATTCAGCAAGTGGCTCGTATGCTTGAGCAAACGGTAGCAGAGGGGCACATTAGCCGCTTTAGTGACACAGCATTTACAGTGTTAATTGAAGATTTGTCCTCTAAAGCGCTGGTCGATCTTGCTGAGAGTATCCGCCAGCATATCAGCGATATGCTTATCGAAGTCGATAAACGCACAACCAGTACGACTGTGAGTATTGGTATCGTCAAAATAGAATCCAATGCTGCTGAACCGCAAGTCTTGTTTGATCGTGCAGTTGATGCGATCAACCATATCAGAGTTGAAACGGCAAATCAGGGCAACGCTTATCACTTGTATGATCCAAGTGAGCATGCAAACAGTGATGATAGCGCTTTAGCTGAATATCTAGTCAGCGCGATCACCCACAATCGCTTTGAGCTATTTTTTCAGCCAATCTATGATATTAATCAAGATCGTAGTGACTTCTTTGAAGTTTACCTGCGTCTACCATTAGCCGATGCTGAAAATACGGTACTGACACCTGACAAGTTTATGACAGTCGCCAAGACGCACCACTTACGCGAAAAAATAGATCGCTGGATATTAATCAATGCCTGCAAACAATTAAATGAGGTGCGCAAGACTCATCCTGAAGCGCGCGTGTTGATACAATTGACCAGCGCGTCATTAGTTGATAAAAAGCTACCAAGTGTGGCCGGCCAGTTGATAAAAGCGGTGGGGGGCGTATCTGGGGCATTGACACTACAGTTTAATGAGCAAGATGTGGCCAATCATCTGACGATTGCCAAATCTCAGTTTGCTGCTTTAAGCGATATAGGTTGCAAAATAGGTATTCATAACTTTGGTACTTCTGCAAAATCGATTGAGATTGCTGAATTTGTAGCGCCTGATATGACGCGCCTTGCACGCGATTATGTAAATGAGATTAATAAACCTGACAATTTAGAGGCGATCAAATCTTTAATCGTACGCACTAATGAGCTTAATATTGATGTATTGATGCCTTATATTGAGGAGGCTGCTACGATGTCGGTATCTTGGAGTGTCGGTGCGCGTTATTTGCAAGGGTATTATCTAGAAATGCCAAGTAAAGCAATGAATGTCGTCTAAAAGCTCTCTATGTATCTTAAGCCATTTACTATTTGCTTAAGATAACGGCGGTACGTTCAACAAAGATCTTTTTTGAGATAAACTTTTTTACCTTACTGCTATCATAGCTTTGCAAGGAATGTATCCTAGCCGCACTATATCGATTTTAAAATAAATCGAGGATGGCTTATTACTCAGTAATTAAGTACTCATGTAATGTATCAATCTACGCTTGTAAGCATACCACCATTTCTAAAATACCATCGTACATCTGCTATTATTTCGTTAGGCTGACCAAACCTTTTCAATCCATAGATATAAAGAATATATAAACATGCCGATCAACGCCAATATTTCATTCAGTGGTACATTAATTGCAGGGCTTGTGTTGACGATCCTGACAGTGCTTACTGCTTGTGAGCGCACCCCGCCTGATTATCGTGATCCTGTTACCCTGCCAGTGTATAGCGCAGGAGACGCTGATAATGGTGCTATCATCTATGAAGAAGCTTGCGGCCAATGCCATCAGTTAAGTCCAGGAAGCAATAAAAAAGGCCCACAATTGATGAATATATATGGGGCACCAGCAGCTGAACTAGAAGACTATGACTACGGTGCAGCGCTAACTAAATCAGGCTGGGTATGGGATGCAAAAACTTTAGACCCTTATATTGCTGATGCTCAAAAAGCAATGCCGGAGTCAAAAATGCTGTCAGACCCGATGCCAGATGCTAGTGAACGCGCTGATATTATCGCTTACCTATCTACTTTGCGTATGGCTGCTCCTGCTATCGATAGCGATGGAAAACCCATAGATACTGAGCATACACAAATGAGTGATGAGCCAGTTGAGATAGAAGACGGCGTAGAAAATCAACCTGCAGCCAGTTTCTAATCACAGCAATTATTCAAGCTTGGTTTGTTTTCAACTTTATTGCTTTTTATAGTTACTATATTTAATAGAGCGTTTTTACTTGTCGTTTTTATCTTATTAAAATAGGTGTATTGGCTATTACTGACCACTCCAAACGAGTCAATGTGTCAATATTTCAGTACGCACTAATACAGTCGGTAGTTTATTATGCACCAAAGCCATGCTTACGATGTCGCATCTCACACAGATACTGTATCTCCATTAGAGTCAGACGCTGTCTTAAAGGATTCAAACGATGTTACTGGCGATTATTTAGCCAATCAGCGTCAAGTGGCACAATTGCTTGTTCAATTAAATCAAATCGTGCTTGATAAGCCGCAAGTGGTCAAGCTGGCACTGAGCTGCGTGCTGGCAGATGGACACCTGCTCTTACAAGATCTACCTGGTATGGGCAAAACCACATTGGCTCAAGGGCTGGCACAGTTACTGGGCTTGTCATACAATCGTGTGCAGTTTACCAATGATATGCTGCCAGCAGATATTTTAGGTATGAGTATCTATAACCAGACTACGCAGAGTTTTGAGTTCCGTAAAGGGGCGATCTTTACTCAGTTGTTACTTGCTGATGAAATC
This sequence comes from Psychrobacter sp. 1Y4, assembly GCF_051847555.1. Lineage (NCBI taxonomy): Bacteria > Pseudomonadati > Pseudomonadota > Gammaproteobacteria > Moraxellales > Moraxellaceae > Psychrobacter > Psychrobacter sp. 1Y4. The sequence continues at coordinate 80,369 of NZ_JBPYDE010000002.1, read as the reverse complement.
AACCGTTCTAGTCCAAAGACCCAAAGTGCGTTACTAGAAGCGATGGAGGAGCATCAAGTCACCCAAGATGGGCAGACTTACCGTTTACCTCAACCATTCTTCGTCATAGCTACCCAAAACCCAATGCAACAAGCAGGCGTATATCCTTTACCTGAATCTCAGTTGGATCGATTTTTGATGTGTCTGTCGCTTGGTTATCCTTCACCAGCTGCCGAGCGAGAACTACTACGAGGTCAGGATCGTCGTGAGTTGCTTGCAAGCTTACATGCGGTGCTTGAGACAGATGCTGTATTACTTGCACGCCAAAGTGTTCAACAGGTGTATGTAGCAGATGTCGTATTGGATTATCTACAGCGATTGGTTGCAAAGACTCGAGTTAGCCAAGAATACCATGGACTGTCACCTCGCGGTGTATTGTCGCTACAGCGTGCCGCTCAGGCTCATGCCTATGTCTCAGGTCACCAAGAGGTCACACCAGAAGACATTCAAGCTGTTTTTGCTGCGGTTACAGATCATAGGTTAGGCCAACGATTTGTGCCATCGCACATCGTTGGCGGGCAAGGCTCACAGACTATTGCTCAGCGAATTATGCATGAGGTACCAGTAATTGTTTAAACTAAGGTTTGAGCGCACGCTATAGTGTAACCATAATGATAAGACAGTTATGACTTTATTACCACGTACCTTATTACCACGTACTTTGACTCAGCCAATAACGCAAGCCTTGGCGCGCTGGTTTGCCAAACGTGCTCCTAAAAGTGACAGTGCTACTCTTAATTTGCGCAACGTCTATATTTTTTTCCGACGTGAAGGGCTACTTTTTGCCATACTATTGATAATTACCTTTATTGCTGGTATCAATTACGGTAATAACTTGGTTTTGGGGCTTTGTTTTTACCTTATTAGTATATGGCTGATTAGCTTTCATGTGACCTTTTTGCACATATCTGGCCTGCATGTTCAATTGTTAGAAGTCACTATGGCAGAAGTAGGGGCGCCAGTCTGGGTGACCCTGCAAGTGCGTAGTGAGAGTCGCCAACCAAGACGACAATTGATGTTTAGGTTTGAGCAACATCAATTGGACAATCAAGAAAATAGCGAGCATGAATATAAGCGCAACAGCAAGCGTAGCCGTAAATTGCTCAACAACGATCCCAAGCTGCAGGTACTGCTACCACGCGTACAAGATGAACAAATTATTCGTTTACCTATTATGACCTATAAACGTGGTCAGCTTGAGCTTCCTAAATTAACAGTCAGTACGGTTTATCCACTTGGTATTATGCGTGCCTGGTCGTACATCTATTTTGCGCGTACTGCTTGGGTCTATCCAAAACCATTGGCTTTTGACTGGCAGACGCAATATGTAACTGCAAGTTTAGACGACTTGCCGACAGGTGGGCAATATAGTCAGCACATTCAAGGCCAAGACGATTTTGAACGTCTTGATAGTTATATTGAAGGTGAATCACTAGCCAGAGTCTCGTGGGCGCATGTGGCACGTGGGCAGGGGATGCTTACCAAGCATTTTGCCGATTCTATCGGTCATGAGCAGAGCCTCAATTATGCCGATATGCCAGCTGCCTATCATGAACAAAAGCTTGCGCAACTGGCTCATGGCGCGATCACGCTTGGCAGTCTTGGAGTGCCCTTTACCATGCAACTGCCTAACGAGAGCCATACAGAGTCAACGATTGGACACAGTGAGGCTTTTGCGCAGGCGTGTTTACTACGATTGGCACAGTCATCATGATTGACTCTAAGCACGCTCGCAACCCTTCTTCTAGCCTATCTTTGCCTAACTCATCTGCTTTTGCAGCGGTAACCTCGCCTGCAAGTTTTGAGAATCTGGCATTGGGAAATACTGCTAACAATAGCCATGACCCAAACAGAAAATGGTACAGCAAACTGCTAGCGCTACCGGCTTATTATTGGGTGTTGCTGACTCAAATTCTCGTTATATTTCCCCATGCTGTTCATCTGCCGTTATGGTTAATGCTCTTTGCTTTAATCACTATCATTGCCCAATTGCCTCACATTAAAGCCAAGTTTAGACAGAGGTTTAAGCAGCTTCGCCATCTCAAACGCATGTATCAAAGCATACAAATGCTTGGGTTTTTATTAGGATTGGTAGGCTTGTGGTTGACCTATAACACAAGCTTTGGTCTGGATATGGGTGTGGCTTTTTTAGTGCTGTGCTTGATTAGTAAGCTTTGGGAATTGTATAAACGCCGTGATGCTTATGTAGTGTTGAATTTATCACTGTTTGTGCTCGCTGCACTATTTTTAATGGATCAAGGATTGGTCACTACTTTAGAGGTCATCATAGGTACGATTGTCATCTTGCTAGCATTTATTGCGCTCAATGATGACGGCAATATACGCGGTGATGGACGCCTGCGTACACTTGGTATATTAGGGGTAGGGGCATTACCGTTATTAGTGGTGCTGTTTTTGTTCTTTCCGCGTCTGCCGCCACTATGGTCAGTGCAATTATCAGGACAACAAGCAACTACTGGTGTCTCAGACAGCATGTCACCTGGCGATTTTGCCAGTCTGAGCCAATCCACTGCACTGGCTTTTAGAGTTGAATTTGCAGATAAACGTCCACCGCAAAGCGATCTGTATTGGCGCGGCTTGGTATTTAGCGATTTTGACGGTGTGACATGGCAACCGAATCGTAGTAGCCGGCAGCAGTGGCAGCCAGCGCGACAAATTCCTGTATGGATTGAGCGTGCGATTGCTACTGTTCCTAATAGTGTGCAGCTTGCACCCGATAAGTATGAGATACTTTTAGAGCCAACCCAGCAAAACTGGCTATTTGGGCTTGATTATCCATTTACCCAGCGTACAGATGTCAGTATCACATCGGAATTTACTTTATTAAAAGACAGTCCGGTGACCCAGCAGCTACGTTACAACGTCCTGCGTTTTGCACCCATGCGTATCGATCCTGTACTTGATGAGGATTCACGTCGTATTAACGTGACACTACCTAAAGATGGCAACCCACAAGCACGTGCACTTGCTCAGCAGCTGTTTGCGCAATCGGGTTCAGATCCTGTGCGCTATATGCAAGCACTTGAGCGCTGGATTAATCAAACAGATTTTCGTTATACATTATCGCCGCCACGGCTAAATGATAACCGCATCGACGAGTTTTTGTTTGATACCAAAGCTGGGTTTTGTGAGCATTATTCTTCAAGCTTTGCTTTTATGATGCGGGCGGCTGGCATTCCTGCGCGCATTGTGGCTGGTTATCAAGGCGGCGAACCAAGTCGCAGCGGTGACGTGTGGGAAGTACGTCAGATGGATGCTCATGCATGGACTGAAGTGTGGCTTGAGGGACAAGGATGGGTACGTATTGATCCGACTGCATTTGTGGCACCAGAGCGTGTCGAGCAAGGAATGGACGCACTGTCTCAATCTCAAGGAGCAGCGTTGTTTGGCGATGGAGCAGGGGCGCAGATTAGCTATCAGCAGTATCAGATGTTACAAACGTTGAGGCGGTTTTCTGACCAAGCCAGTTATTACTGGCAAAAAGACATTGTCGGCTATGATCAAGACAAGCAAGCAGGCTCATTATTAAAATGGTTCAACATCAGCTCAGTTATGCAACAAATCGTTTGGTTAGCTGCTGGTGCCATCACAGTGATATCTATAGTGACATTTATACTATGGCAACGACGACGGAAGCGTTGGCACCCAGCAGACTTGCCTTTAATCAAGTTATCTAAACGACTAGGTAAAAAGGACAAGGCACTCGCTCGCCATGATTATGAAGGACAACTAGCGTGGCTTGAGCGGCTAGTAGATAGCCTTACAGAGACTGATAGTCGGCTTGTCACCGACAATCTCAAACTAACTCAACAGTATGTCAACGATATTAAACAGGACTATCGGCAACTACGTTATGGGCGACTGAGTACGCTTGATGTAAGTCATGCTAAATATCAGCAAGTACTTAAAAAGCTTAAAGAGAATACGCGCAGATTGTCATAAATATGAGTATTGCTATGGTTTTAGATACAGAACTAAGAACCATAAAAAGAATTTGACGATGAAATAGTGCTTATTTAAAAATAACTTCTGGTTTAGAGAGAAAACACTTGCAAAGTCTCAAAAACTTGCTAAAATGCTCAACCTAAATAGGCGTATAGCTCAGTTGGTTAGAGCGCTACCTTGACATGGTAGAGGTCGCTAGTTCGAATCTAGTTACGCCTACCAGATTCGAAAACCCCAATCTTTTTGATTGGGGCTTTTTTTATGCCTGTAGTATAAGGGCTGTAGCGAAAAGATAACATTTGGAATCTCTATTATTACTCTTGTTGAGCCCTCTATTAAAATGATCAGAAAATTGATGGTGACCAAAACGTGACTAGAGCTCAAAGGCTATTAGAATTAAATCTCTCTTTTTGACCTCTACTCTAAATTCTGAATGAAGGTCTATTTCTTAAAGCTTTCTGCTTTATTTTCTTCTACATATTCAAAAATATCTCCTACCCCTACTTCAAGATATTCACAAAGCTTATCTATAGTGTCGAAATCAATTCTTGATGACTGATCATTATATATCATATGCAAAGTTGTTTTGCTCACTCCTGTCGCTCGTACGGCATCCGCTACTTTTAACCTTCTTTCAGCTAATAAAGTAGGGAGATGGTTAACTATGACCCTAAAACTCCAACTATCTTCTATATCATATCAATGAGTATTTTTCCCACTACACTAATATTTACTACTGGCTCAAAAGTAACAGTCATAACTTGGTTACCTTTCAATAAATTTCATATCTGTTCATAACGACATATAATAAATGCGTATCTGAGTAACTGTTATTGGCACAGTACACTGTTGCTCTTTTAGCATCTCGTGCTCACCCTCATCAACTTTAAGATGAAGTTTTAGAAGCCTCACTTCTTCATGTGTACTCATAACTTCAGGATCATACTACTTTGTTCATACGAGTTTGTCTTGATTGACCTTATTATTCCAGTTGGATAGAGTCTGGATGACGATGCTAAGCTACTTTGAAGTAGCTAGAGTAATGGGTGTTCTGACTTTATTAATTATATTGAAGTCCGATTAATCTACTTAGCTTAACAAGTTTAACTCTACGGTTTTTTCAGTATAGCTTATACGACATTTTGCTGTAGCTGACGTATAAGTATGATTTTACTTATGTCACACACAAGCTGACTGAGATATTAAAATAGATAAAAAATCTCATCGATGAGAAGGCCAAATAAACTTACTGTAATCAGTCCGATGACATCAGAGCTCAGCTACTATTTAATTTAATGATATTGCTCGATGAATAAGGCTATCCACCTATTAATTCGAAAGTGGTGGACATAAGGATATTGAACAGGCTAAGAGCTTTAATAAGAGCTGGATCATTTATACTCATGCATAACTTAGTATGATTTTTTCAGCTTAAAAATGCGGTAACAGTGACTTAACGATAATATCAGGGATGTCTACTTAGCTTGAGTAAATCGTTGTTGAATATAGTCGGGGCGGTTTATTTTTTTCAGTATAGTCCCCTCAAGACGTTAACCATATTTTAATAATTTAAATTTCTCAAAATACTAAGAAATAAGAGAACCCTCTATATGGCTCTCTTATTTCTTTAAATGATTTGACTATTAATTATTATTTTGATTGTATTTAAAGTTAAACTAAATCAATCTTTTTAAATATTACTGAGTACTTTTGGTTTGTCTGATGAGCTTGTAGGCATTTTGAATTCAATACCAGCTTTTTTAAACAGTTTTGGATATGCCACCAAAGCCATTGTTGAGTTTTTAGCAATACCAGTGATATCTCCTACTACTCCTTTAGCCTCAACCAAAGACATTCCTGTATTAGTCAGGCTTCTTGGGTTTGCTATTAAACTCCTACCTACTTGTTTAGCGCCTACCGCCAATTCACGAGCGGTTAAGCTTGCGATTACAAAGTTTGTCGCAGAGTCCAACAAATGCTGCTTCTGCTTCGCATCCAAGGCTGACAGCTTAGCTACTGTTCCTGCTTCATCTTTTTGAGAGGCTTCTAAAACTGTATTAGTTAATACATCAATTTGTTTTTGATAGGCTTCTTTTTCTTTTAGATCAGAGGTCATATTCAGGCTGTTCTGTTTTGCTTTTAATTCATCTGAATCTTGTTTACTTGCGAGCAATGAAGCTAAAGCAGTACGGCTTTGAGTAAACATTTCATTGGTTACTTTAGCCTGCGTGAAGAAACCATTGATATCCATATTTGAAGACGATACGCCAGTCACAGATTCAGATAATGACGAGGCCATACTACTCAGTGACCCAAAACCTGCATAGACGCTTGATGCTCCCATTGAAGCTGCTACTGCTAAAACAATTGCAATTTTTTTCATACCTTGTTATCCCTATTGTGAATAATCGGCTTTTTGCACGATTTGATTTAAAATTTTTGGTAAAGCCTCAAACATCTGAATGTTATACATCTCATTACGATGCTGATGGTCTATACCCTTTAACCTAACTTCTTGTTGCAAACCATAAGCCCCTATTTTTTCAGACCTCTGGTTGAATATGCGTGTCCCACTGGCCATAACCAATGTAGCCTCGCAATTACTTTTGTCTGCATTACATTGCACACTATCTGTCTTCAATTCAATCTTAAGTACTGGCTGTAAACATTCATCTGTCGGAGTATAAAAGTTAACTTTCATATCTTTTTTAAACCCAGCATTTTCAGTCATATTAACGACTGAGTCTTTCAGTAGGGTTTGTCCTTTAAAACCTGAACCTGTCGCATAGAATGGTCGTTTCGACTGACTAGCAAAAGTGTGATAAATCAAAGGGCCGAAACCATAAAACGGAATTTCACCAGCTTGTTCGGTATGTAAGCTTGGGCATAAAACACGCGCTTGCTTTGAGTCTCCCACTGGCGCAGAACTATCAAGCAAAATTCTGTCTCCAGAACGCACGGGTAGACGATCATTACTATTGACAGGGAAATCGAGTTGCGCGGTAACGCTCCTACCTTGACGTGCCAAAATAGTCGCTTCCCATGTTGGAATCAGAATATTACGTCCGGCGGCCTTATCTGAATGATATACATGGACTTTCATTCCTGTACTTAAGCGCTCCCCTGCATCATCAATGGTGATTTTATGATTATTGGAACTTAAGACTTTCAGATCAGAACGAGTAAATTCAACCCCTTTTTGAAATTGTTGACCTAATTTCAAAAGTGCGTTTTTCAACACAACTTCTTTACGCGCTTCTAGAGAAAACCCCATACCGTCTGAAACCATGTCTTTGATATCATCTGTTGCTCGTGCTGAGTAGATCACGCGACCAGAACGATCAATCATTTCAGCAAAAACCTCACTATGAAAAACCTGTTGCTGGGTGATTTTCCCAATTCTCTGTTGATAAGCGATTACTGGAATGACGTTAATCCGAATAAAAAATTCAGGTAACTCACGTTGGTTGATGTCTTCACTTTGTGCTAATGCCGTCTGTTCACCAATACTTTGCGCCATAGCACTATAACGTCGATTGACTGGCGTCAAAGTAAAGGAGGCTTGCTCACCTACGGCATCAGAAAAAACTTGTTCAATTAAATCTTTTGATTCGCCTTGATAAGTCAGTACATCAACCACTAATGCTTTAGGCTTATTCATAGCCTGACGGGTATCAGTTGATATTTTACTAAAGCGCTTAGTACGACCCTGCATCAATATCGGCACAGCCACAGCATAATCACTATCCGCATGTACCACACGAATCAGATCACCTTCTGTTGAACTCAGTTCATCTTGTACAGTAATTCCTTGTTTAAAGCCTTTATCTAGAACCAAGTAAGATTTCCATCGATCAATCACTTGAGTCTCAATCTCAGAAATTTTCAACTTTGACTTTAACTCTCTAGTTAATTGCGTAGTCAATGTCAGAAACGTGCTTTGAAACTTTTGTTTTATGGCGGCTTTTGTTGCAGGGGAATCAATATCGGTAGCCAGTACTTGAATAGGCTGCGATAATGTTGCACTGTCACTATAAATGACCTCGCCTGACAACACATTCGTAAGCTTTAAACTCAAGGTGACTGGCAAAAAAACCTCTGCTGTCGAATCCTTTTTTACTATATATTCGCTCGCGCGTAAAACGTCTAAAGAGGCTACATAAGTACGATGTTTAGTGTTTTGTAAAATGCTATCGACAACTTGGTCACCGAAACCTTGTGTTAAACCTTGTACAAAAAGCTGCTCGGCTTGTTTGCGAATACTTTCATTGCCAATTGCTTGGCTAAAATCACAAACAATAGAAGAACCATTTGCTTCATACTTGCTAGAATCAGCACGACAACCTTGCTCCAACCCAAAAATACCTTTTGATGGGTAGATTTGAATATTCGCATTTGCCCATGCCGATACAAGCATCGGTATCGCCAAACATAACGCTTTGAATTTTATTTGCACTGAATACCACCCATGCACAGTGTTATCGTATTTCCAGCTTGTAGGCGCTCGGCGCTCGATAGCGTCGGGCTTACTTTACGTAGCGCTTTCGCCAATTCTCCACTGATTGGCTTTTTACCTTTATAGGTCAGGGTCATCTCAACCAACTTGCCATTTTGAGTACGAATATCAATATTTTCAGCGCCACTCATCTCGTCCAAAGCAATATACAAATCATCCCCGAGACGTGAAGTCACAATGCCAGAAGCACTTTTGAGGAAAACAGTAATTTCTTTACCATACATGACTCGATTTTTTGCATACCCTAAAATCTGTGGTCCAACTTGGCTAACTGCTAATTCACCCAATTTTTTTGCTACATTGGTACGGCAGGAATCTGTGGTCGCACCTGTCGAAGACTCTGTACGAGTTTCCCCGCCCATTAGCGTTGAATCATCTACTGAGTAAATCTTAAAACTTACAGCACCATCGCAGACAAATTGACCGGTGGCAGATGAGCGACCACGATCATAAATATAAGAGCTACCCGCCATAAACCAGTCGGCTTTTTCTTTACGCGCGGCGATGACTAGCTTATTAAGCTCTGCATCACTCATGAGTTGTTGAATGGTCATACTACGACCGTTTAAGTACTGACTTCTAAAACGATCAGAATCAAGCAACCGCAAATCATAGCGAGAGGCCGCACTTGCTATAGCGTTTAATGTTTGATTATTTCGCTCAGCTTTAGTAGTGGGTGTTTGATATTCCACATATTTCACAAAATTTTGAATATCATTTTGGCGTTCAGATTGGCTATATTTTGCCGACTCATTGGCATCGTAACTGCTTGAAGAGGCTGATCTACCTGAATTATTATGGCTCGATGAACGGCCAGCAACACCTACGCCTGCTCCGTAATAATTACCATAGGCATAACCCGAGGCGGCAGATGAACGTCCTTTTGAAGCATAAGAATCTGACGCCTTAGCTTTTGCACTCTCACTGGATTTATAACTTGCATTTTCATCATAGCTATAGCTGCCATCTGAAAAATAAGAGGTGAACTCTTTGACTGGCTTAGAATTGTCTTTTGGTACGCCAAAGTATTCATCCATCACAATCATAATCGGACTGGTTCGACTGTTTTTCTTCGCCAATCCTAAATCATTGAGAATTGAGCGAAATTCTTGGTCATCTATTTCCAGACTCACTTGAGTGACCAATTCATTATTGGTATTAGTATTACTGCCTCTGTTTAGCACATAACTACTGTCAACTTGTTTAACAATGTCATCTAAATACCGACCTGCCTCATCCATCGCCTGCGGACCATTGATACGCTTAATGAGAGCAGTGACCGCATCTGTTTTTGCATTCCTGAAGGCTTGATTACGCGTGCCATTTAGATTTTTTTTCATAATCGGTGCAGCACCTTCCCCATTCGCTTTAATGGTTTCAGCATGACCAACTTGAGTAGCTAACAAAAACAAAAGCGTCAATATAGCCTTTTTCATAATCCATCCTCTTAATTAGAATCTCTAGCTGCTTTTATAATTTTTTATTAAATTTCAAATTTAGGACTTACTCGACAACTGTTTTTGTTATGGATTAAAATCGGTTGCTATGCCGCCTTCGTAAGTTATAAAACTAGAACATTATATACAAAAAAATAAACTTTCAGCAAACTATTGTTAACATTAAAATCTGCAAATAGTTCTAATTTGTTGATTTTTAATAAAATTCTTTTAAATATCCAATAGTTTGTTCATAGTACGAGGTTATGGCGATATTGTATAAGCCGTACACATTATCTTAGTCAGCGAAATATATTCACAATAAATTGTTTATATATCTCGACTTAATACAATAGACTTAACGCCATTATGGATACTTGCTAGAGGATAAGGAGGCTATATTAGGTGAGCAAAGGAGGATAGTTCATTCGTTGTAATTTTTTGAGAATCAAGAAGATGTAGATCAGGAAAATTTTTATGGTATTCCCCATAAAATTTTACAGAAGTTAGAACATAACTTAGTTAGTAGTGACGTCATTACTTATCTGCAAACTTAGAGCTTGAGTAAATGAAATACCATTATAATTAAAGCTCAATCTCATAACTCGTACTACGCCCAGAAGCCTCAGACTTTTGCAGCATGCCCTTCTCTACCAAATCATTGATATCACGCAGTGCTGTATCGGCTGAGCACTTCATCATTGTCGCCCATTTCTTAGTCGTGAGCTTGCCATAAAAGTCAGTCAGTAAAATATTGAGCATTTTTACTTGGCGCACGTTCAAGGCTTGCTCTCTATGTATCTGCCAAAATTTTGCTTTGCTGAGTATCTTATCTGTCGTCTCAAGCGCTGATAGCAATGCTTGCTCTAGCGTTTGCAGAAACCAAGCTAACCATTTAGTTATATCAGTATCGCCTTTTTGTGTACGTTCCAATATCTTATAGTAATCATTGCGCTGTTTGAGAATTTGTGCGGACATGCTATAGAAGCGTTGATAACTCTCATCACTTTGCGCTAACACTCTTTCCGTAATAGCGCGTGTTAGCCTCCCATTGCCATCATCGAAGGGATGCAAGGTGACAAACCACAAATGAGCGATACCTGCTTTAATAACTAGATCTATAGTCTCATGCTCATTTGATGATGTATTGAACCATGATAAAAATCTTTCGAGCTCATCTTTTAGCTTATCGGCACTTGGCGCGACAAAATGCACTTGCTCACGACCATAGCCTCCAGAGATGACTTGCATAGGCCCTTGACTATCATCACGAAGCGAGCCTGCTTTAATACGATAAAGCCCACTATAGCCGTCTGGGAAAAGCGCTCGATGCCACCCTAGTAAATCATCTAATAATAACGGCTTCTCATAGTGATAGGTTGATTCAAACATCATTTTCACCACTGCATCTATTTCACGAGAAGCAGCAGGCAGATTGCTATTGTCTACACCTAAATGCCGGGCAACAGAAGAGCGTACTTGCTCGATATTTAATTCCTCGCCCTCTATCTCAGAGGTTTTGACGATCTCCAAGGTCACTGCATCAAGCTGAGCTTCGACATTTAAGTCAAAGCCTAAAGTTGAGAGTTTGCCGAGCAGTCTTCCTTGTAATATCCGCACACGACTAACGAGAGGCAATAGCGTTTTGTCCGACCACTGCCATTGAGTCCAGTCTGATTTTTCATGAATATAGGTAGTATGCTTCATTATCTTCTCAAAAGTATGCGGTGATTAATGCATTTATTCTCCGCATATTATGCATGGATTAAACAATCTATTCAACGCATTTTGCTTTTGCATTCGTTTATTCAATCAAGTTTAGTCCTATTAAAATATGCAAATACGATTGGGTAATCTACTATAAACTGTTTTATTGATAGTAGAGTAGAGGTAAAAACACTAAAAAAATATAGTGACTAAAATCGTGTTAAATTTTAATTTACATCAATAATTATTGCTTTATAATAAACATACAATACTTGCAACCCTTTAAAATTAGTAGATACAAGTTAATAGTCATTTATAGCAGTTCGTTGACCTACTTTGACATGGTAGAGGTCAGCAGTTCGAATCTGCTTATGCCTACCAAATTCGAAAGTCCCAATCTTATGATTGGGACTTTTTTTGTCTGTAAGATATGGGGTGTAGTGGGAGAGCTTCTACTTTTATAAAGAAGATAATGTATGGTGCTACGGCTAACGCAATCTTGATAAGAATAAAGTTACCAATATAGTGTCGTTTGCTGTTGTACTTACATTGCTGGATTTGATAATTGGGAGACGATTGTCCCTTCTTAAGGCCATACAGTGGTTATATTAGGGATATGTTATTTATAAGATATACAATAACTCAGCCTAGAAAAATGATGGCCATACTAAAAGTACAACCACCATAGCAAAATATTTCAAGAAAAGTAGCAAAACCTAAACGGCTGGTCTAAATTTTCTGCGATAGAGTTTACGTATTATTGGCATAAATACCATCAAGATAGCCAATATCCATAGCACTATCGAAATATTACTACTCCATAGGATACTCAGCTCGCCTTGAGATATAGACAAAGCGCGTCTTAGATTATCTTCCATCAACTCGCCTAGTACATAGCCCAAAATAAGCGCTGACAATGGGAAGTTTGTTTTGCGTAAAAAGTAACCGAACACGCCTAGCGCTACCATAAATACTAGGTCGAAAGTTGTGCTGTTGATAGAATAAACACCAATGAAACTAACCGCTGCGATAGACGGTATCAATATATAGTTTGGCACATCAAGTAGTTTGGCAAAAAAGCGTACTAAAGGGATGTTCATTACGAGCAAAATAACGTTACAGATAAATAAAGAGGCAATTAAGCCCCAAACGATATCAGGCTGCTCAGTAAATAACTGTGGACCTGGCGTAATATTATATAAGGTTAGTGCACCCATCATAACGGCTGTCGTACCAGAACCTGGCACACCCAAAGTCAGCATCGGTACAAATGAACCACAGGCTGAAGCATTGTTCGCAGCCTCTGGAGATGCCAAACCTCGAAGATCACCTTCACCAAATTTACCAGTTTCGCCAGCAATTTTACGTTCACTGGTATAAGTCATAGCACTAGCGATAGTCGCGCCTGCGCCTGGCAGAATACCAACAACAAAGCCCATAACACCACTACGCAACATCGCACCTAAGCTGAATAACAGCTCTTTTAAGTTAAATAAACTACGCTTACCTTGCTCGACAACTTTTTGCCCAGTAGAGGTTCTTTCAAGCAAGATTAGAATCTCACTGACACTAAAAAAGCCAATCACAATCGTGGTAAATTGAATACCATCAGACAGATTCACCGAGTCAAAAGTGAAGCGGTACACGCCAGTAACGGCGTCAACCCCAACCGTAGCAAGACCCAAACCAATGAGCGCTGAAACGGCTGTTTTAATAGGTTGATCACCAACTAAGCCACTCAAGCAAGTGATGGCAAATACCATGAGTACAAAATATTCAGCAGGACCAAAAGATACTGCCCAGTTAGCTAATAGTGGTGCAAACAGCACTACACCGATAGTAGCAATAGTAGCCCCAACGAATGAAGCCACGGCTGATATTGATAATGCAATACCTGCTTTGCCTTGTAAAGCGAGAGGGTTACCATCCAATGACGTCATGACAGCAGCAGCAGATCCTGGGACGTTTAGCAAAATCGCAGAAATACGCCCCCCATATTCACAACCCAAATAAACTGCCGATAGCAAAATTAGCGCACTCTCTGGAGGTAAGCCAAGCGCAAAGGCAAAGGGAAGTAATATCGCCACGCCATTAATAGGACCAAGTCCAGGCAACATACCGACCACGGTACCTATAAAAGCACCGACCAGGGCTATCATCAAGTTTTCGGGTGTAGAGGCGACAGCGAAGCCATGCATTAAAAAATTAAAGGTTTCCATAATAGCTATCCCATTATCCCTGATAATAATCCAAGTGGTAACACGACATCTAATACCATGTCGAACAAAACGTATAAGGCGATACTGATCACAATTGAAAAAATCAGGCTCTTAATAGGATTACCAGCAAATAATAGACCGACTGCGAAACACATGAGTATGGTTGCAAGGATAAAACCTAAAAATTCAAATATCAGACTATAAACAGTCAATGCAATGATGCACAAAATTAGATTTCTAATAACGGTTTTGTCGTAACCTAAAATAATTTTTTTGGTAAAACGAGCGGGGCGAAAAGCAATCACTAAAGTCAGAAACGCCATAAGGGAGAAAATCAGAATAGGATAAGGGCGAGGTCCTATAGGATCATAAGCGATAGGGGCAACATAACTCATAGCCAAATAGATTAAAAATAAGCTAAATAATGCCATTAGCCCAGAAAATAAACGTTCCATCGTCATAAGGAACACTCCTTGCGTTTTGAGGCAAAAAGGCTAACAACTGCATACATTGTTAGCCTTTGAAAAATACTATAAATGCTTAGTATTTAGTCCATGGTTATTGGGCTTCAACAAGACCGTATTCAGCCGACAACTCGCGCAGCTCACCAGTACGCTTGTATACGTACTCTTGTAGTTCCTCACCAGTCATAGAGAATGGTAGTAACTCTTGCTGCTCGCGTATTTCAGCAAATTTTGGATCAGCAAGGACATTATCAAAAGTCTCTTTCCACCAGTTATAAGCGCTAGGGCTCACATCCGGACCCATATAGTAACCACGAACCACCGGCCAAGTGACATCGTAGCCTTGCTCTTTGGCAGTAGCAATATCGCTCATACTGCCATCTAGTCTCTCATCTGCAAACACAGCCAACACGCGTAGTTTACCAGCACTAGCTTGTGGCATTAGCTCTGCAATACCGGCACTAACCGCAGTGATATGATTACCCATGACCGCTGTAATTGCCTCACCGCCACCTTCCATTGCGACATAAGTCATATCACTAGGATTGACCCCAACTGCTTTGGCTAACATAGCAGTTTGCATCCAGTCCTGACCACCAACACTACCGCCTGCACCGAAGCTGACTGACTTTGGATCTGTTTTTAGAACTTCAACCAAATCGTCTAAAGACTTGATGTCTGAGTCAGCATTTACAGCAACAGCGCCATAATCGGTACCAACACCTGCAAGCCATTTCACGTCTTTTTCCGTAAATTTACCAAATTTACCTTGCGATAAATTCAGAATAGAACCAGTAGAGAAGGCAATAATGGCATCTTCATTGTCGCGATCATTAGCCACAATCTTGTTATACGCAACAGCGCCTACGCCGCCTGGCATATAGGTCACGCGCATAGGATCTTCTAGAATACCAGTCTCTTTTAAGCCCGCTTGAGCAAGCTTACAAGTCAAATCAAAACCGCCACCTGGTTTTGCTGGGGCAATACACTCTGGACGTGAAGGCCCAGTAAACTCGCCCGAGCCATCTGTCGCAGCTGCATCTGTGCTAGCCGTTTCGTTTGCGTTGTTACAGGCTGCCAGGGATAGAATAGATAGGCCAAGAGCCAGATAGGAAAGCTTTTTCACACGACACTCCTTGTGTGTATTTGCACACTCAAAATTCAATAGAATTCTGATCAAAATAATCAATTATTAACGCTTGAAATTATGATCAGATTAGAAAAGTTACTAGGCTTCATCAAAATATGTTTTTTTAACACTGCATAAAAGTAACAGAATACTTTAGAAATGACAAGAAACATATGTATGTCTGTATGAATTTTATTGTATTATAGAGAGGCGTAAAGCTATTTACTATCGTTTTCATCAATACCTTGCAGTAAGATATAGAAAAAATTTTGATAGGTGTTCTTGTTTATAAGCCTTTAGAATATGAGCTGGATTACTAAAATGGCTATTATTCCAACGCTAATATCTAGAGGTACAGCCTTAAATAGTAGGGAACTAAAAAGCTTGTTTTTTTCTATAACGACTTGCGAGGCGCCTAACATTAGACTACCTCCTGATGAGAAAGGAGAAAGTGATGAGCTTTGTGCGCCCACAACAATACAGGTAAATAGTAATAAAGGGCTTAGTCCAGAGGCAACGGCTAAGGGAAGCACTATAGGAAATAGAGTAGGAGCAACGACGCCAAGTGTACTAGCAAATACCGACATAATAGCGCTGATAACGAAGACCAACATCGGTATTAACCAGATAGGAACGTTGGTACTGAGCCATTCTGTCAGCTCGTAAATGACACCGACTTCTACGCCGAGGCGAATCAACATACCGACGCCACAAATCATAATGAGCGTGTTCCAAGGTATGAGTGCAATCACTGCTTTTTCATCACCCAACTTTAAAAATAGGCTGATCAAAGCAAAAATAACAGCGATAAAACCAATATCAATCCGAGCATTCAAAAACTCAATCGCCGATACTTGCGGCATGAGTAGATTGAGAATGGGCACAATAAGCACAGTAGCTATCATGATAAAAATAAGCACAATAGATTTTTTTTGTTTACTATCAAAAGGCTCTGGCACCGTCGTTTGAATCGCGATTTTACTATTTTTGGCATTGAACAAGCTATAGCCGCCCAGTAGAATCACAGGTATTACAAAAGTAGCGGCAAACACTCCTAAAACATAAGTAAAGCTATTGTCATTGGCAACCCCTGCATCGCGCATCAGCTCCCTGAAGATAACCCCACTTTGTGAAGTGATAAAGTTAGCACCAGCGAGCGCGCCATAATTCACAGATAAGGTCGCAATGACAAGATTTAGGTTAGTGCGTTTAGACAATAGCAGAATCATAGGTGCCATCGTGGCCAAGACAGTGTAATAACCGGCGCCTAAGCCTGCCACGATCGTAGCAACAAAGAATATAACTAAAGGCAAGAATTCTGGAAAATGGCGACACCTATAAATTAGATGACTAGACAGCTTTTCTAAAGCGCCGTTAGCAAGAGGAAAGTTATAAAAGAGGGTCACAGCAAAGATCACAAAGAAGATTTTGAGTGGCCATAGCTCAATAATCTCATAGGCCTTTAGTCCCATACCAAAACAACCGATCAGGTAGGAAAATGCAATAGCAAACAGACCAATATTGATCTTAGTGGTATAGCCCAAAATAATACATATCACTATGGCTGCTAGAATATAGAGAGTCACGGCTTTTCCTTGGTCCTAACAGTAGATGTAGATCTATATAAAGTTTATAGATTAAAGAACATGACCAAGTATCGGTAAATAGCTTTCTACACTAGAAAACCGTCCATCTTCAGAATCATATCTAATCGCATAGAATGATAACAAAAAAGGTAACGTGAATTAGATAAGATTGACTGAAAAATTTAGCTTAGCGCTAATATCAAAGTGATTAACATGAAAATGGTTTAGAGCTTAAAAAATAACTGCGCACATTCTTCTTTTTAAAGTAATAAAAACGTTTTAAAAAGTTGAGAAATTTAATAAAAATTCCATAATGGTGAATAAATGATAGATAATTTCAAGAATTTTAAAATGCCACGATATGAGCAGGTAAGATGGCACATACAAACGTTACTAACAGAGAGTAAATGGGACGAAAACACTCCTTTACCTAGTGAACAGGAATTCGCTGATAAGTACCAAGTATCGGTAGGAACCGTGCGTAAAGCGGTTGAAAAACTTGTCGACGAAGGGGTTTTGATAAAGCAGCAAGGTAGAGGGACTTTTTTAAAACGCCCAGATTTCGGAAGTTCATTATTAAGGTTTTTTAAGTTCCGTGACAAAGAATCTGGTTATGTAACGCCGACCGGTATCATCAAAAAAATCATGGTGATAGAGGCTATCGATGATATTAATCAAAAACTAAATATAGGTAAAAATAAGGCGCTAATTTATATAGAGCGCGTTCGTGTTGTCGAAGATGACGTGTTACTGAGTGAAAAAATTTGGCTACCTAAAAGCCGTTATGAAGCTTTTGTAACCTTAGAGCCCGAAGGTTTTGAGAACCTTCTTTATCCGTTTTACTATACAAAATGTGGTCAGTTTGTGTCATCTGCCGTTGAGACCTTGTTTTTCATAACCAATCACATCGATCCTTATTTGGACAATACTAAGCAAGAAAACTTAGTGAAGGTATGCCGTATTGCTAAGAATTTGGAAGGTGATCCTATTGAGTATAGAGAGTCATTTGGACTGGCAGAGAAGTTCAGTTATGAGATCAATATCATCTGATAGCTACGGTGTGTGAGTAGTCAAGCCAAACAACATAGGATGCCCAATGGGCAGTATTCAATAAGTAAAGAGCTAACTCACAGCTGATGAAGACGCTTACCCTAGGTTTAGATTATTTATTAGAACAGCACATTGACGTTTCTTATAATCATGATGAGACCACTGATTACCATTAGCATGAGCAGCATTATCCTAAACTGACTAATACTCATTCCTGTCAAAAAGCGTTTGCCAATGACATTGCCAACGACCGCACCTAGTCCTAATACGAGACCATACACCCAAAGTTTGACAGTAAATACGCCAAAAAAAGCGTAGCTACCGATTTGTACGATACCTACAAAAAAAGAGTTAGTAGTTTTGGTGGCAATCAGCTTCTCTTTTTCTAGTCCAGCATTCATATAAAAAGGGTTCAGAATAGGACCAAGACCGCCCACCAACGTGCTCATAAAAGCAATGATAAAACCTAACGGTATAAAGCCTGCTTTTGGCATATCAAAGGTTTTATCTACTTTACCAAATTTATATTGGAAGATAGTAGATACTAAAAATACCCCAACCAATAACTGAATCCAGCCAGCATCTAAACGACTAAAGACCAGTGCTGCCAGCCATGCTCCTACGATGGCACTTGGTACATAGTATTTGGTCAACGACCAATCAATATCATTCCAGAATAAATAAAGCCGTGAGGCGTTACTAATAAGGGTAGCCAAATTAATGACAGGGGGCGCAACTGCTGTCCCTATCATCGAAGAGGTAACTGGTATCAGCAACATGGCACCGCCACCACCAGATACAGTAGAGATGATAAAAGCAATCATACCAGCGGCAAATAAGCCTACTAAGTGCCAGTTTGGTATAGTCTGTAATATATTCAAAACGATAGACACTATGAAATCCTATTTCAAGCATTACACCAATTGATGATTTTTAATATAATCAATGTACGGCATTATGTTGTTTAAGAGTAGTTGCTTGACCTACCAAATTCGAAAGCCCTAATCTTTATAATTGAGGCTTTTTTTGTCTGTAAAATATGGGTTGTAGCGGAAAGTTCTTTCGTGACACTCTATGATAATAAAAATTTATTTATCTTTAAGACATCTAAAAAGTTAAATAATACTTTGTACTGCATACCTTAGTTATACAACAGCATTCCTTACATTAATATCGCTACCTGCAAATCCCATTAAAAACTCCTTTTTACAACATTTTATTTTCTTACTCATGACAAAAACCTAAACAAGCAATTAACCTACAAATTTATCTTTGCAGTTTTCTCAGCGAATTCAAATTTCAGGTGCATCGGTTTAGTTATATATAAAAGATAAAGGGTATATGAGGGGTATTATTGTCAAAAATATATTCAAATTGTTTTCTGGTCATTATTTATGATATTAGTCATACTAATAATTTTTTCTTTAAACTAAAGACGAGTAATAACAGAAAATTTTAGTATGCAAATGTACACAGAATTCGTTACAATATATACACAAATAGCAAAATATAATGCTTTTTTGTATATTTATTAAACTAAATATACATTATTTGTACTTTTAAAGTATATTAATTGTACTATAAGATTACAGAAAGATAAAAAGTAAATTACGACTGCAAATGAATATAATAAACAATTATTTGCTTTTATATATTATTTTTATACTACGAAATTTATGACATCTGGAGATTTACCATGCAATTTAATAAATTTGCTAAAACCGCGACCTTATTTCTATTCGGTAGCGTAGCTGCTGTTACTAGTGCGAATGCTGCTCCCAACCCTGCAACCAGTAGCTTTGACGTTAATATGGAGGTTGAGTCTATATGTACTATAAGTGCAGCACCTCTAGCTGTGAAGCTTAGTAATATTCAAGCAGGCCAAGCGACTGCAGCAGTAACGCAATCTACTGATTTAACTGTAAATTGCTCCAAAGGTGACTCTGCTACTATTAGCTTAATACCTTTATCAACTAATAGCGTCAATGGTACTGGTAACTTAGGGAATTCAGAATTTGCAGGAGAACTAATTGCTTATAAGTTGACTTCTGGATCATCTGAAGGCGCTGTTTGGGGAGGTACTGGTAATACACTTACCACTGCTACAGCAACTGACTACAAGACTGGTATTACTAACACTATATATCTAACAGTAACTGATGACGCTGACGTGATACCTGCTGTTTATAGTGACACTATTAACGTATCAGTAGCCTATTAATACCATGTTAGCTCTTCGGTTATGTCGTATAGTACGCCCAACTCTGTTTGCAGGAGCCATACTTTATTCTGGTATGGCAATGGCAGCTGGTCTTCAAGTCTCTCCTATCTCTTTAAGCTTACAAGCTCGAGAGAATGCTAGTGGTTTGACACTAAGTAACTCTAGTAATCATGTGATAAACGCACAAGTGCGGATACATCAATGGATGCAAGATGATACAGGTGATCAACTCGTTCCTTCGCGAGAGTTATTAGCAAGTCCACCTATGACAGAGCTAAAACCAGGTGAGCAGCAGTTGGTGCGTATTATCCGTGCTAAAGCACCGCCACAAGGTACAGATGCTGTAGAAGGTTCTTACCGGATTTTGATCAATGAGATACCAGTCAAATTACCAGAGCAAACGAGTGGCCTACAGTTCGCTTTAAGCTACTCACTACCAGTGTTTGTACAGCCCTTGGGAATTAACAAGACGAGTCCGCAGTTGCAATGGAGCATGCATCCGCAGCCGGATAACGAGCAGATTAAAATACGTGTTAGTAATCTTGGTAATGGGCATGCAAAACTGTCTGGTCTGAGTTTTGTTGATACAGCTGGCAATAGCCTTGATCTCCATCAAGGTTTGCTAGGGTATGTGTTACCCGGTGCAACTATGTATTGGACACTGAAAATATCACCCTCTGTTCTAACCTCAGAGGGTACATTCAAGGTTATACTGAATGGTAAAAAGACGACACCCGACGTCACATTGGATAATACTGCTCGCTAAAATCCTTTTTTTACAGAGTAATGCAGTTTCTACTATTCACGCTGCAATTCCAACTGAAGGTATCTCTACTAGCAGTGTTGTTAAAGACACTGCTTTTTCACCTAAACCTTCTATAGACACCCCAAATTTCAATACCAACGATTTACATAGTAACGATAATAAACTGGTACAGCCTGACTCGAAACACTATAACCCTGACGATAGTTCTGGATTGGATTTGTATTTGGACGTTACGCTAAATGGTGCAAGTAAAGGTCTGATTCACTTTGTCTACCATGACGATCGCCTTTGGGCAACTACTGCTATCCTACAACAACTTGGCTTTATCTTACCACAAGATGTTGACGATACTATTCCACTTAATAGTTTGCCTGACCTCAAGATTGATTATGACATGCGTCAGCAATCGCTTGAGCTTATCGCACCTCTTAATTTGCTTAATTTAGATACTACTATTCGTAGTACGCGGACTAACAAGCGTCCGATACCAACCGTATCACCTGGTCTTCTATTGAACTATAATATTCATGCCACTCAAAACCATCACAATGCCAAAAATCTAAGCGCTTATACTGAATTGCGCGCGTTTAATGCCCACGGTGTAGTTAGTTCTACTGCTTTAACTACTGGCAATCGTTCTGCTGATAGTGTCAGTCTTGACGGTGAATGGAAAGGTCAAACGGTAAGGTTGGATACGAGCTGGAGTCAGTCGTTCCCTGACAAGTTACTGACAGTTCGTGCAGGTGATATTCTCACAGGTGCACTGTCTTGGACGCGTTCTACACGTTTGGGAGGTCTGCAGATTGGTACCAACTTTGATCTACAACCCTATCGATCAACCACACCTTTGCCGTCATTTTTTGGGTCAGCTACCTTACCTTCCAAGGTGGAATTGTATGTCAATGGCCTTGAACACTATAGCGGCCAAGTACCCGCAGGTCCTTTTGAGCTAAAATCTGCACCTAGCATTAGTGGTGCCGGTACTGCTCAACTAGTGGTGACAGATGCACTAGGTCAGAGCACGACTCTTAATTATTCTTTATATGATACTCATCGTTTGCTACAACCAGAATTACTTGACTGGTCACTAGAGCTTGGAGCAGTTCGTGAAAGTTATGGGATTGACTCTTTTGATTATGATGACAATATTGCTGCCAGTGGTACATTGCGTTATGGAATAAACAATAATTTTACCGCAGAAGCCCATGCCGAGGTAGTTCATGGACTTAGTAATGCAGGTATTGGTGGGACTTGGCTACTAGGACGCGCAGGTGGTATTTTGTTTGCTTCGATAGCTGGTAGCGAGAGTCAGGGAGAGAACGGTATACAATATAGTACTAACTATTCCTGGAATAACAATAGATTTAGTATGGGTTTTAACGCATTGGGTACTCATGGTGTATACCGTGATGTGGGCTCACAGTATGGCGCTGCACCTGTAAGACGTAGTGAGCAAATCTCAACTGGCTATAGTTCACAATCCTTAGGAAGTTTTGGGCTAAGTTATAATCAGACTGCTCAAGCTGAGATGGAGTCTACAAAATTAGTTAGTGCCTATTGGTCTAAAGCCTTTGGTCAGAGCTTGAGCCTAAACATGAATTACAATCATGATCTTAATCATTCTGCTAATAGCAATATTTCCATTGGGGCCTCTTTATCTCTGGATCGCAATATGTCGATAAGTAGTAGTATGCAACACACAGACGAGCATAACGTCTTGATTGCTGATATTTCAAAATCAGTCGAAAGATCAGGCGGTATTGACTGGCGTGCGCAGGTAAGGCGTAGCGCAGCTACCAACTCTGCTACACTTTTAGATAAAAACATAGAAAATTATAATAGTGTTAGTGCATTGGCTGAGCTAAGTTATCTTGGACGATACGGACGAGTACAAGGTGGAATCAGCAGTATTGATAATCAGTATGCTACTTATGCCAGTGGTATAGGATCATTAGTAATGATGGGTGGCGGTATATTTCCTGCTCGCCAAATAGATAATGGTTTTGCCGTAGTATCTACAGGAGATATCGCTAATGTGCCCGTTCTGTTACAAAATAATCCCGTCGGTACTACCAATAAACAGGGACTCTTACTAGTAACGTCACTTAATGCCTATCAAAACAATAAAATTGGTATTGACCCTATGCAGTTGCCTGCTGATACGCGTATCAATAAAGTGAGTATTGAAGCAACGCCGATGGATCGCACAGGAGTGATGGTAGCCTTTGATATTGCACCGGTCCGCTCCGCAACTATCATCTTAACAGACAGCGCGTATCAGCCGATTGCGCTTGGTAGTCAAGTGAAAATACTGTCTAATGATGAGGCTCAGACGTCAGTGATAGGTTTTGATGGAGAAGTATATCTAGACACTTTAGATGAGGAAAATATATTGGAGATTACTACGCCTTCTAATGGTATTTGCACAGTAAAATTTCGTTATACCAAGCAAGGTGGCGAGATTCCGCTCATAGGTCCTCTTGTCTGCCATAAGGTACAGTAATGTTACGACTGCAATGGTATTACATACTTCTTATGGTATTGGTTATATTTTTCCTAGCTAAGCCTGCAACTACATTCGCTGATATTGGCTCTGGACCCGTTAGTTGTACCCAGTCAGGTAGTGTAAACAACATCAACAGTTTAAATTTTGGTGTCGTTGATCCTTTATCCAGTTCGGCTACGACTTCGACAACTCTTAATTATGAATGCAAAGGGAGTGAGGGACGTGATTCAACTGCTCGAATTTGCTACACTTTTGGACCTTTAAATTCCAACCGTCATTATGAACTGCTCGGACCAAGTAATTCATTATTAGCTTTCAGTTTATTCTCTGACCCAAACTTCACTAAGCCAATTACAGATGATGAACCGCTACAATTGATATTGACGAGCAGTAACAACACGACTATTACTGGTAGTATTACGGTATATGCTCAGGTTGTTGCTGGACAAACCAAGCTTATTGCAGGTAATTACGCGCTTCAGAACCAAGTGGTTATGACCGTCAATTCAATAGAGGGAAGGAGAGCTCCAGCCAATTGTATTGCCGTAGACAACTCAACTTCAACCTATGAGTTTCCGTATGACAGTAAGGCTTCTGTTAATGCATACTGTGCTGTTACTACAACGGGAGCTTTAAATCTTGGTAGAGTTGCTGCGACCACTACACCTATATCAGGAACAGCATCTAATCTTATCAATGTCAACTGCACTAATGAGACATCCTACAACATTGGTTTAGCGCCTGCTGCGTATAAGGGAGTAGTCAATAATAATGGTGTTGGAGCCATGAGGGGAACCAGAGGTGATATTGATGTGGTACATTATCAACTTCAATCGAATGAGAGTGGTACGGTATGGGGCAATAATGGTAACACTTATGCTACTTTAACCAATGGCGTCGCAGGTCAAGGCAATGGCACATCCCAAACACATACTGTATACGTGACTGTACCAAATACCGATGTAAAACCTGATGTTTATTCTGACATAGTAACCATTAACGTAAATTATTAACCATTACTTAAGGTTTAATGTACATGAACATATTATCAATATATCGTTATCTAGAAGCTTATAAGCAGTATAGGTAACATTCTATCATTTAAGAGCGGTTACTTGACCTACCTTTACATAGTAGAGGTCGCTATCTCGAATCTAGTTACGACTACCAGATTTTAAAGCCCCAATCTTAAAGATTGAGGCTTTTTTTGTCTGTAAAATATGGGTTGTAGCAAAAGTAGAAGCAAACATGACCGCAATACAGATTGATATTTTTATAGAAATAATATAAGATTCATTTTAAATGAACTTTTAAGAAATAGGCGAATTATACTTTGAGTAATCGTTCTAACAAGATTTAATTAATACTCAAAACTTTAGGCACTGTTACCGGTGTCAGTACCTCAACTTATCAATATAATGAAACACCAAGGAAAATATCATGGCGTCACCAAAAACGATAGAAATTGTAAAAGCAACCGTACCTGTGCTTGAAGAGCATGGCACTGCGATTACCACCGTGTTTTATCAAAATATGTTTGAAGAGCATCCTGAGCTGTTAGACATTTTTAACGAGACCAATCAAAAGCTAGGTCGCCAGCAGACTGCCCTTGCGACCACAGTTTTGGCCGCTGCCAAACACCTTGAAAACTTGGCTATTTTGCTACCGCAAGTAACCCAAATCAGTCATAAGCACCGCGCTTTACAGATCTTGCCAGAGCATTATCCGATCGTGGGTAAGCATCTACTTGGCGCGATAAAGGAAGTGTTAGGGGAGGCGGCCAATGACGACATCATCGACGCTTGGACTGAAGCTTATGATGAGATTGCTGGCGTCTTTATTCAGCTCGAAAAGAGCATGTATGAGCAAGAAATGTGGGAAGGTTTTGCGCCCTTTAAGGTCGTTGAAAAGGTGGCTGCAGCCACCGATATCGCCGCCTTTACCGTCGTTCCTGTCAATGATAATGCAGAGGACAGTCAAGACATTGACCTAAGTAAGCTCAACCTTACTGCTGGTCAATATATCACGGTAAAAACAGATCCAAAAGACAGTGATCATGTTGCACTACGTCATTACTCTTTATATTCTGCCAACACTGATACAGGCATTCAGTTTGCCGTCAGACGCGACAATCGCAATGAGCATTATGGTTTGGTCTCCAACCATTTACATGATGAGGTAGAGGTCGGCGATACCATTTTATTATCTGCCCCTGCTGGTGACTTTGAGCTCAACCAAGATATGGTGCAGCAAAACGATGTGCCATTAGTACTGATTAGTGCTGGCGTTGGTGTTACGCCCATCTTATCGATGTTAGAGGCGCAAGTAACTGCGAACTCACAGCGACCTATCATTTGGGTATATGCTTGCCAAAATAAACATCATCACGCCTTTGATATTGAGGTTGATAAGCTTTTAGAGTCAGCAGCAAACGTTGAAAAAAATATTTTCTATTTTGACGCGGGACAAATACTTGATGAACGTTATCTTGCTACTCTACCAAAGCCTGCTGATATTTATGTGTGCGGGTCGATGCCATTTATGGAAAATATGATTGATGGGCTGATGAAACTCGAGCATGGAGTAGACAATGTTCGTTATGAGCCATTCGGTCCTAAGATGAGCTTAGAGCTGGCTTAGTTTTGTAGATAAAATATAACTAATTACATTACTATATAAAATAATAGAGTGATATTTAAACGGTTTATTGGATGGTATTAAAGTCATCCACGTTTAGGTATGACTCTATTTTTTGTTTAACTCGCGTAATATTTGAGAAGCGTATTTTTCTCTGCTCATTTTAAATGTACGTCGTTATCTGCTATATAAATGACAAATGATAAAAACTTACCCTTCACATTACTAAAATATTTGTATAAAATACCGTCTGTATGGTTTCTTTAAAATGTATTGATACATTTTATTATTGGCCCTTTTACGCTCAATCGAGAGAATATGCTTGATTTAAAACAGGTAATTTAATTATGAGTCCTACCACTATTGCTTACGGTTATCTCGCGATTGCTATCATTTGTGAAGTGGTTGGCACGACGTTTTTAGTCAAGTCAGAGCAATTTACGCGTTTGGTGCCAACCCTGATTATGGGTGTGCTTTATGCCATCTCGTTTTATTTATTGACCCAAACCCTCAAGACCATTCCACTTGGCATCGCTTATGCGCTGTGGGGTGGACTGGGTATCGTGCTGACCTCGCTCGTTGGTATCGTATTTTTTAAGCAAAGCCTTGATACAGCAGCAGTGGTAGGCATTGCGATGATTGTTGGTGGTGTGGTGGTGATGAACTTACTGTCTAATTCTGTGGTGCACTGACAGGTAGGGGAAAATGAACATGGAAATAAAAATGGAAATACAGAACGCGCATAAACGTAAAAAACAGCCAGAACTCGTACGGCGGGCGCTGCTTGATGAGGCAGCACGTATCACGCTAGAGCAGGGTTTATCTAAAGTGACCTTTCAAGCGGTGGCGGATGCTGTCGGCGTGACCAAAGGCGGAGTGATGCATCATTTTGCTACCAAAGATGCGCTTATCTTGGAGGTGTTTTATGACGCGATGGCCAAGTTTGAGGCAGAAGTTAATCAAGCCATGGCAAAGGACCCTGTCCGCTATGGCTCTTTTACCCGCGCTTATATCGATGCCACGATTAGCTTGGGCGAAAAAGGCCAAGCCGAGTTTAATAGCCAAGCCACGCTGTATGTGCTGATGCTAGGAGATCGGATGCTGCGTGAACGTTGGGCTGAGTGGTCAAATGAGCAGCTAAAAAAGCACGCTGATACCGACAATACTGAAACGCTATGTATGGTGCGTCTGGTTGCCGATGGTATTTGGCTCTCGGACTTTTCAGGTATCGATATCTCGGACAAAATCTCATTGCGTAAGCGCCTGATAAATATGACGCAGCAAGACTTTGATAAACAGCCTTGATAACTGATTTTGACAAACAGCTTTGATCAATAACACGCACGCAGAAAATTTAACCTTTAACCCATGACGGCATGATTTACTTAACGCTTTTTTATAAAGCTTCAGTCGCCCTAAGGAAAACTTATGACAACTACTCAGACAAACGTAAATAATTTACAAGACATTATTGATTTAACACAAACGCAGACCGCTTATATTAACGGTCGTTATCTGGCTGTCGACGACTCGTTAACTACCTTTGACGATATTAATCCAGCGACTGGTGAGGTGCTGGCGACCATTCAGCAAACGACTGCTGAGCAGATTAATGAAGCGGTAAAAGCGGCGCAACAAGGCCAAAAACTATGGGCAGCGATGACAGCAGTTGAGCGCGGCCGTATTTTGTCAAAGGCAGTTGAGATATTGCGCGAGCGTAATGATGTTCTGGCGTTACTTGAGACCAAAGACACGGGTAAAGCTTACTCTGAGACCAAGTATGTCGATATCGTAACCGGTGCTGATGTCGTTGAATATTATGCAGGGCTTGCACCAATGATTGAAGGTCGTCAGATTCCGCTGCGTGATAGCAGCTTTGTTTATACGCGTCAGGAGCCACTCGGCGTCGTCGCCGGTATTGGTGCGTGGAACTATCCTATTCAAATCGCCATGTGGAAAGCTGCACCTGCATTGGCCGCAGGTAATGCGATGATTTTTAAACCATCAGAAGTCACGCCATTAACTGCTTTAAAACTAGCAGAAATATTTACCGAAGCGGGTTTGCCAGATGGCGTTTTTAACGTCGTGCAAGGTAATTACGAAGTGGGCGAAGCATTAACCCAGCATCCTGATATCGCCAAAGTATCGTTTACGGGCGGTGTGCCGACTGGTAAAAAAGTCATGTCGAGCGCAGCATCATCGTCGCTTAAAGACGTGACCTTAGAGCTTGGTGGTAAGTCACCATTAATCATATTTGAAGACGCTGACATCGATACCGCTGCTGACATCGCAATGATGGCGAACTTTTATAGCAGTGGTCAGGTCTGTACCAATGGCACGCGCGTGTTTATCCCTAAAGCGCTACAAGCCAAGTTTGAGCAAGCTATCTTAACGCGTGTTGAGCGTATTAAGCTCGGCGATCCAATGGACGAGAACATCAATATGGGTCCAATGGTCAGCTTTACGCACATGGAGAGAGTGCTTGGCTATATCGAGCAAGGTAAAGAGGGCGGCGCGCGTGTATTGACTGGCGGCGAACGTATCACCTCAGGCGAACTTGCCAATGGCGCGTTTGTCGCACCAACTGTGTTCACCGATTGCAGCGATGATATGACTATTGTACGCGAGGAAATCTTTGGCCCAGTGATGTCGATATTGACTTATGAGACCGAAGAAGAAGTCATTCGCCGTGCCAATGATACCGAGTACGGCTTGGCAGCAGGGGTCGTGACCGCTGATTTGACTCGCGCACATCGAGTAATCGGTCAGATTGAAGCGGGTATTTGCTGGCTAAATACGTGGGGTGAATCACCTGCGCAAATGCCAGTGGGTGGTTATAAGCATTCGGGTATTGGCCGTGAGAATGGTATTGAAGCCCTTGAGCACTATACACAGACCAAATCTATCCAAGTAGAGTTGGGTGCGTTTGAATCGGTATTTTAATAAACTGTATTGAGAAAATTCTTAATCAGTAAGATTGATTCATTTGGGCTAATTTGTCCTTTTGATTCAATTTTACTGATATTAAATGATTTATTTTTCAATATTATGGAGCATTTTATGACAACAACCACACCTGAATATGACTACATCATTGTCGGTGCAGGCTCAGCCGGAAATGTGCTGGCCACGCGCTTGACCGAAGATGCCAACATTAAGGTGTTGCTGTTAGAAGCGGGTCGTCCAGACCATCGCCTAGACTTTCGCACCCAGATGCCAGCAGCGCTCGCGATGCCGTTACAAGGCACCACTTATAACTGGGGATACAAAACCGATCCCGAGCCGAATATGAATAATCGCGTGATGGACTGCGGTCGCGGTAAAGGGCTTGGTGGCTCATCACTCATCAATGGCATGTGCTATATCCGTGGCAATGCGCTCGATTTTGACGATTGGGCGAAAATCAAAGGCTTAGAAGATTGGACTTATTCAGACTGTCTGCCTTACTTTAAAAAGCTAGAAAACTGCGACGCTGGCGAGAATGATTATCATGGCGTCGGTGGTCCGGTTGAGATGACCACTTCAAAGCCAGGAGTCAATCCGCTGTTTGAAGCGATGATTGAAGCGGGCGTGCAAGCTGGGTATCCAAGCACAGATGATCTAAACGGTTATCAGCAAGAAGGCTTTGGGCCAATGGATCGTTTTGTGACGCCCAATGGTCGCCGCGCATCAACGGCTCGCGGTTATCTTGACCGTGCCAAACCGCGTAGCAATATCACCATTTTAACTGGTGCATTGACCGATGTGATTTTGTTCGATGGCAAGCGTGCCGTAGGCGTTAAAGTAGAACACCAAGGTCAAACCAAAAACTTTTACGCATCTCGTGAAGTGATTGTCTCTTCTGGCGCGATTGCTTCACCGCAACTGTTGCAGCGTTCAGGTATTGGTCCTGGTCAATGGCTTAAAGATGTAGGCGTGACTGAGATTTTAGATTTACCGGGTGTCGGTAATAATTTACAAGACCATCTAGAGCTGTATATGCAGTACGAATGTAAGTTGCCGGTCTCGATCGCACCTGCCAATAAATGGTGGAATAAGCCAGCGATTGGTGCTGAATGGTTGTTTATGGGGACGGGACTTGGCGCCTCCAATCAGTTTGAAGGTGGCGGCTTTATCCGTACTGATGAGAAGTTTACCCATCCTAATATCCAGTATCATTTCTTGCCGTTAGCGGTGCGTTACGATGGCCGCAGTGCGGTGAACTCTCATAGTTTTCAAGCACACGTAGGTTCATTGCGCTCGCCAAGTCGTGGCCGCGTCAAGTTGACCTCAAAAGATCCAAGCGCTCATCCGAGTATCTTATTTAACTATATGTCTCATGAGCAAGACTGGCAGGAGTTCCGCGCTGCGATGCGTATCACTCGTGAGATTATGCATCAGCCAGCACTCGATCCTTATCGCGGACGTGCTATTGCGCCGACCGATGATTTGGTGACCGATGCGCAGTTGGATGAGTACGTTCGTAACCACAGTGAGACGGCGTATCACCCATCTTGTACTTGTCCGATGGGCGAAGGCAATGATTCGGTAGTCAATGGAGAAGGGCTGGTGCATGGTATTAGTGGCTTACGAGTCGTTGATGCTTCTATCATGCCAAATATAATTAGTGGTAACCTTAACGCGACCACCATTATGCTGGCAGAAAAAATCGTTGATAAGATGCGCGGCAAGCAATTACCGCGCTCGACGGCAGATTATTATGTCGCCAATGGCGCTCCGCTAAGAGCCGAGCCGATGCGTGATTACAGCTCTGTTATTTAAACGATTTTATAAGCTATTGAACACTATTAGATAATTTCAACAAGAAGGCCTTTCGAAGTAAAGGTCTTTTTTATCAGCGCTATAGTCGTTCCATTAGAAAAGTATTACTGCGTTAACCTCACTTGAAGTATTAAGTATACATCTACATTCGGTTGCCTTGTACTACTTTTAAATTGACTCGACTATTAGATGAAAAAAACGAATACCTTTATGGTTGAATTTTAAATCATTTACTCTGTTATTTAAGTAGTAAATTTTAAATAGCAGTTTTTGTTTATTGGTACTGCTTTGTGCGTCATGCGGTTATACGTATTTTATTTGACTATCAGTCATAAAGTTATGACGGACCAAGCAATATCAGACCCTGTTTCATTTACCTATTGAGGTCTTTTATGTACAGCTCGCCATCAGAAGATGCGACGAAATCCCTGACTCTAAATAAGACGGTTTTTTTAGGTTCAGCTATTATTTCTATTTTATTGATAATCTGGACGATCATGTTTCCAGATTATAGCGAGACATTATTGAGCGCTGGCATGGCATGGGTATCAGAGAGTTTTGGCTGGTACTACATGCTGGTGGTAGCCGCTTATAGTATTTTTGCTTTGTTTGTTGGCTTCTCTAAATATGGCGACATCAAGCTCGGTCAAGACCACGAAAAAGCCCAGTTCCCCTTTTTAGCATGGGCGGCAATGCTGTTCTCTGCCGGTATCGGAATTGATTTATTGTTCTTTGGTGCGTCTGAGCCGTTGATGCATTATTTGACGCCGCATACGGGGCTTGAGCCTGGCAGTGAGGCGGCCATGCGTGAAGCATTGTCGCAGACCTTTTTACATTGGGGTCTACATGGCTGGGGTATTTATGCCTTAATCGGTATGGCATTGGCATACTTTGCTTATCGTAAAAATATGCCATTGGCACTACGCTCACCACTGACACCTATCTTTGGCGAGCGCCTAATCAAGGGCTGGCTTGGTGATGGTATTGATACCTTTGGTGTCGTCTGTACGCTGATGGGTATTGCGACTAGCCTAGGCATTGGGGTATTGCAGGCCAATGCGGGTTTAACTCATGTTTTCGGTATCGAGTCTAGCAAAATGGTGCAGAGCCTGATTATCTTGGGCGTGGTCGCTGCTGCGGCTATCTCTGCGATGACAGGCGTAGAAAGAGGCGTACGCCGTCTATCTGAATTCAATATGCTGGCATCAATTTTGCTATTGATTGCCATATTGGTGCTGGGTAATACGATTTATTTGCTCAACACCTTTACCCAAAGTATCGGTCAGTATTTCCAAACCATCGTTTTCAAAACATTCGACGTTTATGCCTATGACGGTACTGCTGGTGCCGATTGGAAATCAGGCTGGACGATATTTTTCTGGGCATGGTGGGTTGCTTGGGCGCCATTTGTAGGCTTATTTATTGCGCGTATCAGCCGTGGTCGTACTTTGCGCGAGTTTGTATTTGGCGTGATGTTTATCCCGCTAGGTTTCATCTTTGCATGGTTCTCTATCTTTGGTAATTCAGCCATAGACCTAGTCGCCAATGGTGCAACTGAGCTTGGCGAAATTGCAGTCAATGATGCAGCGATGGGCATGTTTGCCTTGTTTGAGTACTTTCCTTACAGTGATATTTTATCATTTGCTGGCGTGGTCATTGGACTTATATTCTTTGTGACTTCAGCTGACTCAGGCGCTTTGGTACTCGCGAACCTAAGCTCGAGAGGCATGACCAATGATACTGACGCGCCTGTATGGCTGCGTTTGTTTTGGGCGGCGGCAACGGGTTTGATTACCCTAGGCTTACTGTTCGCAGGTGGCTTTGCATCATTACAGTCCGTTTCTGTGATTGCCGGTTTGCCGTTCTCGCTTATTTTAGTTCTTTACATGATGTCGATGTGGACCTCATTAAAAGAAGAAGGTAATAAACGTAAAGCCAGCACCCTTGGCACTGCAAACGTGCTAGATAGCGGTAAGAGCTGGAAAGCACGTCTGCAACGTATTGTCAGCTTCCCAGGGCACGCACAAGTTGAAAGATTTTTGCAAAATACTGTCATGCCAGCGATGACCGAGGTTGAAAAAGAGCTGAAAGCAGGCGGTCTTAACACTTCTCTAGATATTCGTAATCTTGATAATATCAGTGAAAGTATAGATGCTGGTAAGGGTCAAGATGAAGGTCAGATAGATGGCGTAAAACTGCGTGTCGGTCATGGCGATGAAGATGACTTTGTGTATGAAGTTAATCTCATCAAAGCTGAGCGTCCTAACTTTACGCTGAATACTTCGACCAAGCATGCAGAATTTTACTACCGTGCTGAAGTGTTCTTGAGTGATGGTTCGCAAGAGTATGACTTGGTTGGCTACACCAAGGAGCAAGTGCTGGTCGATATTCTACATCAGTACGAGTGCCATCTACAGTATCTACATTTAGAGCGTTAATTGGCTAGATGTTAACTGGCTATATGTAGTGACGAGATTGTCTTTTATATGACCCCATAAGTTGAATGCAGCTTATGGGGTTTATTTATGAACTGGCTATAGGTAAATAGGTGTTATAAAGTAAAATATATAGAGACAAGTTTTAAAGTATAGTCAGTGAGAAGTGATATCTATACATCATATACCAGCAGTACCGTAGCGTTTTCAAGGTATTTTCAAGGTGTTTTAACTAGGACATACCCTGTATCAGCAAAGGATAAATTTGTGACCACACTCAAATACATCGCTCATTATTCTGAGCATATCCAAAGCCAAGCGGCACTGCTCATCAGTGAGGGCAGGCTAGGAGAGTACCTAGAAAATAAATACCCTGATCAGCACCAAGTGCAAAGCGATAAGGCGCTGTATCAATATATAAACGACATAAAAAACCAATCTATGCGCAAAATTGGCCCATTATCGAATGTCAGTTATAGCAGTAAGTTAAAAGTTCTTAAGCATGCGCTGGGTATTCATACTACCCAGTCTCGCGTACAAGGCAGTAAGCTAAAATCGCATAACAGTATTACGGTAGCGAGCTTATTTAAAGAAGCGCCACCTGAGTTTTTACGCATGATAGTCGTTCATGAATTGGCGCATTTTAAAGAGCATGAGCACAACAAGGCTTTTTATCAATTATGCTGCCACATGGAGCCAGATTATCATCAGTTTGAGTTGGACACACGCTTGTGGTTGCACTGGCGTGAGTTGTGATTTGATTAATTGTACCGATTTAACTCATTGATATGACTTAGATTCAACCATAGTTTACTCTTCGCTATATTCCCAGTATTATCTTGACAAGCCTATACGAATGGCCTATAAGAGTTATAGAGTATAGGCTATTTCATAAGCGTTTTTTACGCATAGAATAATCAACGCCAAAACATACTAAAGGATATATCTAATATTTTGATGTTTGATCTGACGATTATTACTTTACAGTTTTGAGGCAATCAATGCCTATACTTTGACATTCATTAATGGCTGTTAAGCCAGTGTTGTCAACCTTACCTGCGCACGTGAACGATTTTGATCATTTTGCTTAAGTTCATTACCTGCCTATCAGGACGATTAGGTGACGATTCAGCGATATATGTCGCGCTGGGTTTATAAAAAGGGAATTGATGGAATGATGACATTATCCGATAGTTCTACAATACAACAAACCGCTACAGACTCAGGACACCACTTCGATGCCAACCGTCATTGGGCAGCATTTTTGACGTTGGGGTTTGGGGCTCATGCTGATGGTGATACCCATATCACTCGTATGAATATAGCGCGCCATTATGGTCCCTTACGTGTCCAAAGACCATTCTACCCTGAAGGTCGCGATGGTTGCTGTCATGTCTATCTGCTACATCCACCAGGTGGTATCGCTAGCGGTGATACGCTCAACATCGATGTCACTGTAGCGTCAAACGCGCATACTTTGCTAACGACAACTGCTGCCAATAAGCTTTATAAAGCTGATAGCAATGGCGTTGCTTGGAATCAGCATACCTATCTAAAAATTGCTAATGACGCTACTTTAGAATGGCTACCACAAGAAACGTTGGCTTTTGACGGTTCTCGCGGCGAGCAGACCATCATCATTGATTTAGAAGACAATGCTAAATGCTTGGGGTGGGAGATTCTCGGTCTTGGCCGTCCTGCCAGTAAGCTACCTTTCGTCAGTGGCCGTCTCGAACAGCGCTTTCATCTCACTCGTAATGGGCGTCCGTTATGGATAGAGCGCCAATGCATAGACCCCGATCATCCCAGATTCGCTGGCATGTGGGGTCAGGGCGGTGCCACCGTCCATGCGACGCTATGGGCAGTTGGACTGGACGATCCGCTAGAGGCCATCACTGCACTACGTGAGCATATACCCGCTGCCAATCATTGGGCAGTTACCTATCGTCGCGGCGTATTGCTGCTACGCTATTTAGGCGTTGAGCGTAACGAAGCTTGGGAGTTATTCCAGCAAGCACGAGAAGTGCTACGTCCGCGATTGACCGGACACAACGCTATCACACCACGAATTTGGTTGACTTAACGATTGGTGCCCAAGCATTTGCTTGGGGGCTGCCAAACGCTTTTATCTGTCTATTTATTAATAATTAATAACATAAGCCTTCTAATGACATAGGCTTTCCAAAAAACAATAACGATAACCATAATATAAGAAGGAGTCAGCGATGGAATTAACGCCAAGAGACAAAGATAAATTGCTATTGTTTACTGCAGGGCTACTTGCTGAGCGCCGCAAAGCTAAAGGCCTCAAACTGAATTATCCTGAAGCAATAGCGCTGATCAGTTGCGCCATTATGGAAGGTGCGCGTGAAGGCCGTACTGTGGCGGAAATGATGAGTGCCGGGCGCGAAATCCTTACTCGAGATGACGTTATGGATGGCATCGCTGAGATGATCGAAAGCCTGCAAGTTGAGGCAACTTTTCCCGACGGCACAAAGCTTGTGACCGTTCATAACCCTATTGTCTGAGGAGACTTGCTATGATTCCTGGTGAATATCAGCTAAAGAGCGATGACATTGAGTTATGTGTCGATCGTGAACCTATCACTATCAACGTCGCAAACACGGGTGACCGTCCTATCCAAGTCGGCTCTCACTATCACTTTGCCGAGACCAACGCAGCTCTAGATTTCGACCGTAAAAAAGCGTATGGACACCGCTTGGCAATTGCGGCAGGTATGGCGATACGTTTTGAGCCGGGTCAACACCGTGATGTACCCTTAATTCCTTTTTCAGGCTTACGCCATATTTATGGTTTCCGTGGTGAGGTAATGGGTCCCTTAGATCAGGATCAGGGTCAGAACCAAAACTCAGACTCAGGAGCGAACTTATGAAAATTACTCGCCAAGCTTATGCAGATATGTATGGTCCAACGACTGGCGATAGAATTCGTTTAGGCGATACTGAGCTGTGGATTGAGATCGAAAAAGACTACACGCATTATGGTGAAGAGGTTATGTTCGGTGGTGGCAAAGTGATTCGTGATGGTATGGGGCAAAGTCAGCGCTGCGACGATGCCGTGATGGATACCGTCATTACCAATGCTATCATTATCGACTGGTGGGGTATCGTGAAAGCCGATGTGGGTCTAAAAAATGGCCACATCGCTGCTATAGGAAAAGCCGGCAACCCTGATACCCAACCTGATGTCGATATCGTCATTGGCCCTGGTACCGAAATTATAGCCGGTGAAGGTCAGATTTTGACGGCAGGTGCTGTCGATACTCATGTGCATTATATTTGTCCGCAGCAGGTGGACGAAGCATTAATGAGTGGCCTAACGACTATGATTGGCGGCGGTACGGGACCAGCGACTGGCTCAATCGCGACCACTCATACCCCAGGTCCCTGGCATCTAGGCAAAATGATGCAAGCCGTGGATGACCTGCCCATTAATATTGGTTTTCTTGGTAAAGGTAGTGCTAGCACGCCAGAAGCGCTGGTGCAACAAGTAGAAGCGGGCGCAATGAGTCTAAAAATCCATGAAGATTGGGGCGCGACGCCAGCCTCTATTAGCAATGCCTTAGATGTGGCCGATCGCTATGATATACAGATTGCTATTCATGCCGATAGCTTAAATGAGTCAGGCTTTGTAGAAGATACAGTAGCGGCGTTTAAAGATCGCTGTATTCATACCTACCATTCTGAAGGTGCTGGTGGTGGTCATGCGCCCGATATTATCGTCGCTTGTAGCCTGCCCAACGTCTTACCATCATCTACCAATCCGACACGCCCTTATACGATTAATACCGTTGATGAGCATCTCGATATGTTGATGGAGTGCCATAATCTAGACCCAAGTATCCCAGAGGACGTCGCCTTTGCCGATTCGCGTATCCGCCGCGAGACTATTGCTGCCGAAGACATCCTCCATGATATGGGGGTGATTTCGATGATTTCATCTGACTCACAAGCGATGGGCCGTATTGGCGAAGTAGTGTGCCGCACTTGGCAAACTGCGCACAAAATGCGCCTACAACGTGGTCTGTTACCAGAAGATGAGGAACGCGGGACGGATAACTTCCGTGTGAAGCGCTACATTGCTAAATACACTATAAATCCAGCCATCACTCATGGCGTTGGTCATGAAGTTGGTTCTATCGAAGTGGATAAGCTGGCAGATTTGGTATTGTGGAAGCCGGGCTTTTTTGGCGTTAAGCCATCAATTATCCTCAAAGGCGGCATGATAGCGGGCGCTGCAATGGGTGATCCCAATGCGGCTATTTCTACGCCGCAACCAGTGCATTATCGCCGTATGTTTGGTGCACTTGGTCGTGCTGCCGCTGCCACTCGAATCACTTTTGTCAGTCAAGCGGCAATGAATACAGGCCTAGAAGAAAAGCTTGGTCTAAAGAGCAGGCTGGTTGCGTGTAAAAACGTCCGTCAAATGCGTAAGAGCGATATGAAGCTCAATGACGCCTGCCCAGAGCTGACAGTAGATCCACAAACTTATGAAGTTCGCGCAGATGGCGTGTTATTAACTTGTGAGCCACTGTCTGAATTACCATTAGCCCAACGTTATCATTTGTTTTAAAGCGCTTGTAAGGATATCAATATGCTTGAATTAATAAAAAGAATCGACGGCAACACTCAGGCCGATGTAAACGACACCCTGACGCTACCTTATGAGCTACGCATACGTGGCCGCTTAAAAGCGGTGACTGATAGCGGCCTCGATGTTGGTTTGTTCCTTGATCGAGGTCCGGTACTGCGTCATGGTGATTTACTACAAGCGAGCAGTGGCGAGATCGTCCAAGTGTTTGCCGCTGATGAACCAGTTACTACCGCTTATGTTGAGAGCGGTTTGGCATTGGGACGACTTGGCTATCACTTAGGTAATCGTCATGTATCGCTCGCCCTTGGTAGCGACGAAGATGGACGTTATTGGGTGCGGTTCCCACCAGATCATGTGTTAGAAGAATTGGCAGTTCTGCTGGGAGCTACCTTGAGCCATCACCAGGCGCCATTTGATCCAGAGTCTGGTGCTTATGCGCAAGCTGGCCGTGAACATTCTCATGCCCATGAACATGCACACGCCCATTCTCATTCACACGAACACACGGATGACCACTCTCACGAACACCATCATGCCCATGGACATTCCCATAATGACGACCATAACCATGCACACTGATGTACAGCCAGAAGCAACCAGCGATCTGGCGCTGCTGGGACTGATGCAACTGATTAGCCCTGCATTGCCAATCGGTGCATTCGCTTGGTCGCAGGGCCTAGAGAGTGCATTTGAGCTTGGCTGGGTATGTAATGAGACTGAGCTTGGCGAGTGGTTAGAGGGCGTACTTGACGATGGCTTGTCTCGCTGCGAATTACCAGTACTGGCACGCTTGCAAACCTGCTGGGAGAATGGTGACAGTGAAGGTCTGGCCTTTTGGAATGACTGGATACATGCCAACCGTGAGACCGCTGAGCTGAGCGACGAAGACATACGTTTGGGACAAGCACTGATGCGCTTGCTCAACAGTTTAGAGTTGCAGCCGCAGACAGCCTTAGGTCATGCGAAGTTACCAGAAGATCCCGGTTACGTGACCGTTTTTGCTTGGACTGCCCATCAGCGACAAGTACCGATACGCCAGAGTTTACTCGGCTTTGCTTGGGGCTGGCTGGAAAACCAACTGGCGGTTGCCTGTAAAGCGATGCCATTAGGTCATACTGCCGCACAGCGTTTAAACGAGCAACTACGCCCGCAACTGGTCGCTGCCGTTGATACCGCGCTGGCTTTAACCGATGAGCAGTTAGGTCCGATTTTACCGGGCTTAGCGCTCGGTAGTGCCCAGCACGAAACCCAATATTCAAGATTATTTAGAAGCTAATCGTTTTTTATTTACGATCGCTTTAATGCTATAACCTCTTCGATTTTATAACCGCTTTGACTCATACATTTTGACTAATATATAAGGAAAAATAGCCATGAAACATTGTTTAAGAGTAGGTGTCGGTGGACCAGTTGGTTCTGGCAAAACGGCCTTATTACGCCAGTTATGTAGCGCCTTAAAAGATCACTACGACATTGCCGTGGTTACCAACGATATCTACACCCGTGAAGATGCTGACTTTTTACTTAAGCACGACGCCTTGCCTGCTGATCGTATTCTTGGTGTGGAAACAGGCGGCTGTCCGCATACGGCCATCCGCGAAGACGCTTCTATGAATCTGGCCGCAATCGATGATTTGCAAACGCGTCATCCTAATCTAGAGCTAGTGTTAGTAGAGTCTGGCGGCGATAACTTAGCCGCGACCTTTAGCCCAGAGCTTTCTGATTTAACTCTATACGTCATCGATGTCGCTGCTGGTGACAAAATCCCTCGTAAAGGCGGCCCCGGTATTACCAAATCAGATTTGCTAATTATCAATAAAATTGATATCGCTGAATATGTACACGCCTCCCTAGATGTGATGGAACGTGACTCGAAAAAAATGCGCGGCGAGCGTCCATTTATATTCACCAACTTGTATGACGGTGTAGGCGTAGAAGAAATCATTAGCTTTATTTTAAAGCAGGGCATGTTACCTGAGCGTCGTCCTGGAAAGCTAAGCGCTGATGCTTAAGAATAAGTGCTTAATTATTAATACTTAACTGCCAGTGCTTAACTATCAGTGCTTAAACGCCTTTATAGTACAAGCAAGATATAAAAAGTAGTTATATACCAGTTAACAATAAACAAAAAGAACAGAGGGAGAATACCATGAATAAAATGACTAAGTTGCCAGTGGCGAAACTATTAATGACCATCGGGCTGATGCTGACGGCCACTTTAGCCGTTGCCCATCCTGGCCATGGCGAGCATGTGAGCAATGGTTTTCTTAGTGGTTTATTGCATCCATTAATGGGTCTTGACCACTTATTGGCCATGGGTGCGATTGGTTTTTGGAGTATTCGCCAAAACACTACGATGAAACGTGGCACGCCTTTATTTGTCGTCGGTGGCATGATAGCGGGCGCAGGCCTCGCATGGGCTGGTGTTAGTTTGGCTGGGATAGAGACAGGCATTGCCATGTCAGTCTTGCTAGTCGGTGTACTAATCGCGACGCTTGCAAAACTGCCGACTGCTGTTGGTGGCACTTTGGTTGCGCTGTTTATGGTCGCCCACGGTTATGCTCACGGAACTGAGATGACCCAAGGTTCAAGCTTACTGCTTTATATGGCTGGCTTCGTAGTCGCAACCTTAGCCATTACCTTTGTCGGTCGCGGTCTCGGCACCATGATGCTCAAAGCCGATAACCGTATTACTCGTGCATTAGGCGGCGTGGTTGCTATCATTGGTGGGGTATTGGCTGCTGGCTAATCGCTACTAGCTGATCTTCACTAGCTAGTCTCTACTAGTGCTGCAACCCAGTTATCATGATAAATCTAAAAAGCCGCACAGATTTCTTGCGGCTTTTTGAGTTTAATTTTCTCGTCTTGTTCCATAGCTAGCTTTTTATAGAAAACGATAAAACTGTATCAAACTGAGATTTATATAAAAACACATATCAAATAGGGAATACCGATATGAATGACACTACTAATCACGCTATTAATGACACTATCATAAAAGTATCAAGAAACACGGACATTGCTCCGCAAAATTTACTGTCTACGCAAACTGTTGCTTTTTCGCATTACAACTATATCTCAGCGCAATTACCTGTCAATATTACTACCGGTGATTTGGTTGCGAACGATATAAAAGTCCAAGCCGCGCAGTGCTTAAAAAATATCAAAACCATTGTAGCAAGCATCGATCATGACATGAATGATGTGATCAAAATTAATATATTTTTAAAAAACATCGAAGACATTAAATACATCGATACGATTTACCCCGCATTTTTTCAAGGCTATCTGCCGACACGGACGGTCATAGCAGTAGCAGCACTACCCATGGATGATGCTTTGGTACAAATGGACGCTGTTATCTCAAACGGTGAAGGTACGTATCCGCAAGCACCCGTTGAGCTGGTAAAAGTACCAAAAAACAATGAACAAGTACCAAAAGATTCAGTATCGCCGCATACGATCGCTTTTTCCCATTACAATAATATCTCAGCGCAACTGCCTGTCGATATTGAAACTGGTAAGCTGGTCGCTGGTGGTGTCAAAGAGCAGACGCAGCAATGCCTACAAAACATTGAAGCGATTTTAGAAAGTATCGACGTTCCTCTTCAAGAAATTGTCAAAGTAAATATCTTTTTAAAGAGTCTTGCCGATGTGGACGTGGTAAATGACGTTTATAAAGAATTCTTTCCAGAGTCAACCAGTGATGGAAGCGCGGCCTATTTACCGGCACTGACGATGGTGATAGCGTCAGATTTACAGCTAGATGCTTTGGTACAGATTGATGCTATCGTGTCTCATGGAAATGGCACACCGCCACAAGCCACTGAAGATAAACATAGCATCACTATTAAGGCTAACAATACCGATAAAGCGCCGAAGAACCCGTTATCGACACAAACGGTGGCGTTCTCTCATTACAACCATCTCTCAGGTCAATTACCTATAAATCCTGAAACAGGCAAACTAATCGATGGTGATATAAAAGCGCAGACCAAACAGTGCTTAGAAAATATCAAAGCCATTGTAGAAAGTATCGATCATGTTATGGACGATGTGGTAAAAATGACCATCCAACTTACAGACATCACGGATATCGATGCGGTAAATGATATTTATAAGACCTTCTTCAATAACGACTTGCCAGCCAGAACAGTGATTGGTGTTGCCGCTATTCCTATGGATGCTTTGATACAGATTGACACTGTCATATCTAATGCCGAAGGTACGCCACCAGCTTGAGAATAGTAATTGTTGATAACAGGACTTTTTAAGAAAAAAGTGCCAGTCATTTCAACGACGGGCACTTTTTTTAGATCTTCCTAGTAATATGAAGAGGGTTTATTTAGAAAAAATGTT
This sequence comes from Psychrobacter sp. 1Y4, assembly GCF_051847555.1. Lineage (NCBI taxonomy): Bacteria > Pseudomonadati > Pseudomonadota > Gammaproteobacteria > Moraxellales > Moraxellaceae > Psychrobacter > Psychrobacter sp. 1Y4. The sequence continues at coordinate 37,958 of NZ_JBPYDE010000002.1, read as the reverse complement.
ATTTAAAAAGGCGAGCTGTTTGAAAAGAGAACGGTTTAAAAAATAATATGATGGCTTTTATAGTCGGCAAGTAACGCTGTATTTACGATCGTTTACTGAGCGGATACTCAGGACGCCAACATTGGCTTTAGTCTGCCATTCGTAGCTGGCTTTAGAGCTTGACTCCTTAACATAACGAGCACCAGAACCTGATACTGCTCGTTTAAGATTAACTCTTTTATTGCGTAAGCCAAGCTTAGGAAGGGTCAAGCTTAAGTTAGCGAATTTGCCATTCGCTGAATAAATAGCAGTCACCTTACTATTATCTTCACAGCTAAAAGCATAAGATTTTTGTATTTGAGGCTTATGCCCACTATGGCCATTATTTATTGGTGCATTAGTCGCACATGCTGCTAATAATAAAATAGTAGGGGTTACAACCAGTAATTTTTTCATGATATTTCTCGATAGCACTACGGGCTGATAAGGGTAGCAATGCGAGACGTATCTTACAATAAGTTGTGTCTATTTTATTGGCTTCTATTATCATTTGTTGTGCCGATATCTGCCACTGGCACGTCGTTAGTTCGGCGCGCCGCCATCCGATCATTGGCTTCTTGCACCGCTTTTTCGACCAGCGCATAGTCCGAATGGCGTACATCTTGTCCGCTGATATAGTTGATAACCAGCTCAGCGATGTTTTGCGCATGATCACCAATACGCTCAAGCGCGCGCAACACCCACACGATATTGATGACCTTGGAGACGTGGCGCGCGTCCTCCATGATATAAGTCATCAAGGCACGAATCGCTGACTGATATTCCTCATTGACCACATCATCATTGCGCATCACTTCAAATGCCTGCTCAGCATTCGACTGACTAAAGGCTTCTAGCGCATTATGTAGCATGATACGAACCTGATTGCTGAGATGTTGAACCTCAGCGTAACCGTATGATGATTTGCCTTGTGCTGCAAGTTTATTGGCCATTTTGGCGATTTTGACCGCTTCATCGCCGATGCGCTCCAGATCTACCACGCCTTTACTGATGGACATTACCAAGCGCAAATCACTGGCCGCTGGCTGACGCTTGGCGACCAATAACAAGATATGCTCATCAAGCTCGACCTCCTGCCGATTGATTTCAAAATCCATCTCGATGACTTCTTGCGCCAGTGTGTCATCCTTGTCGATAAGGGCGTGAATGGCTTTGGCAACTTGGCTAGCTGCATGGTCGCCCATCACTAAAAACAGACGAATCGCCTCATCCAAATCTTGATCAAAACTTTTGGAGATGTGCTTGTCACTTTGCATAAGAGGTATTTCCTAAATATCTGTATTTTAGTGTAGTCAGTTCAACCTAAAAGAAGGGCACTGTTAATGGCGTGCTGCTGGGATAAATTTTCCTCGCTTGCTGTGCGCAGGCCAGACAGATGCTTCGCAAAATTCACCCCAGCAGTACATATATCTTTTTAAAATGAAACGACTATAACGAGATATGTTTTTTAATTTGTGTAAATAGCTTTAGTCTGCTGTACTTTTAATTTGCACAGCGTTAACCATAACGACCAGTAATGTAGTCTTCCGTCGCTTTTTGCGTAGGCGTGGTAAATACTTGGTCCGTCTCGCCCATCTCAATCATATCGCCCAAATACATATAGACTGTATAGTCTGACACTCGCGCAGCCTGTTGCATGTTATGAGTAACGATGGCAATGGTGTAGTCGTTTTTTAGGTCTTCAATCAAATCCTCAATGGCGCCTGTCGAGAGTGGGTCAAGTGCAGAGGTTGGCTCATCAAGTAACAGCACTTCAGGCTTGGTAGCGACACTACGAGCGATACACAGTCGTTGCTGCTGTCCGCCTGATAAAGACAAGCCTGAAGCTTTGAGCTTGTCTTTTACTTCTGGCCATAATGCCGATTTTTTTAGTGCCCATTCCACGCGATTATCGAGCTCAGCTTTGCTTAATTTTTCATAGAGACGCACACCAAAGGCGACATTGTCATAGATGGACATCGGGAACGGGGTTGGCTTTTGAAACACCATGCCCACTTGCGCGCGTAGTAGGTTGACATCGACGTCTTTACCTAAGATGTTTTTGCCATCAAGATTGATATTGCCTTCTGCACGCATGCCGGGATATAAGTCATACATACGATTAAAAGTACGTAGCAGAGTCGATTTTCCGCAACCTGACGGGCCGATAAAGGCAGTGACCTTTTTATCAGGAATGTCGATATTGATGTTTTTTAGTGCCTGAAAATCACCATAATAAAAGCTTAAATCACGAATCTGCATTTTTGCTGCAGGCATGTTTTTGGGAATATCATGCAGTGTTTGCTTAGTTAGGTTTGCCGCATCTGGCTGCTGCATTTGCGCTGCCGTCGACATTGGCCTATTTAGTAGATTGCCTGTCGGCGTCTTGAAGTTATTCGTATTAGTTGTTGTACGGACTTTGCTTATGACGTCATTCATAATGTTATCCAACCTAGCTTAATGAATATAAATTTAAGTAAATGGTGTAGTTGATCTACTTTAAAAACGACCCAGTGTTGTTGGAATATATTTCGCGCGGCCTCTGTCGGCGTAGGCACAGCACGCAAGTGAAATTTATTCCAGCAACACATGTCAAAAACGCATCATTTTTATTTAGTAACTGCTTTTATTTGGTTTGTCTGCTATTTGCTGGAGCTGCGACCACCGATGAATCTTGCCAAGACATTTAGGACCAATACCGAAGCGGTAATGAGCAGTGCAGCGGCCCATGCAAGTGCATGCCAATTGTCATAAGGGCTCATCGCAAACTGATAAATGGTATTAGGCAAGTTAGCAATTGGCTGACTCATATCGGTACTAAAGTATTGGTTGTTTAATGCCGTAAATAGTAATGGCGCTGTCTCACCCGTGATTCTGGCAAAGGCCAACAGCACACCAGTGGTCAGCCCTGCTCGAGCCGCTTTAATAGTGACTTGCGTTACCATTTTCCATTTAGGCGTACCCAGTGCATAGGCCGCTTCACGAATACTGTTGGGCACTAAGTTAAGCATGTTCTCAGTCGTACGCACGACAACAGGAATGACAATGAGTGCCAATGCCAGTGCGCCGGCCCAACCAGAAAAGCTTTGGCCTTTTACCATCAACGCATAAATAAAGAGACCAATGACAATCGAAGGTGCAGAGAGCAAAATATCGTTTAAGAAGCGCGTCACCTTGCCAAGCATGCTGCCATGAGAGAACTCAGACAAATAAATCCCTGTCATCAAGCCAATAGGCGCGCCGATAAACAATCCCGAAAATGCCAACATCACGGAACCGACAATGGCGTTACGTAAACCACCTGCGCTCATTGGCGGCGGAGTGTCGGCGGTAAAGATAGGCATTTGCACCATGCCTTGAAAGCCTTCTACAAAAAGCGTTACCAATATCCAAAACAGCCAAATCAAGCCAAAAACCATCGCTGACATGGCAAAACCCAAACCGAGCTTGTTGGCCCAGCGCCGCTTGTTATAAAGGCGCTTGTTATAACGATCTTCAAAGCTTGTCTTAACAGGTAACGCTGAATTCATAGCATTAGTAGGCATAACACTCATTTCCCATATTCTTATCAGTACCAATAACCATTAAAATCTATCAAAAATCCAGCTACTATCGATTACCTGCTTTATGATCCATGCGCATCAGCATGAGCTTAGCCAAAGACAGCACAATGAAAGTGATGACAAATAGAATTAAGCCTAAATGTAATAACGACGCCAGATGTAGCTCACTAGAGGCTTCGGCGAATTCATTGGCAAGGGCAGAGGTAATGGTGACCCCAGAAGTAAATAGACTTGGACTGATATTAAAGGCGTTGCCGATGAGGAAGGTCACGGCCATCGTTTCACCCAATGCACGACCCAATCCCAAAATGACACCGCCTACGACGCCCGCTTTGGTATAGGGCAAGATAATCTTAAACATAACTTCCCAAGTCGTCGCACCCATGCCGTAAGCCGATTCTTTTAATAAATCCGGCACCACGGAAAAGACATCACGCATGGTGGCCGCGATAAAAGGAATAATCATAATGGCAAGTACCAGTGAAGCGGTAAACATACCGAGTCCCATTGGTGCACCCACAAATAGCTTACCGATGATAGGCAGTGGACCGACGTGTTCGATAAACCACGGCTGAATGTGATCGCCAAAAAATGGCGCAAATACAAACAATCCCCACATACCGTAAATGATAGAGGGAATACCTGCCAGTAGTTCAATGGCGATACCAAGTGGCTTTTTTAAGAAATTCGGGCACATCTCGGTCAGAAATATCGCAATACCAAAGCTGACTGGCACGGCGATTAAAATCGCGATAAACGAAGTGACAAGCGTGCCATAAATAGGCGCTAGCGCACCGTACTCATTGGCAACCGTATCCCAGTTATTACTGGTATAAAAGCCGAGACCAAATGCTTGAATACTTGGCCAAGCCCCGATGATTAATGAGACCAAAATGCCGCCCAAGGATAAGAGAACGAGGATGGCAAAAGCCTTAGTTGCATTAACGAATAGCGCGTCGTAACGTTTTTGTTTAGCCAGTTGGGACCTTAGGTCATTCATAAGTGTCTCAGCATCAAATAGGGTTAAATCAAAAGATTCAAAAGATTAATCAGGTCTTATCACAGCAAACTAAATTTTAATCAGTAGCGCTACTAACGGTAATTAATAACGCTACTTTTAAATTTGTTGTGATAAAACCTTTCAAACAACTACCGGAGAATAGCTGTTTGAAAGGGTGACTCGAGAATCATTACTGGTTTTTAAATACTATTGAGCTGGTTTGTAGACGGGTTGACCATCGCTGCCTTTGACTTCATTCCACTGCGCTTTAAAGAGCGCAACAGCGGTATCAGAAAACGGCACATAATCAAGGGCTAAGGCATCTTCATCGCCTTGAGCGTAAGCCCAGTCGAAGAAGTTTAAGACGCCAGCCACTTGCTGCGGATTTTCTGGCTGCTTATGTACCAAGATAAAGGTCGCCGCTGCGATTGGCCATGCTTGCTCAGTCTCAGAGTTGGTGATGACTTTATAAAAGCCTGCTTGCTGTGACCAGTCGATATCACCTGCCGCTGCAAAGGTCTCAGCAGATGGCTGCACGAAGTTGCCAGCCGCATTTTTTAGTGCAGTATGTGACATGTTATTTTGCTTGGCGTAAGCGTACTCGACGTAGCCGATAGAATTTTTCATACGATTGACGTAACTTGAAACCCCTTCGTTACCTTTACCACCTGCACCAGTCGCAGAGGTCGGCCATTTGACGGTTTTATCGACACCAACGCTGTCTTTCCAGTCAGTTGAAACCTTGGCCAGATAATCGGTAAAGTTAAAGGTCGTACCTGAACCATCTGAGCGGAATACGGTGGTAATAGCAGCATCAGGCAGGGTTAAGTCTGGGTTTAGGTTAGTAATAGCAGGGTCGTTCCAGTTGCTAATCTTACCCAAGTAGATGTCCGCTAACGTTGCGCCGTCCAATTTCAGCTGACCTGGCTCTATGCCATTGATGTTGACAATCGGTACGACGCCACCGATGACGGTCGGAAACTGAATAAGTCCTGCTGCGTCCAACTCTTCAGGGGTCATCGGTGCATCGGAAGCGCCAAAGTCTACAGTTTTTGCTTCGATTTGTTTGATACCACCAGAGGAGCCAATTGATTGGTAGTTCACCTGACCGCCAGTCGCGGCATTATAGTCATAAGACCATTTGGCATAGATAGGTTGCGGGAACGAAGCGCCTGCACCGGTGATGTTCATGGCGATGTTTTCAGCAGATTTAAAATCAGTTGCTGTAGTAGACGCTGTATTAGTGGTGGTTTCAGCCGCTGTTACAGCGCTACTGCTATCAGTAGCCGACTCTGTAGTATCAGTCGATTTATTACAAGCGGTGAGTAATAAGGTACAACTAACGGCGACTGCTAATAACGAATAACGCATGTAAGACTCCTAAAGTTTGACAACAAAGCAAATTTGATAAAAAGCAAAAATAACTGTTTGGAAGATGTGTCGTAGTTTGCCAAGCTTTCATGACAGTTTGATGACAATGGGAAATTTATCTTATTAGCAGTGAAATTTTAGATTGGTCGTTATAAATTAATGACTATATAAAATGGTTATATAAGAGGTTGAATTAAACCAGTTGTAAGTTGGAGTTTTAATTCTGTATGCGCAAATGAGAAATAGGCAGATTTGCCTGAGCGTTAACACTTTTTGCCTATCTACTACAAAAAAACAATATCGTAAGTTTCGCTGAGCATATTAATGTATAGATTGTTTCGATTGTATTTTTCTATATTAATGATGACATTAGCGCATATTAAAGGCATAAAAACGGTCTGTAGTAGCGTCAAAGCTAAATGTCCAATACGTCTTAATATTAAATAATCAATACTAAATAACTAGATGGATGGATAAAAAATCATCCGCAAATTCTTATCATCTGCCAGCGAGAAGCCAGCATGTCTACTTTGACGTTAACGATTAATAAGCAGGATTATCAGCTTGATAATCTCGATCCGCGCACGACATTGCTCGATGTCTGCCGCCAACATTTACAAATCACTGGACCCAAAAAAGGCTGTGACCACGGTCAATGCGGTGCTTGTACGATGCTCATCAATGGTGAGCGTATTAATTCCTGTTTGACCTTAGCCGTGATGCACGACGGTGATGAAATCACGACAATCGAAGGCATTGGTATGCCCGAATCGTTATCAGCCTTGCAACAAGCATTTAAAGATCACGATGCTTTTCAGTGTGGGTATTGTACCCCGGGGCAAATTTGTTCAGCGACTGCCTTAATAGAAGAGGTCAAGCAAAATTGGCCAAGCTATGTGACGACAGATCTCAAAAACCCTAATGGGCTATTAGTCCAAGAGATCGCTGAGCGCATGAGTGGCAATATTTGTCGCTGTTCTGCTTATCCCAACATCGTTGATGCCATCTCACAAGTGCTTGAAAGCGAAGTGTCAGGTAAGCGGGCTTCTTCTAGTGAAAAGACGAATACAAGTTCGCTGCAAGACTCGGCCGTAACAGGTATTTGGTCACCGCCGCCCAGTCAGTCCCAACTTGGTAACCAATCAGTAAACCATAATAAAACTGCCAGTAGCACAGCAGGAGGCCGCTCATGAAACGCTTTGAATATATCCGTGCCCTCGAACCGCAGCAAGCGGTAATGTTTGCTACTCCTAAAGAGGCCTCATTTATCGCAGGCGGTACCAATTTGCTCGATCTGATGAAGTTTGAGATTGAAACGCCAACCAAACTGGTTGATGTGACACGCTTAGAGCTTGAACAGATTGAAGACACTGCTGATGGCGGTCTACGTATTGGGACTTTAGTGAGCAATAGTGATTTGGCCGCGCATCCTAGTGTGATTGCCAATTATCCAGTATTGTCTCGCGCCATATTAGCTGGTGCAACTGGTCAGCTGCGCAATAAAGCGACGACTGGCGGTAACTTCCTGCAGCGTACGCGCTGCTACTACTTTTATCATACCGATAGCCCTTGTAATAAGCGTGAACCGGGCACTGGCTGTCCTGCAATTGATGGTGAGAACCGCTCTTTGGCTATTTTGGGTACCAGCGAATCTTGTATTGCTCAGCACCCATCCGATATGGCGGTCGCTATGCGTCTGCTTGATGCAACGATTGAGACTGCCAAAACCGATGGCTCGACTCGGCAGATTCCGGTAAAAGACTTTTATTGTCTGCCAAAAGATACCCCCCATATCGAAAACGTTTTAGAGTCCGGTGAGCTTATTACGCATGTTGTGCTGCCAGCACCTATTAAAGGTATGCACACTTATGACAAAGTGCGTGACCGCGCCTCTTACGCTTTTGCGCTTGTATCCTGTGCAGCTGTGATAGACGCTGATGATAATGGTAATTTGGCGACAGTACGCTTAGCATTTGGCGGAATTGGTACTCAGCCATGGCGCAATGAGGACGTGGAAGATCTATTGACGGATACGCAGGGCGACGATGACACTATCAATCAGGCAGCAGATCTGTTGTTAAAAGATGCCAAAGGTAGCGGTCAAAACGATTTTAAAATACCACTAACACGCCGTTTGCTAAAACAAGTCATTAAGCGTGCACTAGCGGGCGAGGGAGCATAATCATGTCATTATTAGATTCAGTATTACCGTCAGAGCCTACCAATAAAGAAAAAATGAATGAGCCTGTTGAAACGTTATTTGACAAAACAGCAAGTAATTTGGTGGGTAAACCGATTAACCGCGTCGAGGGCTCGTTAAAGGTTAGCGGTCAAGCTCATTATTCGGCAGAGATTCAACTAGACAATAAAGTGTATGGTGTCTTGGTGGGCTCAACCGTTGCTAAAGGAAAAGTCGAAAAGATCGATAACGACTCGATTGCACATATTCCAGGTATTATTAAAGTCGTTACTGATCCTAAGCGCTTCTTACGTAATGCACAGCAAGGCGGTGAGACCGAAGCACCGACTCAGGGCGTAAGCGAGGTTTTTTATCATGGTGAGCCCATCGCTGTTGTTGTCGCTGAAACTTTTGAAGCGGCGACCGAAGGCGCCAAGGCCCTTAAAGTCACTTATAAAGACGAAACCGATCAAGCGGCTTTGGATTTTACTAAAGAGCTACCTAACGCCCACGAGGTAAATGAGAAAAAAGGCTCGGATAAGAATGCCAAGCACGGAGATCCAGAGCAAGGCCTTGCGGATTCGGCGGTAACCCTCGATAGTATGTACCATACCCCAAGTCAAAATAGCGCTGCAATGGAACCGCACGTTACTTTGGCACATTGGGAAGATGACAAGCTTGTCTTATATACTTCAAACCAGATGATCGCCTCTTGTAAGCAGCAAGTAATGGACGCATTAGATTTGAATAAAGATCAAGTCGAGCTGATCTCCTATTATGTGGGCGGCGGTTTTGGCAGTAAGCTTGGTATTGCACCAGAATCTATTGCTGCCGCTATTGCTTCTAAAGAAGTCGGTCGTCCAGTACTGATTACTATGACGCGCCCGCAAGTGATGGAAGCGACGGTAAGACGCTCAAATACCCGTCAGCGTATCGCTATCGGTTGTAATGAAGAGGGTATTATTAATACCTTTATTCACGATACCACGACCAGCAATTTGCCAGGCGAGGCGTTCTTTGAACCAACAGCGTTATCCACTCACTTTTTGTATCGCGGAGAGAATCGCCGCGTCAGCTATCAGATGGTAGATATGAATCACGTATTATCAGGCTCTATGCGTGCTCCTGGTGAAGCGGTAGGTATGATCGCTGTTGAATGTGCGATGGATGAGCTGGCGAACAAGCTTGAGATCGACCCTATTGAGCTGCGCCGCCGTAACGAACCTGAAGAAGACCCTAGTGAAGAGATTCCGTTCTCCACGCGTCAGCTGGTCGCCTGTATGGAAAAAGGCGCTGAAGCATTTGGTTGGGACGAGCATAACCCCAAACCTGCCAGCCGACTAGAAGGCGACTGGTGGATAGGTACCGGTATGTCTGGCACTTCTCGTGGCAACACGTTACAACCTTCTGAAGCGCGGGCGATACTACAAGTCGATGACTCAAAAGAGCTTGGCGTCAAAGCCATTATCGAAACGGATATGACAGATATTGGGACAGGCTCTTACACCGTATTTACTCAAGTCGCAGCCGACTTATTAGGTCTGCCTATCGATCATATTGAGATGAAGCTTGGCGATAGCGCACTACCACCAGCGTCGGGTTCGGGTGGCAGCTTCGGTGCCGCTAGCGCCGGTAGTGGTGTCTATTTAGCTTGTGAGCAGCTACGCACCATGTTAGCCAAAAAGGTAGGTCTACATGCCGATACGATTCGTATAGATAACGGTCAAATCAAAAAATCAGGTGAGCACGAGCCTAGTAAAGTAGAAGTAGCCATTGATGCAGGTAAAGAAAAAGTCACAGAGCTGGTTGATGAAAAATTGGCTAATAAAGTCTCAGGCTTGATGGATAAAGCCGTAGATTTGATGGATATAGCGTCAGAGAAAACGGGTATACCGCTGCCAGAATCGGCATCAAATCTGAAAACAGCAACCGAGCAATATGATTTTGATGATAATCAGTCTTATGCACTAGCCGATATCATCGCTGAGTTTGACGAGCAAGAAATCAGCGCCAAAGGCCAGATCAAGCCGGGCAAAAATGGCAAAAATCTTCGCCAAGCCTCGTTTGGGGCCAACTTCGCTGAAGTCGCGGTACATAAAGTCACCGGTGAGATTCGCGTCAAGCGTATGACTGGCGTGTATGCAGCGGGCCGTATTCTCAACCATAAGCTTGCAACTTCACAGTGTTACGGCGGTATGATATTTGGCATTGGTTCCGCTTTGATGGAGGAGGTCATTCATGACAAGCACGATGGCCGCTTATGTAACCATGACCTTGCCGAGTACCATGTGCCGGTCAACGCGGACGTACCGCAGTTGGATGTGATTTTGTTAGAAGAAGATGACCCTTATACCAACCCTATGCATATTAAAGGGATTGGAGAAACCTCCATTTCAGGATCGGCGGCAGCTATTGCGAATGCTATCTATAATGCGGTCGGTGTGCGTGTTTATGATTTTCCAATTACGCTTGATAAGCTGCTTGCTGAAATGCCAGAGTAAGGGCTGTTGATAGATTTTTATCAAAACCTATCATTTTCACCTCAAGAACCCGCTTTAGATATTGGCTAAAGCGGGTTATTCTTTCTTCAAAATGATTATTTCTTTAATATAAGAAGCATATTATGAATCAAATTGCTGACATTCTTAGACTGGCAGACGAGGCTCAACAGCAAAAAATCGATGCCGTACTCGCAACGGTCGTCCGTACTGAAGGCTCAGCATATCGCCGGGCTGGCGCCATGATGCTCATCCTTGAAGATGGGCGTTCAGTGGGGATGATCAGTGGCGGCTGCCTTGAGCCGCATATTATCAAGCGCGGGTTTTGGCTCACTCGTCACGGCGCATGCGTGCAAGCTTACCAAACCGGCGACGATATTGGCTATACTGAGGATGGCAGGGCTAAACCTGACATTGAGCTGACGCAAAACGATGTGAGCGACGATCCACATGACGATTTATATCATGAGATGGACGAATTAAATTTTGGTCTAGGTTGTAATGGGCGCATACACATACTGTTTGAGCGACTAACGTCGGCTACGGCTTTATTAGATATCGTTCGGCAAGTGCGTGCAACTCAGCAGCCAAAAAAAATTGCAACCCTCATTCGTTTTGCTAATCATCAAGATTCAAGCTCTAAACTTAAAATCAGTATGCGTCTTGATTTGGATAATTATACCGAGTCGGGACAAATCACGACTATTGGCACTGATAACAGCGGTATCAATAGCGAGTCAAATCAAGCTGGCGCTAACACCTCAAATACGATTGCGGATACGGTTGAAAAATTAGCACAACATGCACTTATCGATAAAAATGCCGAGTATATTGTTGTAAAAGATGATGAACATGATAACAATGATGAAAATGACGACAACGCTAACTTAGTAACCGAGTGGCTCGTACAAAGTATACAGCCACAAATCCGCTTGCTGATTTGCGGGGCAGGTGACGATGTGTCAGCGCTGGTCACCATGGCAAAGCTGCAAGATTGGCACGTCACCGTTGTAGACAGTAGGTCAGGATATGCAACTCGCTCACGTTTTTTTCAGGCAGATAGGGTGATGCAGTTGCCGCTTGATGCGACGGACAAGCTACTGGCGCTCAGCGAAAATGCGGCAGTGGCGCTTATGTCACATAGTTTGTCGCAAGACCGTATTCGCCTTGCAACCTTACTAGAGCATGCTCATCATTATAAGTACCTTGGCCAATTGGGGCCACGCTATCGTACTGAGCGTTTGATTAATGAAATTAGCGTGACCAAAGCTGATCCTAGCGTTTTAAATGCAGGGATTAATAAACTGCATTATCCAATCGGCTATAAGCTAGGCGGCGATGGACCCGAAGCCTTAGCACTTAGTATCATGGCACAGATTAATGCAGTCATGCATGGACAAACGCCATCAGCTCAATGTGTAGATTTGGCCAATAGTGATGTAACTATGATGAGCCACGCATGATGACGCAAAATCATACCGTTATTGTTTTGGCAAGTGGTCTCAGTCAGCGCCTTGGTCAAGCAAAGCAGCTACTTCATAAAAATGGTGAGCCATTGATCGGCTACATGATTAAGCTAGCATTAGCGACTCAGCCACAAGCTATTGTCGTGGTTATTCCTAGTGATCATTCATTAATAGCAGATGTGGTGGCTAAGCTGGCAGCACAGTATGCCGCCATTCATACGGTTATGAATACAGCTCCCAAAACTGGTATGGCGCACAGTTTGTATTTGGGTATCGAGGCATTACGCAATGATATTGACTGCGATGATCTTTTAGTCAGTCGCGTATTAATCATGGGCATTGATCAAGTATTGCTTGATAAGTCGCATCTAATCGCGTTGATGACAGGCGCGCAGGATGTGGTTGCTAGTAGATATAGTAGTTTGAACAATTGGAGCGACGAGCAGGACTTGAGCGAGAAAACTGCGTTTCATGAGACAACCACCAATCAAATAACCACTAGTGATCCTCTTAGAAATGATATCGTTGGCCTGCCTCTAAAAATCGATTATGAGCTACTGACACAATGGCAAGCCTTGCTGACAGGGGATAAGGGACTACGGCACTTAATTAGAGGGCTGGCGTCTCACCAAATAAGTAGCGTAAATAATCATCAGCTCAGTTATGATATTGACACGCCAAGCCAACTTGCTCATGCTAGAGCACGAAGATGGATTGATGGTTGAGTTAAGAGGGTTCTTACGTCGCAATCCTTTCATCTTACAAATAACGTGAATAAAAAGAGTAGACCTTTATGATTACTATGGAAGAATTGCAGTCAGCGATAAAGCTGCGCGTAGACAATTACAATAATAACGACTTTACGCGTCAACAAAGAGTCATTGATACTTGCAAGCTACTAGATAGCCAAAATCAAATATTAGCGCAAGATATAAGCTCACCTTTTGATATACCAAGACAAGACCTGTCAGCGATGGATGGCTATGCAATTGCGCAAGGCAGTGCGCTATCAAAAGACAGTACTGTCAAAATAGTCGGCGAATCGCAAGCGGGCAGCGCTTATACAGGTCAGCTTGTAGCGGGACAGGGTGTACGCATTTTTACTGGGGCAGTCGTGCCAAGTGACTGTGATACGGTTATCATGCAAGAGAATACCAATTTTGCAGAAATAAAAGACACGCTTGATAAATCAAAGCCTTATGCTATTACGCTATCGCAAACTGCTGAGATCGATAGCAATATTCGCCGCCAGGGTGAAGAGATTGAGTCAGGTGAAGCGGTACTAAAAACAGGCAAACGCATTAATCCTGCTGATATTAGCTTGCTGGCAAACTTAGGGGTCGGTGAAGTAAGCGTCTTTGAGCCGCTTATCGTTGGGTTGCTGGCAACCGGCGACGAGCTTGTCGCTGTAGGTGATGAGCTGACAAGCCTTGCACAAATATATAATTCCAATACCCCAACCCTCAAAAGCTTGCTCGCAGACTTACCGATTACGATTCGCGACTACGGCATCATTGCTGATGATTTAGGCAAGACGACTGCGGCTGTCAACGAAGCCATGCAAGACTGTGATGTGCTGATCTCAACCGCTGGCGTGTCGGTGGGAGATTATGATTTTCTAACCACCGTCATTGAGCAGTTAGGGCAAATTAACCATTATAAGGTGGCGATGAAGCCTGGCAAGCCCTTTGTGTTTGGCGAATTAAATAAAGACCTTGATAAACCTGTATTATATTTTGGCTTGCCTGGCAATCCATTATCTACGGTTGTCGGAGCGCTGCAGTTTGTGATACCAGCACTATGGCAGATGTCAGGTGCTGGTTTGTCAGAGCAACCTATTCAACTGAACGTCAAAGCGATATTGATGAATGATGTGAAAAAATCAGTCGGTCGCAAAGACTTTCAGCGCGGTGTAGTGTCGCAAAATGCAGCAGGCAGCTATCAAGTTAAGTGCTTTTTAAGTCAGCAATCACACAGAATCAAACAGCTGAGCCATGCCAATTGCTTTATTGTATTAGATAAGGATAGCGGCGATGTGGCAGCGGACAGTACCGTGACCGTACAGCCTTTTCCTTGGCTACATAGTTGATTAAGCGCTTGCCAATTTACTATAAGATGACTACAAGAAAAACCAAAATAAACGCTACAATAGGTTGATAAATCCGAATAGAAAAGTAATGCTGATAACCAGCAATACTAATGGCAGTAAATTATGAATGATGACAATACTAAAATAGGTAATGCTCAGATAGGCAGTGCTCAGATGTATTCGCCTACCTCAGCACATACTACGTTTGATAATTATAGAGCGTCATCTGTAACTGCACCTGCTGCTAGTACGATTGATGCCCATCAGCCTTTAACTGACGGTTTCTCTCGTCGCCTGACCTATCTGCGTCTGTCTATTACTGACTTTTGTAATTTTCGCTGTGAATACTGCCTACCAAATGGTTATCAAGGCAAGCGTCCTGATGATGAATTGAGTGTGCCTGAGATTGCGACACTCATTCGCGGGTTTGCGCAAGTTGGCACCAAAAAGGTAAGAATCACAGGCGGCGAGCCCTCTATTCGCCGTGATGTAGTCGAGATTATTAACACCATTAAACAGACACCGGGCATTGAGACTGTCGCCATGACCAGTAATGGTTATAAGCTTGGTAAACACTTGGCCAATTGGCAAGCAGCTGGCCTAAATCAATTAAATATCAGCATGGACAGCTTTGATGCCGACACCTTTCATCAGATGACTGGCTTTAATACCTTACCGCAACTGCTTACTGATATGGATACCTTATTAGAAACTACCGATATCAAGCTTAAAATAAACAGTGTTTTGATGGCAGAGACTGCTTTTGAGAACTTGATGGACGCCATTGACTATGTCAAAGACAGACCCGTCACTTACCGATTTATTGAATTTATGCAAACCAGTGATAACAGTGATCTGTTCTTTGCTCAGCATGCCCATTCCGATACCATCATCGATTATCTGACTGAGCATGGCTGGCAGCCACACGTAAGAGGTAGTAGCGATGGCCCAGCAGTAGAGTATAGTCATCCAGACTATGTGGGTCGCATCGGTATGATTGCGCCTTATGCTGCGCATTTTTGTGATACCTGCAACCGCCTGAGAGTCAGTAGCCAAGGCAAGGTGCATCTGTGCTTGTTTGATCAAGGCAACTACGATATTCGTCAGCATCTGCAAACAGGGGATATACAAGGTTTGGTTGAGACTTTGCACAGCTTTATGCCGATCAAACCTGAACACCATCATTTGCATGAGTCTAATAGCGGCATTATGCACAACTTATCGATTATTGGTGGTTAGCATGACTGTACTCTAATCATAAAAACTATATTTAAATTATAAAAACTGTATTTTTGAGGAATCCCTATGAGCAAACCTGCTACCAAGTTTACCCCACTTAATATTGCCGTATTGACCGTTTCTGATAGTCGGACGCTGGCAGAAGATACGTCAGGCCAGTATTTAGCAGATAGCTTAACCGACGCAGGTCATCATTTGGCAGATCGCAAGCTGATTACCGATGATATCTATCAGATACGAGCGGTGATTAGTGGCTGGATTGCTGATCCAAACGTCCACGCGGTCATTACCACGGGCGGTACAGGGTTTTTTATTAGAGACAGTATGCCAGAGGCAGTAAATGTATTGTTTGATAAATCTATCGACGGCTTTGGCGAGATGTTTCGTCTGATCTCAAAAGATGAGATTGGCATGTCAACGGTACAGTCGCGCGCGGTTGCAGGCATGGCAAACGGCACGGGTATCTTTTGTTTGCCAGGCTCATCAGGCGCGTGCCGTACAGGCTGGGAGAACATCCTCAAAGAGCAGTTTGATAGCCGTACGCGACCGTGCAATTTTGTACCGCATTTTATGGCACAAAACCCAAGCCACGACTGAGGTGATAACAAGCAAAGTGTGGCTATGATAAATACTATAGATGGTTCAAATGGTTTTAACTGCTTAGACAGTTTGGCTGGTATTGTTATTTTAGCAGGCGGTGCCTCTAAACGGATGGGCACACCCAAAGCTGAACTCGTTCTGCCGACAGGTGAGCGTCTGCTTGATTACCATGTACGGCATGCGCTGGATTTAGCTCAAGCTCATACTGGCAATCATAAAAAGCTGCCTATTATGATTGCTGATAATGGGCGCGGCTTTAACATTGATTCAGTTTTAAGTGACAATGAGCCACAATCTCCAATTATTCATATTGCTGATTATGGTGCTATCAATAGTAAAAAGCAGAAGAGTGACGGTCAGATTGTTACAGGCGGGGCATTGGTCGCTATCGAGTCGGCTCTGCAAACTGTGATAAAGACTCAGCCATCAGATGCTTTAACGGAAAACCAGTCATCATGGCTGTTGGTAATTAGCTGTGATAGTCTGATACCTGCTACAGAGTTATGGCAAAAGTTGCAGTCTGTAGCGACTCAAATAAACAAAAATCAAGAAGCTGATAAAAAGGTGATTTGCTTAACCGATAATAGCCATTTGTATCCATTATTAGGGCTTTATCAGTTGAGTATTGAACCTGATTTAAAGGCTTATATTGATAATGGCGGACGGCGCGTGATGGCCTTTCTTCAGCCGATGGCGCAAGCGGTGCCTTTAGCAAGCAACTGGCAGCATTTGACCAACTTTAATACGCCAGCAGAGTTTGCTCGCGTCTGCGGCTCGTTAAGCAATCTATAAATATTAGAGAAACTAACAATGAATAACAACGCCCAAGCAGACAATCAAACTACTGCTACCCAATCCACTTTATCGCATTTAGACAGCGATGGTGATATTACTATGGTCGATGTCAGTGGTAAAACTGCCACAACACGAGAGGCCAATGCGGCGGGACAAGTGCGATTTCCGAGCGAGATTTATGAGCAGATCAAAGCCGCTGATGGTATGACCAAAAAAGGTAGCATCACTCAGACCGCGCATATTGCAGGCATCATGGCGGCCAAGCGCACCCACGATCTGATTCCGCTGTGTCATCCGCTGCCACTAGATAAGATTGGTTTAACCTTTGAGTACGATGATACCTGCAATAGCATAACCGTCAGCGGTACTGTTAAAGTCACGCATAAAACGGGTGTCGAGATGGAAGCCTTGACAGCGGTGAGTATTGCTTGTTTGACCATCTATGATATGACCAAAGCACTATCGCATGATATCGTTATCGATAACGTACATTTGCTAAAAAAAACGGGTGGCAAATCAGATTATAGTCATGCTTAGGGTTATAAGACTTCTTTTAAAACAGTTTTTTTAAGACAGTAAGGCATTGAACACAAAGCCAAGTAGCTTGTAAAGAATGGAGAGTGTGATGAACACTATCGAACCAAAAATCGTTGAGCCAGAAACTAAAACAGCAACCAACGTTGATACCGCTATGGATATCAATGTTTTATACTTTGCTAGCCTCGCCGATGAAGCTGGGCGCCAGCAAGAGACCGTCAGCGTGGTGCAGTCAACCTCATTGAGCGAGCTATACGATCAGCTGCGTCAAAAGCACGGATTTAGTCGTCCGCAAGCTGAGCTGCGGGTCGCCGTTAATGATTACTTCGCTAAGTGGACAGAACAAATCCATGATGGCGATAGCGTGGTGTTTATCACCCCAGTGGCTGGTGGTTAAATAAGTATTTGTTAGCGGCTATATAGCTAAAAACATTAAGTAGAGAGAAACGATGACAGACAACGTCCATAGCCATTCAATGACCATCAAACGCAGCGTTGATGAAGTATACACAATTGCTGAACGCGATGGCTTTGCCTTATTAGATATTGCCATAGATGAAGACCGGCTTAAAAGCACCCTTGATGATGACGGCTGCGGTGCATTTGTCTGCTTTGAAGGTCGCGTGCGCAATCATAATAATGCCACCAGTGTGGATCGTCTCACATATTATGGTTATGAAGATTTGGCAATCAATCAAGGCCGTGCCATTATCGAAGAGGCCAAACAGCGTTTTGAAATTACCCATGCTATTGCTATTCATCGTATCGGCGCATTAGAGATTGGTGATGTAGCAGTATGGGTTGGGGTGGTTTCTGCCCATCGTTATCCGGCGTTTGACGCTTGCCGCTGGATACTTGACACCATTAAGGCTGATATTCCTGTATGGAAGCAAGAGTATTATGAAGATGACTCTTCTAAATGGTTAAGTAATAATGGTTAAGTAATGATAGCTAACTGATAATGGTCAAGTAATGATGGTTAAGATAGCGGCTTTAGTTGGGGCAATATTGATGCTTAATGCCTGTACGCAAGAGAGTACGGTCAGTGAAGCATCTGCTGCTGACACTGAGCAAGCTCAAACGCTGCGTATCGCTGCTGCTGCCAATTTGTCTGACGTACTGCCTAAGATTATAGCAGGCTATAAAAAAGACAATAACCTACCCGTGCAAAATATCTATGACATAGATGTCACTTATGCGTCCTCTGGCAAGTTATACGCGCAGATTATAGCAGGCGCGCCTTATGATATATTTTTATCGGCCAATCAAGAATTTCCTGCCAAGCTTGCTGATACAAGCGCGCAAGGCGTAATGTTTCATGAACCTTTTACTTATGCGCAAGGCCAACTGGCATTATATAGCGTAACCAAACCTTTGGCTGAGCGCAGCCCTACAGCGCTGACCGAGCGCCTGATGAGTGATACTAAGGCCAAAATCGCCATTGCTAGTCCCAAGCTTGCCCCTTATGGCGCATCGGCAAAGTCTTATCTGCAATCGCAGAAATTGTATGACACTTTAGAGCAGCAAAAACGCTTAATACAAGCAGAGAATATCGGTCAGGCCTTTCAATACGCGCATACGGGCCATGTCGATTATGGCTTTGTGGCGCAATCACAACTCTCTGCTATCAACGCCAAACCTGAGCAATTTATTACTTTAGCACCAGCGTCTTATCCTGCTATTTTACAAGATGGTATCGTCATTGGTGACTCTGCTATGGCGACAGACTTTAGTGATTATCTGCTATCGACTGCGGGGCAACAGTATTTTTTACAAGCAGGATATTTAACCGCTCAATAACGATTGGTGGGATAGAATACACCTTTACTAATATGATGAGCAACGGCGTTATGATAGACCCATCCTTTATGTCCGACATGCTCAGTCCATTCTTAGTCAGTCTTAAGCTGGCTGCTATCACTACCTTGTGTTTATTACTCTTTGCCACACCTGTGGCATATTGGCTTGCCAAACCAAGTCGTGGACACTTCGTGGCACGTGTCAAAGTGGTAATGATGGGCGTTATTGCCATGCCGCTGGTACTGCCGCCGACCGTTATTGGTTTTTATTTATTATTACTACTTAGTCCCAGCACGGGTATCGGTCATTATCTTAATGAGCTTGGGGTTAGTCCTTTAATTTTTACCTTTGAAGGTCTGGTCGTCGGCTCCCTCATTTATTCCCTGCCATTTTATATCCAGCCTGTCTATGCTCAGTTTTTACGTATTCCCAAAAGCGTGATGGACATGGCAAGCTTGTTAGAGCCCAGCCGTCTTAAGCGCTTTATGAGAATGGCACTACCACAAGCCAAGGTCGGTATCATTTTGGGTAGTCTTATCAGCTTTGCCCATACCATTGGCGAGTTTGGTGTGGTACTGATGATCGGTGGCAGTATTTCAGGTGAGACCAAAGTGGTGTCGATTGCGATATATGAACAAGTCGAGGCACTCAACTATGAAGCGGCGCACATGATGTCAGGCGTTCTTATCATCATAGGGATGATTATGGTGGCGCTCATTGCGAGCGTGAACAAATTAAATCAGCGCTGATCTGTACAAGTCGTAAAAGTACATCTTGAAACGGTTATCCAATGTGAGAGGTGATATGCTAAATAGTATGATCATCGCCTAAGTTTTCAATTTTTAAGTTTTTAAGTTGCTGTATATCAACAATCGCAGGCGTAGATCGACAAGTCGAGCTGCACAAAAAGGTGGCAGCCATCGTTAAAAATTAAGGATGAATCATGAAAACAGAACAGCACATTTTAGCCTGTATTGATGGCTCAGCGGTTACTAAGTCGGTTTGTGATTATGCAGCATGGTATGCCAGTAGGTTAGGGTTGCCGGTTGGGCTGCTCCATGTCAGCGATGTTCCGGCGTCGACCAGACGCGACTTATCAGGAGCGATAGGAATCAATAGTCGCGAATTTTTGCTAGAAGAGTTAACAGAATTAGATGAAAAAAGAGCCAAGGTTGTCAATAGTTATACTAATGCATTGACACAGGATGCAAAAAGCTATTTGCAAAGTAGCTTTAAGGAAGTGGACGTCCATATTTATCAACGCCGCGGTAAACTGTTACCTGCCATTGAGCATTTTAAAGAAGAAAATCGTGCCATCGTTATGGGGCGTCGCGGTGAAGATCATAAGAACAGCCGCATCAACATCGGTAGCCAAATCGAAACCGTTGCACGAGCATCAAGTATACCTGTTTTAATTTGCTCAGAAGAATTTGAAGCGCCTAAGTCCTACATGGTCGCATTTGATGGTAGTAAAACGGCTATCAAAGCCACACAGATGGTAGCAAAGAGCGATCTGTTGCGAGGATTAAAAGGTTATATCGTGATGGTAGGTAATGACAAAGAAGCCACCAAAAAGAGCCTTACTGATGCTGTAGATCATCTAACGTCAGCGGGCTTTGAGGTAGAGGCGCATCATCTGCCTGAGCTTGATGCAGTTGATGGATTATTGTCGTTTCAGATAGATAATGGTGTCGATATTATTGTAGTCGGTGCTTACGGTCATTCTAAATTGCAGCGCTTGTTTCTTGGTAGCACTACTACAGAAATCATCGCCAGCACAGTGTCGCCAGTAATTTTAGTGCGCTAAAACAGCGAAATAACCTTTTATAAACGACATTTAATTTTGCTAGTAAACAAGGTGGATATAATGGATATTAAAGCAGCAGTCACTCAAAACCAAGGCGCGGCTTTTGAATTAGAGACTGTACAGCTTGCCACGCCTGAGATTGATGAGATACGAGTAAAAGTCATTGCGACAGGCGTTTGTCATACTGATGTGGTCGCGCGTGATATGGGCATCGCGCCATTTCCTATCGTACTGGGTCATGAAGGGTCTGGGATAGTGGATGCTGTCGGCGCAGGGGTAACTGATTTGCAAGTCGGTGATCCTGTAGTGCTATCGTTTGCGCACTGCGGTAATTGCGGGCATTGCCTGACGGGTCATCCAACCGTTTGCGACACTTTTAATGAGCTGAACTTTGGCGGTGCCATGGACGATGGCACCCGTAGGCTTGCGCAAAACGGAGAGACGCTGGCGACTTTTTTTGGACAATCTTCATTTGCCACTTATGCGATAGCCAAGTCTAGAAACGCCGTAAAAGTCGATCCAGAAGTCGATTTAGCGCTACTTGGACCGTTAGGATGTGGTATTCAGACTGGTGCAGGAACAGTGTTAAATCGCTTGATGCCAGAGTTTGGTTCTAGCATCGTGATTTATGGCGCTGGCGCCGTTGGCCTCAGTGCAGTGATGGCAGCTAAGATTGTTGGCTGTCAGCATATCATCGCCGTTGATGTGCACGATAGTCGTCTTGAGCTGGCAAAAAAGCTTGGCGCGACCCATACTCTAAATGGTGAAAACGTTGATGTCGTAACAGAAGTCAAAAAGATAACGGATGGTGGCAGTCACTATGCGGTAGAGACCACAGGCGTCCCTATAGTAGTCAAGCAATCATTAAATGCCTTGCGTCCTTTGGGGACAGTGGCAATCGTTGGTATTACACCAGAGATGAATATCGATGTCCATAATGATTTGATGGCTGAAGGTAAGAGCATGATCGGCGTCATTGAAGGTGACTCTATTCCGCGCGTATTTATCCCGCAGCTGATTGCTTACTTTAAAACGGGTCAATTCCCATTTGATAAGCTGGTTAAATTTTACGATTTTGAGGACATCACCCAAGCGTTTGAAGATTCGGCAAGTGGCATTACCATTAAGCCGATTCTGAGAGTAGGATCATAAGCAAAACGCAAAGTTAAATTGGTTTTTCATCATCCTAAAAGTAGTTTATTTTTTAAATTTCAAAGGTACATATTAATGGCGATATACGTGGATTTTATGCAAATAGAATTTAAAGGCTATAAATGGTGCCATATGCTGGCCGATACCCTACAAGAGCTGCATGAGTTTGCCGAATTGATTGAAGTAGATGCGCGCCTATTTCACCGTAATGCCAGCTATCCGCACTATGATGTAACAGTACAGATGCGAGAGACAGCGATTAAGTATGGTGCTATACCTGCTAATAGAAGAAAAATTATCGAGTGCGCTAAGAAATTAAAAGTAGAGTTACATGAGCAAATAGCACAATCTGAGAACTCCTAATAAGTTAATTTTCTAAAAACATAAAAAAGGTGGGTTATGCTTTTGCATCCCACCTTTTTGTTTGTTCAGATTTTCATTTATATTTTACTTTGCAATAGCGGCTTTACTAACGCCATCAAGGGCTTTTGCAATATTCGCTAATTGGGTATCACAACCTTTTATATTATGACGCTCTTTTAGGTATTCTGGATTGTTGTACGACAACCAGACCTTTTTATCAGCATCTTCACTGATGAGGATTTTTTGTGGCAAATCGATAGCGACGCTTTGCTCGCAATTCATCAACGGCGTACCCGCTTTTGGATTACCAAACATAATGACTTGCGTCGGTCTTAATGTTAAATCGACACCTTGCGCATTTTTCTGATGATCGACGCGCGCAAATACTTTCATACCTTTGCTTTCGATAATCGCCGCCAGCTTTTCAGCGGTATCTTGAACAGAATGATTACTTTGCATCGTCACCAAACCCTTATCAGCATTGATAGCAGTCATTGTTTCTGGCGTCGATTGCACCTTATCTGGCGCGTTTAAAATATTTTCAACACTGGCGCAAGAGGATACGGCCACAGTTAGGGCAGCGATAGAGATAATTTTAAGCATAAAAATTCCTTTTTTATTGTGGTTGTTTATTCAGTGAGTGATGGCTGACAACATCGAATATTCATTGTGAACCATAATACTGTGCTTCATAACATTGTGCTTCATAGTATTGTGCGTAATAAACTGCGCATAGTAAAGGGTCGCATGACAACACCTCTTAAAGAATGACTAAGCCAAAACCAATTACAAAGCCAAACGCTCTGCCAGATAATCTACGAGCAATCGAATCTTTGGCGATAAATGACGGTTGTGCGGATAGACGGCCCAGATACTTTCCTCGGGCTCTCTATAGTTATCTAATAAGCTGACAAGCTCACCTGATGCTAAGTATTGTTGCACATAATAATCAGGTAGCTGCACAATACCTAAACCTTTTAACGCAGCATCGACTAGACTGTGTCCACTGTTGTATTGCACAGTGCCAGACACGCGCAGGTTTTTTTCTTTATCAGCATCTTTTCCAGAATCTGTTTTTTTAAGATCTATAAAATGCCAATAGTCACGAGTGCCAAGCAGACAGTTATGTTGGCTTAGATCGGACAGCGTATTCGGTATGCCGTGTTTCTTGAGATAAGCGGGTGCGGCACAGACGAAGTTGGTACGACGGCTAAGTTTTTTTGCCATCATCGTCGAATCGCTTAATTTGCCAATACGAATCGCCAAATCATAACCGCCATCAACCAAGTCAATTTTTTGATTACTCAAAAATGCTGTCACTTCGATATCACTATATTGCACCATGAAGTCATTGACCAGTGGCAATAATTGTTGCTCGCCATAAGTGACAGGGGCGGTCAGTTTGATCCTGCCTTGCGGCTTTGATTGTAAGTTACTCACCGCTTGCTCAGCAGCATCCAAACCATCGAGCACGCTGCGGCAGTGCTGATAAAACACGCGACCTTCTTCTGTCAGTGATACCTTGCGCGTTGTGCGATACAGCAATTTAATACTGAGGCGCTTCTCTAAGGCGCTTATCTGCCGACTGACCTGCGCGGTTGAGATGCCCAACTCTTTTGCGGCGCGGGTAAAGCTCTCGTACTCCGCCACATAAACGAACTCGCTAATACCATCCCAACGCATGATTATTACCGTTATGTAAAAGATATTTGCAAATATAGCACATTGTTATCGTTCCAGAAAAGACTATAATGGTCAGTATAAAGTTTAACGCTTCACAGACTGGTACAACGGTAGCTTGCCTCTATTAAGTCAGCACTATAAGATGAGTAGGTCTGTGTTCAATAATCGATAAAACCAATTAAAAGAGAGAATACTATGTCAGATAAATTTATTAAATCGAAAGCCGCTGTTGCTTGGGCAGCAAATGAGCCACTGTCTATCGAAGAAGTAGATGTCATGCTGCCCAAAAAAGGCGAAGTATTGGTAAAAATCATCGCCAGTGGCGTGTGTCATACCGATGCGTTTACCTTATCTGGTGAAGATCCAGAAGGTGTATTCCCAGCTATCTTAGGTCATGAAGGTGGCGGTATCGTTGAGCAAATCGGTGAAGGCGTGACCAGCGTCCAAGTTGGCGATCATGTCATTCCTTTATATACTGCAGAGTGCGGTGAATGTAAATTCTGCTTATCAGGCAAAACCAACCTATGCTCTGCGGTACGTGAGACTCAAGGTAAAGGTTTAATGCCAGACGGAACCACGCGTTTTTATAAAGATGGTGAGCCGATTTACCATTACATGGGCTGCTCAACGTTCTCTGAGTATACCGTCCTACCAGAGATTTCATTGGCCAAAGTTGACGCTGATGCACCGCTTGAAAAGGTTTGTTTACTTGGCTGCGGCGTCACTACAGGTATGGGCGCAGTTATGAATACGGCTAAAGTCGAAGAGGGTTCTACCGTCGCTGTTTTCGGTCTTGGTGGTATTGGCCTTGCCGCCATTATTGGTGCAAAAATGGCCAAAGCCAGTCGTATTATCGGCGTTGATATTAACGAAGATAAGTTTGAGTTGGCTAAGAAGCTTGGCGCGACTGATTGCATCAATTCTAAAGACTACGACAAGCCTATCCAAGAGGTCATCGTTGAGATGACGGATGGCGGCGTAGACTACTCTTTTGAATGTATTGGTAATGTCGATGTGATGCGCTCAGCACTTGAGTGTTGCCATAAAGGTTGGGGCGAGTCGGTTATCATCGGTGTTGCTGGTGCAGGACAAGAGATCTCAACCCGTCCATTCCAGTTGGTGACCGGTCGAGTCTGGAAAGGTTCCGCATTTGGCGGTGTCAAAGGTCGCACCGAATTGCCCGGCTACGTTGATCGTTATATGCAAGGTGACATCCCATTAAATGACTTTATCACTCACACTATGCCATTAGAGGACATCAATGAAGCATTTGATCTGATGCATAAAGGTGAGAGTATTCGTACCGTTATTCATTTTTAGAAGTTAATCTGTAGATAGCAGTTTTAAAATGAGTCTCGTGTCATAGTATTTATAAAAATGCCGCCCTTATATAGGAGCGGCATTTTTTTAGCATTAAAAATATAGTCAGTGAAAAGTAATATCGATATATCAGCAACACCGTAGCGTTTTTAGGATATTTTGACTATAGAGTTATAAATAACGGTTAGCCTTGAGTGTCAAGAATAATCTGCTCTGCAAGCGTGACCAGATCTGAGGCCATAAAGTCTGGCGTCGGTACATTGGAGGCGGGCAACATGGCATTATAGGGCCGAGTGAGAAATGCCCCTTGGCAGCCAGCAGCTTGCGCGCCAATCGTATCCCAAAGATGACAAGCGACAAGGCACAAATCTGACATTTCAACAGCCAGCTCTTTAGCGACCATTTGATAAGTTTCAGGCGCAGGCTTGAACTTTGCAACCTGCTCAACGCTAAAAGACTGCTCAAAGAACTCACTCAATCCTGCTTTTTCAAGTGGCGTAGGAGAAGCACTACTGGCTGAATTGGTCAATGTCACCAGTCGAAACCCTGCGTCACGTAGTTTGGTCAAGGATAGTATTGCATCAGGATGAGCAGGCATTTTGCTCATGCGCTCTTTTAACTCATTAATATCGTCATCTGTCAGCGTGATTTCATGGATATCAGCTGTCATCTGTAACGCACCGACGCCAAGCTCACCAAAAGGCGTATAAAGTCCTGACAAAGTCATGGTCTGCGAATAAAGCACCAATTGGGCGAACCATTCTCTTAGCATGTGCTTGTCACCGAACAGGCGCGCAAATAATGGTTCAAGAGTAGTAATGTCGAGTAGTGTCTCATTGACATCGAAGACGATAATCGAGGGTGATAGATTGTTGGACATAAAAACTCCTTTTTAGTAGCTATGAGTACCGTCTAACTTTAACTAGACTTGAGAGGTTGTTCAAGATAAAATTGAGCAATCACTCAAATTAATATTGTTTTACAACTTTGCTGCATCTGATTGCAGCTTGGCACAGACTGAATATTGGAATTAGATATGTCTCGTACGACGCTTTATAACCGACAAGACTCTTTAGAGCGAGCTTTACAGCTTTTTTGGCAAAAGGGATTTCATGCGACGTCTTTAAAAGATTTAGAAAAAGCACTCGACATGCGACCGGGGAGTATTTATGCCGCTTTTGGTAGCAAGGATGGACTGTTCCAAGAAGTATTAGAGTACTATGCTCGTCTGTCATTGGCTGAGTTAGAGTATACTTTGAAGACCCATAGCTCGCCATTGATGGGGCTAGCTGCCTACTTGCGACAGCTTGGTGGAATTCTCGATAAGGGGCTGCCAAGTCGCGCTTGTATGCTGGTAAAAAGCTTGTTGGAGCTTGGCGCTCGTGAGCAATCAGCCTTACAAAAGGTTGAGGCAATGCTGGCTGGAATGGAAGCGCGATTTATTGACTGCTTTACAGAAGCTCAGCGCATAGGAGAGCTTGATAGTGAGCTTGACCCTGTGAGGCTGGCTCGGCGTTTGCAAGCGGAGATAATGGGGCTGCGCGCTTTTGCACAGCGCGATGTAGATAGTGCTGCCGTACATGAGCTTGCCGAAGATATGGCGCAATCAATAGAAGCCTTGCGTAATGATAGCGCCACAGAATCGATATAATTTAATCAGCCATGTCAGCCAGTTGCTTTAGAATTTGAGTATAGTTTTCAACCCCTTGAGCACCGCTAACCAGATGACGCTCATTAAAAATGATGGCTGGTACGCTTTGAATACCCTGCTGCTGCCAGTGCTGCTCAGTCTCTCGTACTTCTTTTGCAAAACGTTGATCTTCTAACACTGTCAGCGCCTCGCTACGGTCTAACCCAATCTCCGCTGCGATATCAGCAAGTACTTCTTTGTCAGAAATGTTGCGACCATTAGTAAAGTGCGCGGCGAACAAAGCTTGTTTTAAGTCGTGCATACGACCCTGTTGATCCGCCCAATGCAACAACTGATGCAAATCAAACGTATTGTGCATACGTGTGTCATCATCGAAATTGAAGGTAAAGCCCACCTCACTACCAGCTTCAGTCATTCTGATGCGGCTCGCATCTGACTCGGCTTTGCTTGAGCCATACTTCTCCATGATATGCTCACGCAAGTTTTGACCAGCGCTTGGCATATTAGGGTTCAGCTCAAACGGATGCCAATGTATCTCATAGTCGGTATCGGTTCGCTCAAGCGCTTGTGCCAGTTGGCGATAGCCGATGACACACCAAGGGCAAACCACGTCCGATACAATATCTATGCGCAACGGCTGATCTGATGATAACTGCTTTGAATGTTCCATATGACCTCTCGTTAGCTATTATTTATAATGTTAACTTCCAAAACTGCTGCGTGTTAGCTTAGGTAGTTAGTCAGCCTTTTGCCATTCAAACTTTTGGAACGGCTTATCAATTGGCGTGTTAGCGAGATGATTGGTGTAGTTACTCATCACTTTTTGCGCGGCTGCAAGGATGACTTCCAAAACTTGACGCTTAGTAAAACCTGCATTTAAGAATGCTTGTACAGCGTCATCGTTAACATTACCACGATCACGGACGACAGAGAGGGTAAAGTTACGTAGCGCTTCCAACTTATCAGTCGGTAGTGGCGTTTCATTACGTAATGCTTCGGTGATAGCGTCATCTACCTTCATACTTTTGGCAATGCCAGTATGTGCTGGCACGCAATAATGACAATCGTGCTCAACGTTGATCGTTTGCCATACAACGGTGGTCTCTTCATCATCGAAGCTGCTGTCTAAAAACAACTGATGCAAACGTTGATAGCCTTCTAACAGCCCTGGTGCTTCGGCCATGACAGCATGTAGATTTGGAATCATACCAAAGGCATCGATAGAGTTATTCAGCAACGCTTTGCTATCCTCTGGTGCGCTTTGTTTGTCATGTAGAGTAAAGTCAGTCATATAAGAATCCTTATTGTAGGTGCTAATGATTAGTTGTTGATGGTTTAGTAATGAATGCTTTTATATTAAATTGACTATATTTGAGTGATTGCTCAAATTAATAGATAATGCGTTTTCGAGTCATTCAACTACAATCACTATAAATCATTTTGAGTGAACGTTCAAGTTTGATTGAGCAATTGTTTGAAGCACAACATTTTCATTACAATATGCTGTTTTATGACAGATAAAATAGAACACATTCAAGACGTAAATATTAGCGTAAATAACAACTCAAATAATAAGGACGGCTCATGGCTAAGACTATTTTGATTACTGGCAGTACTGATGGCATTGGTAAACTGACCGCTTTAAAACTGGCAAAAGCGGGACATCAAGTGTACTTGCATGGTAGAAATGCGGACAAACTTGCCAGTGTCATTGCAGAGGTCAACGCTGTCGCGACAGGCGCAGCAGTAGACAACATTGATGGATTTGTGGCTGATTTTTCAGATTTAGATGCGGTACGTAAAATGGCAGCAGAAGTCAGCGAAAAGCTACCAAAGCTCGATGTACTCATCAACAACGCAGGGATTTATACCACCGCATCGGCAACAACCAAAGATGGGTTGGACATACGTTTTGTGGTCAATTACTTGGCGCCTTACGAGTTAACCAATGCTTTATTACCGCTACTCAAAGAGTCGGATGAATCCCGCATCATTAATTTAAGTTCGGCGGCGCAAGCGTCGATATCCTACAAAGCATTGGCAGGACAAGAGCGTCTCGCCGATAAAGACGCCTATGCTCAAAGCAAGCTGGCGCTCACGATGTGGAGTATGGATTTAGCTGCCACAGTCGCGGCAGATGATATCAATGTCATCGCTGTCAATCCAGGCTCGCTACTAAATACTAAAATGGTCGATAAGGCTTATGGTCAATATTGGTCACCGGCGGATAAAGGGGCAAATATCCTAACCGAGCTTGCCATCTCAGATGAGTTCGCTAATGATACTGGCAAGTACTTTGATAATGATATTAAGGATGGCTCACATGGTGATGCAAGAGGGGAGTTCGGACAACCGCATGCAGATGCTTTAAATAAAGAAGCCGTTGCAGAGCTTGAGCAACAAACTCAAGTAGTATTACAGACGCTTTTTCTATAAGTTATCGATTTTTGAATAATTTGTTAGCTCTATCTAATGATATAATCCGTCACTTTAGCTTTTATATCTTTATGACCTGTGTTTAAGTGACTTAAGTTTCACGACTTAAGCTTCATGATTTTTCATAAGCTAGGCACATTCATTAAGTGTTTAATGATAGCTAAAAATCGATAAGAGCGTAGCTAGTTTGAGTCCAACAGGAGATAACCCATTATGATTTGGCTAAAAATGCTTGTTGGCGCGTTGGTGGTATTATTGATTCAACTGTTCGCTCAAAGTCGTTTTTTTTATTTGGCTGCACTTGCGCCACTTTTTCCGACTTTTACTTTGATCAGTCATTTTTTAGTCAGTACTCAGCGTAGTGCTACAGATTTTAAGGTTGCACTGATATTTAGTATGCTAGGTGTGATACCGCATCTTATTTATACGCTGATTGTGTTTTTTAGTTTTAGCCACATTGGGCTGTATAAGGCGTTATTACTAGGTATTGCAGGCTGGTTAATCGCTGCTGCTATTTTGGTATTTGCATGGCAACATCTGCAAATATAACAAAGAATGAATCAGTACGTTAAGCGCTTCTTTTTTTATTCATGCAATCAAACCAAGCGTCGTCATAGGCAGCAGTAGCAGAATCAAAGTGCACGTATATTTTTTCATTATTTAGTGTCGCATACCAATGCTCATCGTTATACCCTGTAAGCACTTGAAAATACTTTTCATTCACAAAGTCGCCTACAACATAGGTATTACCTGTTGCAAAAAAGGTATTGCCAGCCGTACAGAGTAGTGTGTCGCCCGTATTTATCATAGCTTTCTACTTGTATATTTGTTTATATTCGGTAATGTTAATATATGATTTTAGCCGAATATAAGGTGAAATACCATAAGGTAGGGTACGATGAATACGTTTTGTAACGTAATTTTTTATGCTTCCATACAAAAAAGCAAGACAGTAGCTGCCTTGCTTTTTAGTTAACTTAGACCGTTCATTGAATCAACGAATTAATGTCCATACTTAGCACAAGAGGCTGGTAGCCAATAAAACTCAGTAGCGACGAATTCATCATCACGTAGACGACCTTCATAACTGTCGTCAAAGATGATCTTATATTGACACGTTTCGACTCTGTCATCAGTACTGTAAAATTTGAGGATATAATCCCATTCACGAGCGTTAAAGCCCTCACTAAAATGAGGGGTGCCAATTAGTTTATAGATTTCATCTTTAGTAGTACCCACCTTGATTTTGGCAACATCGTCCTGACTGACGATACTACCGCCTTTTTGCCACGCTTTGTTTGGATCTGGGAACACCAAGTCATCGGTATCAACAGAGCCGTGCTGAGCACCAGGGGTCAAATGCCACGTTGGCGTTATGTTTTTTTGGGTACAGCCAGTCATAGCAAATAGTAGAGCAGTAGTGGCTAACAAGCCGTAACGGTAAGCAGATTTTTTCATGATCCATTCCTTAATATATGTTGTGTGTCATTTGACAACGTTTATCTATTTATAAAAGCTATCTATAGACAAACGCTGCCATGAGGTAAGGTGCTTGTACTAGAAATGGAAGCCTGCACCAATGGCACCGCCAGCATTCCCTTGTGTATCCGCTGTACCATTCACTTTAATTACCCAGCGACCGTTATCAGACACTTTAGACACACCAACGGCCACTGCGCTTTCGCCATTGTACGAGGCGATACCGCCGCCGACCATCGACTTACCTGGGATATACGCTTGTGGCAATGAAGACATTGCCATCGCCGCTGAGATACCAGCATTGGCATCATCTTCGACTTCACCAATTCTGTAGCCTAGGGCGTTGACGCTATCGCCAAGCTTTTTATCAAGAGCATGTAGCTGACCACCGTTAACCGCATCAGTACTGTCCGCTGCAACTCTGCCAGCTTCAACTCCAGTGATGACAGTGTTGGCGGCATTAAAGCCTTCAGTTGTCATGCTAGGACCATCTTTGATCGTGACGCCATTGTCACTAACCACTGTGTTGCCAGTAGTGACGCTGTCGACTTCGATGTTGCCATCTAGGCCAATTTGAATATCACCGTTAGCAGTACTGGTGGTAATGTTATTGCCGCCTTCAAATTGAATGCTGCCATTGTTACCGCCGATGCTCTGACTGATATTGTCACCGTTATCCGCGCCAAAGCTGATACCTGCGTCAAGACGACCAGTATTGTCTGTGATCTGCTCGTTATTGGCTTGGATATCTTCGTTGGCCTGCGCGTTGCCTTGGTTAACAGCAGCGATGGCGTCACTAATGTTACCTTGACCAGTACCGCCGATGTTATTAGCAGTGAGGTTGCCATCAGCATCATAGCTAGCATCGCCGCCGATAATGCCGGCGACGCCGCTACCAAGATTATCTAACTGACCTTTATTAACAGCATCTGATGCTTGAACCCCATTGGCTACGTTAGTAATCGTGGTACCTTCAGCACCGCCACCTAACGTGATGCTGCCTTTATTGACCGTATCATCTGGGTTTTTGTCATACTGAACCGCTGCATTATTGAGTGATGCATTGCTATCACCAAGTGCGTCACTGACTGCTTTTAACTGTGAGACGTTGACCGCATCAGAGTCTGCCGTACCAGCGGCAACACCAGTGACTTGACGATATACGTCATTAGCCGCATCGCCTACAGCAATTGCGCCTGTAGTGCTGGTTGTGGCAGCAATAGCGGCATTACTAGCGGCGCCAAATCCTACAATACCAGCACCTGTTGTAGCTGCAGAGCCAAGACCTAGTACTACTGAGCCATTTTGGTTTGCTGTAATGCCGTTACCGATTACGAAAGTATCATCACTGTTAATCGTATTGTTATTACCCACTGAGTAACTGTTATTACCATTGATCGTACTTGGATCACCAAAGGCACCAGAGTTATCGCCATTGACGATGTTACCTGTACCGATACTAATGGACTGCGTGCCGTTGGCTTGAGCGTTATCACCGATGGCAACAGAGGAGGCGCCTGATACTTTTGAGCCTTTACCAATGACCACAGAGTCTTTAGCCGTCTCTGTCGCTTCGGTGTCGTGCCCTAGAGCAACCGTGCTATCAGCGCCTTCTTTGATAATGGCATTGACACCAATGGCTGTTGAATCAAAGCCGCCGGCACTTGAGTCGTTGGTAATGCCGACGCCACCTGCACCATTATCTCTAGCATTGGTGTGAGCAAATTTTACGCCTTCAGTGTTCATCTTTTGTACGGTTTGACCAATGGTTAGACGGTCTGTGACTTCTTGGCCTGTTTTATCGTAAGTTAAGAACAATGAATCTAAATTATCATTATCTACAGAAGTGTTAGCGACTTGCTCAGCGACATTAATGGTCACTTCGTCCCCGCTGCTATCAAAGACTTTAACTTTGGTAGCGCTGTCGAGCTGACCTTTATTGACTGCATCGGAAGCATTGACACCATTGGCAACGTTGGTAAGCGTCGTGCCACCACTGACGACGATATCGTTATCACTATCATCTTTGCCAATAACAGCCTGTGTACCGTCAAAGCTAACTCTATCGTAGTTTACTGTATTGTCATTATTACGATCATACTGAACGCCACTTGCACTTATGTTGCCAGTAATAGCGTCTAACTGACCTTTATTCACAGCGTCTGTGGCATTGGTGCCATCAGCCACACCTGTTAACTGACGAGCATCGCCACCTACATTGGTAAAGTTAACGCTTGTACCGCCCGTTTGAGCACCAACGGTGATCGCGCCTGTGCCTGTGTCTTGACGAACCAGACCAGTTTTACCTGAGGCCAGATCTGCGAGGCCAGAAGTGTTTGCCGTGGTGCGACCATCTAGGTTCTCAAGTGCCAATCCGACGTTGTTAACCGTGGTATCGGTGCCAGTATTAGCGCCATTGTCCAAGGTGTAGGTTGGGGCGCTAACTACACCTGTTGCAGCGTTATAGCTTGCACCGCCGCCAAGGTTGCTTGCTGTGCTGTTCCCTAGAGCATCTGTCTTAGTGTTACCTGCACTTGCTATCGCGTCTAGTTGACCTTTGTTAATGGCTTGGTCAGCTGCAGTTGCGTCAGTTACACCGCTGATCTGTCCTGTGTTGCCATCTAATACTAAGGTGTTGGATACAGGGTTTGCAGGGTCAGTGTTGTCAACACCGCTGACACTGATGTTACCTGCGCCTATTGTAGTGACGTTGTTGCCAGTGGTGATGGTATTGCCTGTCGCGGTGCTGACATTGGTGTTGCCTTGGTCATCACTTAAGCTTGAGCCGGCTGCTGTGTAGCCCGCATTGTTACCATCAGCATCGACCACGCTTGTGCCAGCGGTGGTGATGGTGGTTGCATTGCCTGCGCCATCATTAACTAAAAGCCCTGTATTGTTCATTAGGGTGTTGCCAGTCGTCACACTACCATCAGTACCAAGGTTAATGTTCTCAGCCAACTGGACGCTTAGACCATCTGTACCGTCTGCTACCACACCGATATTGCCAGTGGTTAAGTTACCAGTTGCGCTACCTGTAACCCTGAGTGTGTCGCCAAGGTTGCGATCGATCAATGTACCGTCGTCGCCTTGGAAGTTTAGACCAGCATTAGTCAAGCCTGTAACCGCTGCATTCACGTCACCAGCATTCACCGCAGTATTTGCATTGGCAGGTAAACTTATATCACCTGCACTTGCCACGCCTGTTAGTTGACGAGCATCGCCACTTACATTGGTAAAGTTAACGCTTGTACCGCCAGTCTGAGCGCCAACGGTGATAGCGCTTGTACCTGTGTCTTGACGAACCAGACCAGTTCTACCTGAGGCCAGATCTGCGAGACCAGAAGTGTTCGCAGTGGTACGACCATCTAGGTTGCCTAGTGCACTACCGACGTTATCAAAGTCGCTGGTGGTACCGATATTGCTACCATTATCTAGTGTATAAGTCGGCGCGGTATAGGTATCAGTTACAGCATTATAAGTTGCACCGCCGCCAAGGGCAGACAAGTTCCCTGTTGCAATATTATTGGTGTCTGTTAATTGACCGAAAGTTGCTGCGTCATTTGGTGCAATGCCATCAGCTAGGTTGGTAATTCTATTATTACCGTTATTGAGTCCAGATCCGCTAAGGGTAACAGTATTGTTAGGACCATCAACAATGGTAACACCAGCATTATTTAATGTACTGTTACCAGCAGTGATTCTATTAACATCAATATTATCGTTCAGAGTAACTTGTACACCGCCTGCGGTGGTAGTAGAAGTGATATTACTGTCACCAGTGACATTAATAGTATCGCCTAGCGCAAAGTTATTATCTGTCGTACCATTCCCAAAGCTGATACCTTTATCAATATCAGCGGTATTAGTGGTAGTGCGTATATCTAGGTTACCTAGCGCGTCACCAACGTTGTTAACCGTGGTATTGGTAGTCGTATTGGTACCGTCATCCAAGGTATAGGTTGGGGCAGTATAGGTATCAGTTGCTGCATCATAAGCAGCATTGCCGCCCAATGCCGCTAAGTTGCCAGTAGAGCGATTGCTGTTGTCGGTGACATTGGTATTAGTAGTGTTTAATTGATCACCAGTCACCGCTTCAGTTGAACCTGCGGCAACGTTGCCATTAGAAAGGCCACTTAAGGTACGCACGCCATCATTGCCAGTAAAGTCAACGCTTGTACCGCCAGTCTGAGCGCCAACCGTAATCGCGCCTGTGCCAGTATCTTGACGGACGATACCGGTGCGACCAGCGTTGATATCGTCGATATCGCTAGTGTTAGTAGTGGTACGACCATCAAGGTTGGTGAGGGCAGCGCCCACGTTATTGACCGTAGTGTTGACACTAGCATTAGTCCCATCATCTAAAGTATAGCTTGGAGCACTGACTGCGCCAGTGGCTGCGTTATAGTTCGCGCCGCCACCTAGGTTACTCGCTGTACTGTTGCCCAAGACATCGGTCTTAGTATCAGCAGCATTGCTTGATGCTTCTAGCTGACCGAAATTCACTGCGTCGCCTGCGTCCGTACCGTCATCGACGTTGGTTATTTTATTACCGGCGGCATTGATACCAGCACTGGTGATACTCGGTCCACCCGTAATGGTCAGACCGGTGTTGTTTAAGACACTGTTACCGGCGGTGAAGCTACCATTTGCACCAAGATCAACGCTCTCATTTAAACTAACTTGTACGCCATCGGCGGTGGTAGTAGAAGTGATATTACTATCACCAGTGACATTAATAGTATCGCCTAGCGCAAAGTTATTATCTGTCGTACCATTCCCAACGCTAATACCTTTATCAATATCAGCGGTATTAGTAGTGGTACGAGTATCTAAATTACTAAGAGCGCCACCAACGTTGTTGACCGTGGTATTGGAGCCAGTATTAGTCCCGTCATCCAAGGTATAGGTTGGGGCAGTATAGGTATCAGTTGCTGCATCATAAGCAGCATTGCCGCCTAATGCAGCTAGGTTGCCAGTAGAGCGATTGCTGTTGTCGGTAATGTTGCCTGCGTTGATATCGATGTCTGTTCTATTAGCAGTAACGTTAGTATTAGTAGTATTTAACTGATCACCAGTCACCGCTTCAGTAGAATTTGCAGCAACATTACCATTTGCAAGACCACTTAAGGTACGCACGCCATCAGTGCCAGTAAAGTTAACGCTGGTACCACCAGTAGCAGCACCAACAGTGATCGCACCTGTACCAGCATCTTGGCGGACGATACCGGTGCGACCAGCGTTGATGTCGTCAATATCGCTGGTGTTGGTATCAATGTCTGTTCTGTTGGCTGCAACGTTTTGATTGGTAGTGTTTAATTGATCCCCCGTCACTGCATCACTTGATCCAGCAGCAATAGTGCCGTTGGATAGGTTAGTGATTTTATCACCGCCTACATCTAAACCATTAGCTGTGCTGGTCAATACCGTATTGTTAGTGGCATCACCAATAGTCGCTTGGGTGACACTGATGTTCTCTGCTAAGTCGTAGTTAATGCCATTATCGACAGTATTGGTCACAACTAGGTTGCCATCTGTATTGGTAAAGTTAACCGCTTCGCCTAACTGCACGTTGTCTTGAGTGCCATTGTCGGCACTGATGTTAAAGCCCTTTGCAATATCAGTGGTATTCGTAGTGGTACGAGTATCTAAGTTACCTAGCGCGCTACCGACATCGTTATAGTCTGTGGTGGTCGCATCATTATTACCGTTGTTTAGGGTGTAAGTTGGAGCAGTATAAGTATCAGTTGCTGCATCATAAGCAGCGCCGCCGCCTAATGCAGCTAGGTTGCCTGCTGAGCGGTTATCGTTATCAGTGATGTTGCTAGCATTAGTGGCAACATTGCTATTGGTAGTATTTAATTGACTCACGTTCACCGCATCATTGTCGGCTGTTCCGGCAGCAATGCCTGTCAGTTTACGGTTCTCATTTGTTGAATTACTGAAGTCAACGCTGGTACCACCCGTTTGAGCACCAACGGTAATCGCGCCTGTGCCTGTGTCTTGACGAACCAGACCAGTTTTACCTGAGGCCAGATCTGCAAGACCAGAAGTGTTTGCAGTGGTGCGACCATCTAAGTTGCCTAGTGCGCTATCGACATCGTTATAGCCTGTGGTGTTACCATCGTTATCGCCGTTATTTAAGGTATAAGTGGGCGCTTCAACTACGCCAGTGGCTGCGTTATAGTTCGCGCCGCCACCTAGGTTACTCGCTGTACTATTGCCTAGCGCATCAGTCTTGGTATCAGCAGCCCCTGCTGCTGCATCTAATTGACCGAAATTCACCGCGTCATCAGCTACGATACCGTCGGCAACTTTAGTAATACGATTGCCACCGTTATTAAGACCTTCATTGCTTAGAGTCACTGTTTGGTTTGTACCACCGGTTAAAGTAATACCAGATCTATTGACGGTAGTATTACCTGTTCTAACGCTACCATTTACTCCAAGATCAACGCTCTCATTTAAACTAACTTGTACGCCATCAGCGGTGGTAGTAGAAATGATATTACTGTCACCAGTGACGTTAATAGTATCGCCTAGCGCAAAGTTATTGTCTGTCGTGCCATTCCCAAAGCTGATACCTTTATCAATATCAGCGGTATTAGTGGTAGTACGAGTATCTAAATTACCTAGCGCGCTACCGACATCGTTATAGTCTGTGGTGGTCGCATCATTATTACCGTTATTTAGAGTATAAGTGGGCCCGGTATAGGTATCCGTTGCTGCATCATAAGCAGCGCCGCCGCCTAATGCAGCTAGGTTGCCAGTAGAGCGATTGCTGTTGTCGGTAATGTTGCCTGCGTTGATATCGATGTCTGTTCTATTAGCAGTAACGTTAGTATTAGTAGTATTTAACTGATCACCAGTCACCGCTTCAGTAGAATTTGCAGCAACATTACCATTTGCAAGACC